>JAITRP010000064.1 GCA_031288305.1 Zoogloeaceae bacterium
CCCTCGAAGATCACCTTGAAACCGCTCTGCGTACCCTTGAACAGGAGCGCCATCGTATCCGCTCAATCGTTCGGTGGCCGTGGATTATTAATGCGCTATTGAAATAGAAATGGAATAAACCCAACGTTAAACCAGCGCGGTCTTTGGGTTGTCGTAGGGGCGCACACAGTGCGCCCCTACGACTCGTGCAGATGGGTAGTGGGTTGCGTTTTTTACCCCAAAAAAGGCAAGCTCTGCTTGCCCTTTTTTGCTGACTGAACCGGCAAAAAGTAGGTTTTTACTTTTTGCCGTACACATTAAAACGGCAATTTGTTGCGCAGCAGATTGGCAAGTCCGCGCCAGCCGCGCCACAGGCTCTGGCTCCAACGCGCCAGCCGCCAGATCCAGCGCAGACGCGTGGGTTTGGCAAACACCAGAAGCGCTGCTGCGCCGCCCACCAGCAGCGAATGTCGTTTGACCCAATCTCTTCCGGCCTTCACCTTGTCTGCCAACATGCAGACCTGTTCCAGAGCGAAGGCGTGTTGCGTCAGCGCGCGCCGCTGTTCGGCGCAACGCGCACGCAACAGGCCGCGCTCTTCGCGCAGTTCAAGCAGACGGGGATTCATCATGCGCGTTCCCGGTTTTGCTGGCGGCAGCCCGTCCGTCGCGCAGACTGGCGATGTCGTGCTGCAATTCCGCCAACGTCGCGGCAAACGGAAGACCGTACCGCAAACTGGCGCGGCATCGCCAACCCAGGATGAACGCCAGCGCCAAGAACACCAGGCAGCTTGTGCCCAGCAACAACAAACGGCTTTCCCAGAACAGCAAGATCAGAAACGCGCACAGCGACACCACGCCAACGCCCAAACAAAAGATCGCCAGGATGCACAGGGCAAAAACGCGGATGAGGCGGATTCTTTCTTCTTCCGCCTCATTGGCGAGCAACGCCAGACGTGTCTGCCCGATTTCCAGCAGATCGCGCAGCAGGCGCTTGAGCGTCTGGAATGATCCCAGTTTATCGCGCATGAATCAGCGGCGACCGATCAGGACGCCCAGCGTCAGACCCAGGAAAGCCGCCACGCCCACGGCTTTCCACGGCTCCTCGTGCACAAAGTCGTCCGTGGCGCGAGCGCAGGCGCGGGTTTTGTCGACCAGCACCGCTTCCGCATCTTCCAGACGTAGCCTAGCATCTTTCAAGCGCGCCTCAATCTTCTGCCGCGCGCTCGCCACCTTCTCCCCCGCGATATCGGCGGTACTCTTCAAAATATCTTCCGCATCCGCAACCACGGCTTTCAGATCGGTGACCAGTTTGTCTTTGTTGGAGACAGGAACAGTTTGTGACATGGAGAAACCTCTTTGACGAAAAAAATACGATGAACAACGAAACCCGGACAACAGGCGGAAGGTTAACTTCTTACCCACAGGAAAGCAACAAAACCCGACTGGTCTGTGCGATTTTCGCAGGGGCAAGTAGGGTTGCCTTGCCTCTCTGGATATAATGACGGCAGCGGTCATTTCAAAGGAGAATCTCCATGCCACGTTATCGTTTCCATTGGCGCGCCCTGTGTTTTTTGCTTGCCCTGTCGTTATCCGCCTGCGCCAAGGCCGATGAATTCCTGCCGCAACTGAATCTGGACTTGCGCGAGACCACGACATCCGGCATTTCTTCCGGCGCGTTCATGGCGGTGCAACTGGCGGTGGCGCATTCCGCCCACATCAAGGGCGTGGCCGCGACCGCAGGCGGCCCCTATTTCTGCGCCGGAGAAGCTTCGTGGAGCGGCGCGGCGGTCGAGAAAGCCATTGCTCGCTGCATGCAGGGCGATCCGGCTTTCGGCGTTGCGCCCATCACGCAGGAAGACATGGACGTCATGCAAAACGCCACCGAAAGCTGGGCCGGGAGCGGCTTGATCGATTCCCTGGACAATCTGGCGCGACAAAAAGTATGGATCTTCCACGGTTATAACGACGGCATCGTCAAGACTCCAGTCAGCGAAGCCTTGCGGACATATTATCGCGCCTTCCTGCAAAATGATGGGCAGATGTTCTACAAGCACGAACTGCCCGCCGCGCACGCGCAGATTTCCGCCAGTTGCGCGGCGGACGCGGGCCGGTGCAACGCTTGTGCGGCAACGGGCGGCAATTTCATCAATATCTGCATGGTCGGCAAGACCGCCTACGACGCCGCCGCTTCCGCCCTGCAATTCTTCTACGGCCCGCTACAGCGCACCGCCAGCAAGAACCTGAAGGGCGAAATCCTTTCCTTCAACCAGGCGTATTACACCATGCTGGACGAGGAAGACGAGATCGATCCCATCCGCGTTTCCCTGGCGGATACTGGCTATCTGTACGTGCCGCCCGCCTGCAAAAAGGGCGATCCGTGCCGCCTGCACATCGCCTTCCACGGCTGCCAGCAGGGAGCGGAAAACATTGGCATGACCTTTGTCGAGGGCGCGGGGTTCAACGAATGGGCGGAAAAAAACAATATCGTCATCCTTTATCCGCAAGCTGCCAGCATATCCCTGGCGCTCGCGGGAACGGGCCTGTTGCCGATGAATCCCAATGGCTGCTGGGACTGGTGGGGGTACAACGACAGCAGCGACAAAAAGGCCGGACATTACGCCACGCAACAGGGCGCGCAGATTGCCGCCGTCTGGCGCATGGCGCAGGCGCTGGCCAACAGCGCGGAGCGCGATGACGCGGACGCGGCAGTAGACTCGCCTGTGCTGGCGGATGCCGCGCCATCCGGAGAAGCCGCGGAAGAATCGCCGCCGCCCGCCAAACTGAAGCGCGCGCCGCAGATAAAGGCGCTGGATGTCAGTTCCGATCAGGTCATGCTGCTTTGGCAGGCCGTGCCCAATGCCGAACGTTATGCGCTGTATCGTGTAAAAGCGCCGAAGCGCGGCACATCGCGCGCAAAGGTCACGGGAGAAGATGACGCGCAATTGCTGTACACGGCAGAAGGCGCGGATATGCCCTTCGTGAGCTTCGTGGATCACGGTTTGCAGGAAAAAACCACCTACCACTACCAACTGGTCGCCATCGGCGCGGCAGAAAATGACGAACGCACATCCGCTATCCTTTCCGTCGCCACCGCCGCGCAGGAACCCGCCTGCGACCCGTATTTTTCCATGCTGGGCGGAAAACCGGTGACGCAAGGCGGGGAACCCGCGACCGCCGTTTGTCCGTAATCGGGGGACGTGGCAGGGACCGGCAGGGGCCGACGGTTTCCGAACAACAAATGGTGATATGACGTGAAATCATGAAATTCACCGGGGAATTCTCATGGTCTTTGCCTTGAGTTCGCTCGCGCTCAAATACTGCGTGGGGAAAGGGGTTGAATTGGGCGCTTCCCTGCACAATCCCTTTGGTCTTGCGGACTGCCTCAATATCGCGCCAAGCGATGGCGCGCGGTTTTTGCACCCGCGCGACCTGGAAGATTACCGTCACTATGTGGAAGAGCAGGCGAGATTCGGACAAAGTGCCGCGCCGGTCGATGCAATCGGCGATTTCAGGAACATCCCGGTCGATTCGGGAACACAGGATTATGTGGTCAGCTCCCATGTCATCGAACATGAACCCAACCCGATTGCGGCATTCGTGGAATCCTTTCGCGTCCTGAAAGACAACGGAATATTTTTTTGCATTTTCCCCAAAAGAAACGCGGAAAAAGGCCGCGACGTCTTCCGCCCGCTTTCTTCTCTTGCCGATCTGATCCAGGCTTATGACGACGATCTGACGGTCGCATCCTCCGGCGATATCTGGCGCGGCCATTATCATGTTTATTCGCTACAGTCGATGATGAAGCTGGTCAACTGGATCAATTGCCAGTGTCTCGCCAGTTTTTGCGTCGAAACCGTCGAGGAAACGGACAGCAAAATCGGCAACGGGCATACCATCGTGTTGCGCAAGGCGTCTCCGCACAGGATGCAAAACGCCGACTATTCGTTGCTGATCGAATCCTGCATCCGTCATGCCCAATACGAGGAAGCGTTGCTTGCCGCGAAAATCTGCCTTTCCTTCGATTTTTTCAATCCCCCGATCCTGTATGCCGCCGCGATGCTCTCGCTTTATACGGACGCGCCCATCGAAGACCGGGAATTCTATCGGCAATGCCTGATTCAAGACCCGGAACGCGAACACTACCGGCGGGAATATCATCAGCTTTTCGGCGAGTTCTATCAAAATCCACTGATTTGAATGCGCGATCAGAGGCGGCGGGCGAGGTAGCGGCAGCGCCGATTGCCCCCTGTCCGTAATGTTTTCGGCAGCGTTTCCAGCTTGCCTTGTCCCGTGCAGAGCAAGTATCATCCAAAACCCGCCGGCCGCCGATCCGGGGCTGGCATCGAACCGGGATTGCCGCGCGCTTCCTGGCGCGTCAGGCATCGAACCATATAAGTGATAGCGAGAGAGCGCCATGTCCGAACCATTCAAGAATTCCGGCCACATCGCCGATTGGGAAGCCGCCGCGGTCAAGCAGACCAAGGGCGCCGCCCCGGCGGATATCGCCTGGAAAACCCCGGAGGGCCTGACGGTCAAGCCGCTCTATACGAAGAAGGATGCCGAAGGGCTGGAATACGCCGACACCCTGCCCGGTTTCGCGCCCTATTTGCGCGGGCCGCAGCCGACCATGTACGCGGTGAAACCCTGGACGATCCGCCAGTACGCGGGCTTTTCCACCGCCGAGGAATCGAACGCCTTTTATCGCAAGGCGCTCGCGGCGGGCGGCCAGGGCGTCTCGGTGGCCTTCGACCTTGCCACGCACCGCGGCTACGATTCCGATAATCCGCGCGTCCTGGGCGACGTGGGCAAGGCGGGCGTGGCGATCGATTCGGTCGAGGACATGAAAATCCTCTTCGACGGCATCCCGCTCGACAAAATCTCCGTTTCCATGACCATGAACGGCGCGGTGCTGCCGATTCTCGCGGGCTACATCGTCGCCGCCGAGGAACAGGGCGTCTCGCAGGACAAACTTTCCGGCACCATCCAGAACGACATCCTGAAAGAGTTCATGGTGCGGAACACCTATATCTACCCGCCCAAGCCGTCGATGAAGATCATTGCCGACATCTTCGCCTACACGGCGGCGAACATGCCGAAGTTCAATTCCATCTCCATTTCCGGCTATCACATCCAGGAAGCCGGGGCGAACCAGGCCATCGAACTTGCCTTCACGCTGGCCGACGGCATGGAATACGTGCGCACCGGCATCTCCTCCGGCATGGACGTGGATGTCTTCGCCGGACGGCTGTCGTTCTTCTGGGCGATCGGCATGAATTTCTATCTGGAAATCGCCAAGATGCGCGCCGCGCGGCTGCTCTGGCATCGCATCATGTCGGGGTTCGGCGCGAAAAACGTCAAATCCATGATGCTCCGCACCCACTGCCAGACTTCCGGCTGGTCCTTGACCGAGCAGGACCCGTACAACAACGTGGTGCGCACCGCCATCGAGGCGCTGGCGGCGGTCTTTGGCGGCACCCAGTCGCTGCACACCAATTCGCTCGACGAGGCAATTGCGCTGCCCACGGAATTCTCTTCCCGCATCGCCCGCAACACGCAGTTGATCATCCAGGAAGAAACGCACATCTGCAACGTGGTCGACCCCTGGGCCGGTTCCTACCTGATGGAAAAATTGACCCAGGACATGGCCGACAAGGCGTGGGGCATCATCGAGGAAATCGAGGCGATGGGCGGCATGACGAAGGCGGTGGAATCCGGCTGGGCGAAGATGCAGGTGGAAACCTGCGCCGCCGACAAGCAGGCGCGCATCGACTCCGGCAAGGACGTGATCGTCGGGGTGAACAAATACCGGCTGGCGAAGGAAGACAAGGTCGACATCCTGGAAATCGACAACCACGCCGTGCGCGAGGCGCAGATCGAGCGCCTGAAAAAAATCCGCGCCACGCGCGATACGGCGGCGGTGGAAGCGGCGCTCGCGGCGCTCACGCAGTGCGCCGAAACCGGCGAGGGGAATCTTCTCGATCTCACGGTAAAGGCGATACGCCTGCGCGCCTCGGTGGGCGAGGTGTCGGACGCGATGGAAAAGGTCTTCGGGCGTTTTCGCGCCACGCACCAGATCATTTCCGGCGTCTATGCGGGCGTCGTGGAAGGGGAAGACAACTGGGAAAGCCTGAAGGCCGAGGTGGCGAAGTTCGCCGAGGAGGAAGGCCGCCGTCCGCGCATCATGATCGCCAAACTGGGGCAGGACGGGCACGACCGCGGCGCGAAGGTGGTCGCCACTTCCTTTGCCGACCTGGGCTTCGACATCGACATGGGGCCGCTCTTCCAGACCCCGGAAGAAGCGGCGCGCCAGGCGGTGGAAAACGACGTGCACGCGGTGGGCATGTCCTCGCTCGCCGCCGGTCACAAGACGCTCCTCCCCGCGCTGGTGGAAGCCCTGAAGAAAGAAGGGGCGGACGACATCATCGTCTTCGCGGGCGGCGTGATTCCGGCGCAGGACTACGATTTTCTCTATCAGGCAGGCGCAAAAGCCATCTTCGGGCCGGGAACAAGAATCGAGGACTGCGCCTGGAGGGTGCTGGAGGAGATCAGGAAGCAGAGGACGGAAGACAGAGGACAGAAGACAGACGGGTAACGGGCGGCTGTTGCCGCCGCGTTTCGCCATGTTTTTTTCAAAGGAGAAGACAAATGGAAAATCGGATGGCGCGGATTACGCTGGAAGCGGGCAAACGCGGCGGACGGCCCTGCGTGCGCGGAATGCGGATTGCCGTGTATGACGTGCTGGGCTGGCTGGCGGCGGGGATGAGCGAAGCGGAAATTCTCGCCGATTACCCGGAACTGGAAAGCGAAGACATCCGCGCCTGCCTCCTTTTTGCCGCAACGCGCGATGCGCGTGTGATACGCATGACGGGGTTGGTGGCTTGATCGCCGTGAAAAAAATCGTCCGTGTCTTTCTGTTTGTATTGGGCAGCGTGTGGTTTTTCCCGGTCAGTTGCACGGTCGGAATGATCGCAGGCGAGCCGATTTCCGAATCACTGGATGTCTGGACACCGGATCGGCGCGAGCCGCCCTCATCATTGTTCTTCGTGCTGGCGAAAGAAACGCCGGATACGGCGACGATTACGGGACTCCCTTGCAAGGTCTGGATGCGTTTCTGGAAACCAACCATGAATGAGGATGGAATATGCTTAAATCATTGCAATGCCTGGTGCTGGCGCTTTGTCTGACGGCTTTGCCCGTCATGGCCGAAGAGCGGCTGGATGTGGAAGCCGAGCAAGCATTGCTGGGCGATCATCTTTTTTCGCTGCAATGGGTCAGTTGGGAAAAATTCGGCAAGGCATCCGTAACCCGCAGGGATGGCGTGCTTCACATGAACGCGCGTCAGGAACTGGACGGAGATTACGTGACTGCGGAAGGAACGATCACCATCATCGACGCGCGGGAATTCATTCTGAAAGGCGAGGTAACGACGCGTGTCAGCCATATCAATGACGGACAGCCTTGCGGGCGTGAAGGTGAGTGGCACTTCAAGGTTACGGGCACGCGCCGGTACTGGCGAATGCAGGAAATGGACAATCCCTGTGATGAAGTGACGGATTATGTGGACGTGTTTTTCAAATAAGAACGATGTGTTGGATGCCCGTGATCCTTTTCGGTCGCAAATCCATCCCCAGCGCGTTGCGGTTTGATTCTGGCAATTACGACGGCATTTTTCCTGTCCTGGGAGCATTTGAATGAGCCATCAACTTCGACGGGCTGCCCAGGCGGGCAATATCGAGGCGCTTCGTTTGCGTCTGGAAGCGGGCGACGACATCGAATCCCGCGACAAGGGGACGGGGCGCACGGTGTTACTGGAAGCGGTCATCGCCGGGCACATGGAGGCCGTCCTCTTCCTGCTCGAAAAGGGCGCGGACAAGAATGCCTCCTGCAAGGCGGTCGGGTTGGATAGCTTGGGCTGGGCGGTACAAACAGGTAACGACGCGCTGGTCGACATCCTGCTTGCCGCGGGCGCGGACGCGAATCATGTGCCCGCCAACGCCTTTCTTGGACGCACCGCGCTCATGAGGGCCGCGCAAACGGGGCATCTCGACATCGCCAAGCGCCTGATCGCGGCGGGCGCCGATCCCCGCGCCCTGGATCGCGCCGGAAACTGCGCGCTGGCGTTGGCCGAACACACCCGGCACGACGCGCTTGCCGCCTATCTGAAAGCAATGGGCGGCGCTGTTTCGCCGCCACCGCCGCCCAAGACCATCGCGTGGCCGGAAATCGGCTGGAAAGAAGACGCAGCACTTCCAAACGATGCCACGCCCGCGCAGGTTGCGCGCGGCTTCATTCTGGCGAGGTACCGTTGGGAAACCGATGCTTGGCGACGCAGGAAAGAAGCGGCTTTCGATCTGAATGCCACGATTGATGAAACGCACGCGATCCGCGCGCGTTATTGCACCGGCAAAAAACGGGTCTATGTCACGGCGAGCATAGGGCCTACGCCAACGTTCCATGAGGATCTGGATATCCTCTGCGAACAATACCCGAATCCGCGCAAATGCGAGATACGCACGCGAAACATGCGCGCCAAGCCAAAAAGCATCGAGGACGGCATTGAAATACAATTCATCCTGTTCAAGAAAAAGGAGGGCTGGAGAATCGATTCCGCGCAACGCCGGTGGGTTGGCGCACGCTCCTGGGAGCGGATGATTTTGTGATGGCTGTCGAAAGGCCAAAAATGCCGCGCGCAAAAACATCCGCCTCCGCCATTCGTCATCGTGAGGAGGTCATCAATACGCATCTTGCGATTTTGATGGCGCGACATGGTGTTGATGCGGAAGCCGAGACTATCCATCGCTCCGGCGAAGTTCGCCCGGATGTGCTCTTTACCCTGGGCGGCTTGCGCGCCGTCATCGAGGGCAAATATGCCGACGTTGCCAACGCCGACGCCGTAGTGTCGAACGACGCGATCAGCCGGGTGACGACCGGCATTTGCCATATCGCCGTGGCCGTTGTGTACCCAAAGACTTTGCGCACAGTCGCCATGCCCAGGCTTGGGGCTACGCTTGCCGCCGCCTGCCTGCGCTACCGGATTTTTTCGGAAGCCGGGCAAACCGACTGGGCGGAAGCGACGCCTTCCGAAATCCTGGTCGCGCTTCGCCGGGTACATGGCGCGCTGGCGCGGGATGATGTCGTCGCCGCCGCCGCCGGGAAACTTGTTGGGAAAATCGAAACTATAGCCATCCTTTGGCCCCCAACGGTGTGCGACAAATTATCCAATCTCCTGGAAATGCCCGCCAGGAAGAATGAGACGCCGGAAGAACAAGAGGCTCGCCGGATTACCGCGACAAAAGTAGCCTCCCTCGTGCTGGCAAACGCCTTGATTTTTCAGGAACAACTGGCGGCGCATGGCGACGATGCGCGGGTGCCTTCCCTTCGCGCCTATGACAAAGCGCCAGACCCCGTCGCGGAAATAAAATCTCAATGGAATTGGATTCACACGCGGATTGATTTCGTGCCGATTTTCCAGTTGGCCGAGTCCATCTTGACCGAGCTTGCCGTCACGCAACCGGTCATTGTCGCCTTTCGCGGATTGATAAAGGAGGCGCAGGCCATCTGCGCGAACCAGTCCGCGCTCCGGCATGACCTCATGGGGCGCATCTATCACTGGATGCTGTATCACGCGAAGTATCTGGGAACGTATTACACCTCGACGGCGGCTGCCACGTTATTGTTGAAACTCACCTTTTCCCGTGATTGGGGAAAAATGGATTTTGGTTCCGAACGTCAATTGACGGATTTCGCGGTATCCGATCTGACCTGCGGGACAGGCACGCTGCTCATGGCGGCGGCGCAGGCCATCACGGACAAATACGTGCTGGCCCGTGTTCAAGGCAAGCAGCGCCTTGCAGAGGCTGATCTGAAAACGCTGCACAAAACCCTGATGGAAAATATTCTGTACGGCTATGACGTGCTGCCGTCCGCCGTACACCTGACCGCCGCCACACTGGGAATGCTCGCGCCCAATGTCGCCTTCCGCAGAATGAACCTGTTCATCATGCCCATGGGCGTACAAGGCCGTATTTCCCGCCTGGGGAGCCTGGATTTCATCGGAAAGCGCCGGGTCGAGACGCAATTGGCGTTGGACGACAGCCAATTGGAAACCAAGAAAACCAGCGTTTCCGGGGAGCACATCGCTATTGCCGAAGTGCCGCCGCTGGATTTGTGTGTCATGAATCCGCCCTTTGTCCGTTCCGTGGGCGGCAATCTGTTGTTCGGCAGCTTGCCGGAAGAGGAACGCGCCAAACTGCAAACCGAGTTGAAAAGACGCGCCCGCGACTTGCCCGCCTCGATCACGGCGGGCCTGGGCAGCATATTCATGGCGATTGCCGACCAGCATCTGCGGGCCGGCGGGCGCATGGCCTTCATCCTGCCCGTGGCGCTGGCGACCGGCGAAGCGTGGAGCGTCAGCCGCAAGATGATTGCCGACGCCTATCATCTGGAAACGGTCATCGTCAGTCATGACGCCGAGCGCCCCAATTTTTCCGAAAACACCGAACTTTCGGAGATCATGTTCGTCGCCCGAAAACGCGAGAAAAACGAAACGGCGGGAAATACCATTTACCTCAATCTCTGGCACAACCCGCGCACGATTTACGAAGCGATGGACATTGCCGACCGGGTTTGCGCCCGTTTGGAAAACGGCGTGCAAACGGGCGGCGCGGCCATTCTGGACGATAGTGAGCGCAAATTGACGGAGGTGATCGAACTGCCGCCTACCCAGGGCGAAGCGCAATGGCTGGGCGTCCAGTTCGCGCAAGCGCCCGCGCTCAAGGCGGCGGCGGCGCTCGCTGCCGGGCAGTTGGCGATTCCCGGCGCCACGCCGGTTGCCTTGCCGTTCTGCGCGCTGGGCGATATGGGCAAGCTGGGCTATGACCGCCGTGACATCCACGATGCTTTCCTGAAATCGGAAACGGATTGGTCGCCTTATCTTGCCCTCTGGAATCACGACGCGAAAAAAGTGACGCGCATCCGGCAAAAACCGAACGTCTGGCTGTCCGAGCGCGTCACGGCGGCAAAGGGGCGTCCGCTCAAAAGCGCCGCGCCCATCGCCGCCAGCGCCGGGCGCATCCTGCTGGTGGAGCGTGTCAGGACGACAACGCATCGCGTTCTGGCGATTGGTTTCGATCAGGCCGTTTTGGGCAACACTTGGTGGGCGTTCCAGTCCGATCTGTTGCCCGAACAGGAAAAGACGCTCCTGCTCTGGCTCAACAGCACCCCTTCTTTGTTGATGATGCTTTCCCGCCGCGTCACCACGGAAGGCGCGTGGATGCAGGTCAAAAAGCCGCAGTGGGCGACCATGCCCGTGCTGGATGTGACGCGTCTTCCCGCCAAAACGCTCGCGGCGCTTGCCGCCGCGTTTGACGACATTAGTACGCGTGAGCTTTTGGCGCTTGCCAAACTGGACGCCGACGCGACCCGTGCCGCCATCGACGACGCCCTGTCCGTCACCCTGGGTCTTCCCGGCTTTGCGCCTCTGCGGCAACTGCTCGCCCGCGAACCGGGTCTGACCGGTCAATCCCTGTCGACCAAGCCGGGGGGGGCCACCCTGTTTGCCGATGTGCCGCAGGAAGAAACCTCAACGCAATTACGCCTCTTGCTGTAATTTCCCAAGTCATTCGTGACGCGAATGACGCGCCACGGACAGCGCAATTGCGGCAAGGCAAACAAAATCGCGGATGATTCTTGGAAAGGGAGCAATACGCCAAAAACCGCCGGGAAGGGAAACGGCATGTCCAGACAGGGCGCGATTAAAAGCGGAGAATGTCAAGGTAATATTGTTCCTGCTGTGGAAGACTGGGGAAAGAAGACGGAGCGACCGCTAACGCGGCCTTTGTCGTCTGCAGTCAGAGACCTGCGCCAACTGTCTACTGAGCCACAGACCACAAAGCGAGCGTAGCGAGCGCTCTGTCCTCCACTTTTAATTGCACCCGTCCAGATACATGAGGCGTGTCGCAAGATATTCAGAGCAACAGGCTCCTATCGCTTGTCCGCTTCCTGGCGGTTGACCTCCGCTCTCCACGGCGCGACCTTGAAGAGCAGCAGCATTCCCGGCACGGCAAGGGCGGTACACAGCAGGAAGAAATTGAGCCAGCCCAGCATTTCCACCATGCCACCGGCAGTAGAGTTGATCAAAGTGCGCGGCATGGAAGAGAGTCCAGTAAACAAGGCGAACTGGGTAGCGGTATAGGCGGGGTGCGTGGCGCGGGCAATGAAGGCGATGAAGGCTGCCGCGCCCAGTCCCACGCCCAGATATTCGGCGGAAATGACCATCGCCAGCGCGACGAGATGGAAGGTCTGGATTTCTTTTTGCGGACCGATAGCCGCAAGCCAGGCAAATCCCAGAATCGTCACCATTTGCACTGCGCCGAACACCCATAAGGCGCGGTTGACGCCGATCCTGACCATGATCAAGCCACCCAATGTGCCGCCGATGATGGTCGGCCAGAGCGCGGCGTGTTTGGCAATCAGGCCAATATGCGTTTTGGAAAATCCCATTTCCAGGTAAAAGACGTTGGATAAGGCCGTGGCAAACGAATCGCCCAGTTTATATAGCACGAGGAAGGCCAGAACGGTCAGCGCATGTTGCCAACCCAAACGCTGCATGAATTCCTGAAACGGCAACACACAGGCGTCGCGCAGATTTTTTGGAGGCGTCTTTACCGCAGGTTCCGTAACCATCAACGCCATGATCATGCCAGGCAGCATGAAGAGCGCGGTAATCCAGAATACCTGCGCCCAAGGTAGATAATCCGACAGTATCAGGGAAAGCGATCCCGGTACCAGTCCTGACGCCCGGTAGGCGCTTACGTGCACAGAATTGCCCATGTCCATTTCGTTTTCCGCCAACATTTCACGGCGAAAGGCATCGATGACAATATCCTGCGTGGCAGCACAGAAGGCCAGCACACTGGCGAGCAGGGTGATGATCCAGATGTCGCGCTCCGGATCGAACCCTCCGATACAGCCAATGGCAACGAGCAGACCGATCTGCGTAATCAGCATCCATCCGCGCCGCAGACCCAGCGGTAGCCTGCAACGCTCCAGTAGCGGCGCCCAAAGGAATTTCCAGGTAAATGGAAACTGCACCAGCGTCATGAGTCCGATGGTTTTGAGGTCGACCCCCGCGCTTTTCAGCCAGACGGGCATCAATTGCAGCAGAAAATACAGCGGCAAGCCGGACGAAAAACCCGTAAACACGCAAATCAGCATTTTGCGTGTGAGGAGTGGCCTAAGCCATGCGTATGGAAACATGAGCAAAAATGTTATGCGGAGACGGAAACGAGCAGGGTTTCCAACCTCTTTCGCGCGTGCAGCAACGCCGCCGCAACCTGCGCGGGCGCTGTGCCGCCCGTATGGTTGCGGGCGGCAAGCGAGCCTTCCACCGTCAGCGCGGCGAAGACATCGTTTTCGATGCGCGGCGAAAAGGCTTGCAGTTCAGCAAGGCTCAGTTCCGGCAAGGCCACGCCTTTTTGTTCCGCCGCCTTCACCGCCGCGCCGACGACGGCATGCGCGTCGCGAAAAGGCACGCCTTTTTTCGCCAGATAGTCGGCCAAGTCGGTCGCGGTGGCAAACCCCTGTTGCAGGGCTTCTTGCATGGCGTCCGCGCGCACGTGGATGCCGTCGGCCAGCATGTCGGCAAAAATCCGCAGCGTGTCGGTCACGGTGTCGAGCGCGTCGAACACGGGTTCCTTGTCTTCCTGGTTATCCTTGTTGTAGGCGAGCGGCTGGGCTTTCATCAGGGTGAGGAGCGCCAGCAGATCGCCATGTACGCGCCCGGTTTTTCCGCGCGCCAGTTCCGGAACATCCGGATTCTTCTTCTGCGGCATGATCGAGGAACCGGTACAGAAGCGGTCGGCAAGGCGAACAAAGCCGACGCGCGGATGCATCCACAGCACCAGTTCTTCGGAAAGCCGGGAAACATGCGTCATGAAAAGGGAGCAGGCGGCGCAGAACTCGATGGCGAAGTCGCGGTCGGAAACGGCGTCAAGCGAGTTTTCGCACACCGCCTCGAAACCCAGTTCAGCGGCCACGAAGGCGCGGTCTATGGGATAACTCGTCCCCGCCAGCGCCGCCGCGCCCAAGGGCAGGCGATTGACGCGCCGCCGACAATCGATGAAGCGTTCGCCGTCGCGCAGGAACATCTCGAAATAGGCAAGCAGGTGATGCCCGAAGGTGACAGGCTGCGCCACCTGCAAATGCGTGAATCCCGGCATGGGCGTAGCGGCTTCGCGTTTCGCCAGCGCGAGCAGCGCCCTCTGGAAAGCGCCCAGCAGGCGCAGGATGTCGTCGATGCCGTCGCGCAGATACAGGCGGAGGTCAGTGGCGACCTGATCGTTGCGGGAGCGTCCGGTATGCAGCTTTTTCCCCGCGTCTCCGACCAGGGCGGTCAGGCGTTTTTCGAGATTGAAATGCACGTCTTCCAGATCCATCGACCACTGGAATTGCCCGTTTTCGATTTCCAGCCGGATAATCTCCATGCCGCGCTCGATATCCGCCAGATCCTGCGCGCTGAGGATGCCCTGGCGGGCAAGCATTCTGGCGTGCGCCAGCGATCCCAGCATGTCGTGCCGCCACAGGCGCTGATCGAAGGCGACGGAAGCGGTGTAGCGCTTGACCAGATCGGATACGGGTTCGGAAAAACGACCCGCCCATGTATATTGCGAAGCTGGAGTGGAATTCATGCTGACTGGAAACAGGAAAGAAGGAGAAGAAAAAGGTGAAAAGTATACGACAAAACACGCGCCATCTTCTGCCGGACTGGCGGAATCAGGGTGTGCTCTGGCGTATTCTCGTCGGCGTCAATCTGTTGGCGCTGGGCGCGGCGCTGGCGGACGCGCGCACGCCGATGGGCTGGATGACGGCCTTCATGGAGAATGCCGCATGGGTCGAGCCGCTCCTGTTGGCGAATCTCCTTTTCCTCGCGCTGGCGCGGGACGCGCTCTGGCGCTGTCCGCCCCGCCTGGGACAAGGCGTCGTGCTGTTGGTCGTTGCCGGCAGCGCCATCTTTTTGCAGGATAGCTGGCGCTTTCTCGGACTGACGCAGGACGGACTGATCTGGCGCGCGGTTCTGCTTGCCGTCAGTTGTGCGGCGCTGTTGCTCTATTATTTTGAATTGCGCGCCCGGGCGCTCCTGCCCCATCTGGCGGAGGCGCGGCTGGCGGCGTTGAACGCCCGCATCCGCCCGCATTTTTTGTTCAATGCCCTGAACACCGTCATTGCCCTGATCCGCAGCAATCCGCGCGGCGCGGAAAACGCGCTGGAAAGCCTCTCCGACCTCTTTCGCGCACTACTGAAAAATACCCAGGAACTGACCCCGCTCTCCGCCGAAATCGCGCTGGGGCGGCAATATCTGGAACTGGAAAAACTGCGGCTGGGCGAGCGTCTGCAGGTTCATTGGGACATTGGCGTCCTGCCGCAGGATACGCTGGTGCCGCCGCTGATGCTGCAACCCCTGCTGGAAAATGCCGTTTATCACGGCATCGAACCCTCGGCGCAGGCTGGCGAAATCCAGGTTCGCATGGACATGAAGGAGGATCGGCTCCGGCTGGAGGTCATCAACACCATGAAGGATACGGACGAACCCGGAGAATATGCGGAAAACCGGCCTGGCAACCGCATGGCGCTGGAAAACATCCGCCAGCGCCTGACGCTGTACTACGACATGGAAGCCTCGCTGGAACACGGCGCCAGGAACGGTCTGTACCGGGTGCGCGTAGAATGTCCCTGCCGGACGCGCGGTTTTTCCATTTTGACTTGATCCATCATGCAAACGCTCACTCTCCTGATAATCGACGACGAAGATCTGGCGCGCCTGCGTCTGCGCGAACTCTTGGGCGACATCGTCAGCGTCTGTCCCTCCCGCGTCCTTGGCGAAGCCGGAGACGGCCTGGCGGCGCTCGAATGGTTGCAATCCGCCGCCGATCTGCCCGATGTGCTGCTGGCCGACATTCACATGCCGCGCATGGGCGGCCTGGAACTGGCGACGCATCTGGAAAAACTGCCCAAGCCGCCCGCGGTCATTTTTACCACCGCCTACGACAACCACGCCGTACAGGCGTTTGAACTCAATGCCGTCGACTACCTGCTGAAACCGGTACGCGCTCAGCGTCTGCTGGTCGCGCTGGAAAGGGTGCGGCAACATCTGGGCGAAGGGGAAGCGCGCAGTCTGGCCTCCCTGCAACAGCAAGTCAGCGGCGGACGCAACTACCTGCCCTGCCACGAACGCGGTCGCCTGTTGCTGGTGCCGCTTGCCGAAGTGCTCTATTTCAAGGCCGACCTCAAATATGTCATCGCCCGCACGCCGGAACGCGAATACGTGCTGAACGAAACCATCGCCGGACTGGAAGCGGAATTCCCGGAAAGCTTCATCCGCCTGCACCGCGCCGCCCTCATCGCCCGTCACGCCCTGGCGGGTCTGGAGCGCGCCCGCGAGGACGATGACGCCTACGGCTATGCCCTCTTTCGCCAAATCCCCGACAAGCTCCCCATTAGCCGCCGCCAATGGTCGGTTGCTCGCGCCCTCGCTTTCGCGGGCGGCGATGCCGCGAACCCTCACGCCGCGCCTTCTCAGGCTGGATAGGCAGACAAGCAATGAACAAATTCATGCGTCTTTCCCTGAGATTTGCGGGGTTTTTCGCGGGATTCGTTTTATTGCTGTTTATATTCGCGCTTTTGTATCCGCAGTATTCGGATTACACTGCCAAAATACAGGTTACTCGGATTATGGGTGAATTCCATTATTCATCGCTTCGAAAAGCAATAAAAGAAGAACTTTTGCAAGAGAAAATAATCAGCGTGAACGCCAAAAAAGAAGGCGTCACGTTTTTTGAAGAAAGGAAGTCAATTTATGATCGATTTGTCCGTTCCTGAAAATAGCCGTAATTTGGACGACGAAGCGCCGCCGGCAATGACCCATGCCGCCCCTCCTGACCGCGTAAGAGGCTTTCGGGTGTCGATACGCGTCACCCACCCGAAAATCCCGTTGGGATTGATTACCCGGCAAATCGGGCGAACGCCCGACATTGCGTGGACTGCTGGCGCGCAACGCGTAGCGCCAAAGGGAACTGTGCTTCCCGGACTGCGCAAAGATTCGTACTGGGTGTTGAAAGGGCCGGAATCCGATGACTTGGCGTCCCTGATTGATTGGGCGAATGGCGTGATGCAAAAGCGCCAAGCCTTTTGTTCAGGAATTGCTCAGTACGGGCGGAAAATTGGAATACTTCATCGGCTGCTTTATCGATGGACAACTTGGAACAACCCTGGAGCCGCCGCTGATCGCGAAGTGCGCAGATATTGGCGTCACGCTTGAGTTCGACATGTATGGCGAGCAAGTGCAGGTCGGGCAAAATGAAATGAGGCCGTAATTCTCCGCAGCGGAGCGCCACGGCAATCCTTTGCCTCCGTCATTGCGAGCGCAGAGCCTGCGGCAGTCCAGAGGACTTTTCCGTTTGCTTTGCCGTTTGAGGTGATAAACCTAAATTCCTCAGTTCCCTGCTATTGACCCCGATAACCTGATTGGGCAGAGCGAGAAAGAATGGATTTCTGGTTTTGCAGGCGAGGAATTGCCTGATGATGTAACGCACGAGGGCGCTCCA
>JAITRP010000066.1 GCA_031288305.1 Zoogloeaceae bacterium
CCGGACAATATCCGGTTGCCGCCCCTGCCTGCGTATGCGCCAGAACTCAATCCAGTGGAGCGCCTTTGGGAGGAACTGCGCGAAAAATTCTTCAGCAACCTTGTGTTCGACTCCATCGATGCCCTCGAAGATCACCTTGAAACCGCTCTGCGTACCCTTGAACAGGAGCGCCAGCGTATCCGCTCAATCGTTCGGTGGCCGTGGATTATTAATGCGCTATTGAAATAGAAATGGAATTACACCAACATTCTTGACGCCGCCGATCTGATCCCGCTTGAGGCAATACAAGATCGACATGCCGATTCGTCATCGGCCTCGTTGATGCAAAACTGTCGCGGGGAGAAACATCACGGGTTCCACGGGTGCGCAAGGCAGCGTCGCGTTCCCGGAGAACCAAACGCTCGCCGCGCTCAAGACCATTCGTCTATCCATGCCTGCTGGACAGCCTCCAGGATTTTTTCGCCGCAATGGGCGGGGTCGCCGTTGAAACCGGGCAGGGAGAGGATCCAGTTGCGCAGATCGACGAAGTTGATCCGCGCCGGGTCTTGTTCCGGGCGGGCGTCGGCCAGCGCGCGGGCGATGGCGTGGATGTCGTTCCATTGGGTCATGCGCGGCTCCTTTTTCAGCGCTCGCGCGCCAGGTTGATGCTGTAGCGGGGGATTTCCACGGTCAGCGGCATGTCGGCGACCGTCACCTGGCAGGCCAGGCGCGAACAGGGTTCCAGCCCCCAAGCCTTGTCCAGCATGTCTTCTTCCAGTTCATCGGCGGCTTTTAGCGTCTCGAACCCCTGGCGCACGATGACATGGCAGGTGGCGCAGGCGCAGGATTGGGCGCAGGCGTGTTCAATCTCGATGCCGTGCGCCAGCAGGGCTTCGCAGAGGGTTTGTCCCGGATCGGCCTCGATTGCCGCGCCTTGCGGGCAGATTTCCACATGCGGCAGCACCGTGATTTGCGTCATTTTTGCGCTTTCCCCTGTTCCAGTTCCGCCAGCGAGCGTCCGGCCAGCGCCTGCCGGACGCTCTTGTCCATGCGCCGCTGGGCGAATTCCTGGGTGATGGCGGCAAGTTCATCCATGCCCAGCGTAATCTGACGCCGATTGTCGCCCAGAATCAAGGGTTGCAGATGCGCAACCGCCGCTTCGACGGCGGCAAGCTCCTGTGGATTCAACAACTGCGCGTCCTTCTTCAGGGCGGCCTGCGTCGCCTCGATCAGGCGCTGCGCCTCGACCTGGGCTTCCTTCAGGGCGCGGCGCCGGGCATCGTCGCGCGCGTGCGTCTGGGAATCCTTCAGCATGGCGACGATTTCATCGTCGGAAAGCCCATAGGAGGGCTTGATGTCGATGCGCGCTTCCACGCCGGTGGTCTGCTCCGCCGCCGAAACCGACAGCAGGCCGTCGGCATCCACCTGGAAGGTGACGCGAATGCGCGCCGCGCCCGCCGCCATCGGCGGAATGCCCTTCAACTCAAAGCGCGCCAGGCTGCGGCAATCCGCCACCAATTCCCGCTCGCCCTGCAGCACATGAATGACCATCGCGCTCTGTCCATCGCGAAAGGTGGTGAATTCCTGCGCGCGCGCGATGGGGATGGCCGCGTTGCGCGGAATGATTTTTTCCGCCAGTCCGCCCATCGTCTCCAGTCCCAGCGACAGCGGGATCACGTCCAACAGCAGCCAGTCGTCGTGTTCGCTTTTGTTTCCGGCCAAGAGATTGGCCTGCATCGCCGCGCCCAGCGCCACCACTTTGTCCGGGTCCAGATTGTTCAGCGGTTCGCGCCCGAAAAAATCCGCCACGGCGCGCTGTACCTGCGGCATGCGCGTCGATCCGCCGACCATGACCACGCCCTTGACGTCTTCCGCGCGCAGCGCCGCGTCGCGCAGGGCGCGCTTGACGGCTCGCAGGGTCTTTTCCACCAGGTTCCGGGTAATCCGGGCAAAGGTGGCGGCGTCCAGCGTCAGATCAAGGGTATGACCGCCCATGAGCTTGACCGTGACGGGCGCTTTTTCGTGATGACTCAGGAATTCCTTGGCTTCGCGCGCGCACATCATGACGCGCTGCGCGTCCTCCGGCGACAGCGGCGGCAAATGGGCTTCTTCCAGCACCCAGCAGAAAATGCGCTGGTCGAAATCATCGCCGCCCAGCGCGGAATCGCCGCCGGTCGCCAGCACCTCGAATACGCCGCGCGTCAGTTTGAGAATGGAAATGTCGAAGGTGCCGCCGCCCAGATCGTAAATGGCATAAATGCCCTCGCTGCCGTTATCCAGTCCATAGGCGATGGCGGCGGCGGTGGGTTCGTTCAGCAGGCGCAGCACATTTATCCCGGCCAGACGGGCGGCGTCGCGGGTGGCCTGGCGCTGGGCGTCATCGAAATAGGCGGGCGTCGTAATCACCGCGCCGACCAGCTTGTCGCCCAGATGCGCCTCGGCGCGCGCGCGCGCCGCCTTGAGAATTTCGGCGGAAATTTCCACCGGGCTTTTTTCGCCCGCGCAGGTCTTCACCCGCACCATGCCGGGCGCGTCGACGAAATCATAGGGCATGGATTCCACATGCGCGATGTCTTGCCGTCCGCGTCCCATGAACCGCTTGACGGACAGGATGGTATTGCGCGCATCTTGCATGCGCCCGCGCAGGGCGGCGTAGCCCGTTTCCACCTCGCCATCGGCGCGATAGCGCACCACGGAAGGCAGGAGCGGACGCCCCTTGGCGTCATTCAACACCAGCGCCATGCCGTTTCTTACCGTCGCCGCCAGCGTGTGCGTCGTTCCCAGGTCGATGCCGATTGCCAATCGGTGCTGGTGCGGCGCTTCGGATGCGCCCGGTTCGGAAATCTGAAAAAGAGCCATTGCTGTCCTTAAAGGGTGCGTCAAAAAGTGAAAACCCGCTTTTTGCCGATTTATCTTGGGGTCTGAAGCCAGGCAAAGCCTGGCTTCAAATCGTTAAATCCAACGCAAAACCCATGCGGTCTGTACGGTCATGCGGGCGCGCTAATTTCTTGCTTTTTCGACGCTTGCGCGCAGCGCCTCCAGGAAGCGGACGTTTTCGGCGGGCGCGCCGATGGTGACGCGCAGCCAGTCCGGCATCCGGTAGCCCGCGAGCGGACGCACGATCACGCCCTGGCGCAAAAGGTCTTGATGGATATCCGCCGCGGTCGCGCCGCCTTCCTGCGTCGCCCGGAAGGCGATGAAATTGCCGCGCGCGGGGATGCAGGGCAGGCGCAGGTCTTCGAGTCCTGCCCGGATCTCCGCCATGCCCGCGCGATTGCTGGCGTAGCTTTGGGCGAGGAATTCATGGTCTTCCAGGGCGGCGATGGCGCCCGCGATCGCCAGGTTGTTGCAGTTGAACGGCAGGCGCACGCGATTCATCAGCTCGGCCACCGGCGCGGCGGCGACGCCATAACCGATTCTCAGCCCGGCCATGCCGTAGATTTTGGAAAAGGTGCGGCAAACGACGAGATTGGGAAATTCCGCTATCCAGCGCACGGCGTCATACCGCTCGTTTGCGTCCAGATAGTCGGCATAGGCTTCGTCCAGCACGACGATGACATGCGCGGGCGTCTTTGCGAGAAAGGCGCGCAATTCATCCGCGGCAAGAAAGGCGCCGGTGGGATTATTGGGATTGGCAATCCAGATGACGCGGGTGTCGGCGCGTATGGCGGCGCGCATGGCGGCAAGGTCATGTCCATAATCCTTTGCCGGCACGGTAATCGTCTCGCCGCCCGCCGACAGGGTGGCGATGGGATATACGGCGAAAGCGTATTGCGCGGCAATGGCGGAACGGTCGCTATCGAGAAACACGCGCGCGACGAGATCGAGCACATCGTTGGAGCCGTTGCCCAGCACAATCTGGTTTGCCGCCACGCCATGCCGCGCCGCCAGCGCCGCCGTCAGCGCGAAAGGGTCGGGATAGCGTTCGCCGCCATCGATGGCCGCCTGTATCGCCGCTTTTGCCCTGGGACTCATGCCCAGAGGATTTTCGTTGGAGGCCAGCTTGACAATGGATTCGACCGCCAGTCCAAACTCGCGCGCCAACGCGGTGATCGGTTTGCCCGGCTGATAGGCGGAAATGGCGCAAACATGGGGAAGCGCGGAGCGCGCGGCAAGCGCGCCATCATGAAAAACATCTTGTGACATGGGAATCGAACGTGGAGGAAGAGAGGATGCAAGCGCCCGGATTCTAGCACGCCGGTTTTATGCGGCAAAAAGTGGAAGCGGCGAAAAGCAAGAACCCGCTTTTCGCCGCCTTTTCTCAATATACGGCAACCGGGTAAGATCCCAGCACTTTCAGGAAGGCCGCCCGTTTGGCCAGCGCCTCCAGCGCGGCGGCAACGGGCGGCGAACGGCGATGGCCTTCCACATCCACGTAGTAGACGTATTCCCACAATCCCTGCCGCGCCGGACGCGACTCCAGGCGGGTCATGGAGACGCCTTCTTGCGCGAACGGCTGCAACAGATCGTGCAGGGAACCGGAAAGATTGGGCGCGGACATGATGAGCGAAGTCTTGTCCTTTCCGGAAATTTCCGCGTCGTGGCGTCCCAGCACCACGAAGCGCGTGGTGTTGTTGGGATCGTCCTCCACATTGGCGGCAAGCCTTGCCAGTTGATAGCGTTCTCCCGCCGCCTCGCCCGCAATGGCGGCGGCGTCCGCCTCCTCCGCCGCCATCCGCGCGGCAAAGGCGTTGCTGGCAACGCCGATGCGCTGGGCATTCGGCAGCATGTGGTTCAGCCATTCATGACACTGCGCCAGGGATTGCGCGTGCGCATAGACTTTTTTTACCGCAGCCAGATCGCGGGCACGGGAAAGCAGATTCTGGTGTATGCGCACCACCACCTCGCCGCAAATCTGCAAGGAAGTGGAAAAGAGCAGATCCAGCGTGCGTCCCACCGCGCCCTCGGTGGAATTTTCCAGCGGCGCGACCGCGTATTCCGCGTGTCCGGCCTCCACTTCCCGGAACACTTCGTCGATGGAAGCAAAGGGCAGCAGGCGCGCGGCATGACCAAACTGCTTGACGGCGGCGGATTCGGAAAAGGTGCCCAGAGGACCGAGAAAGGCCACCGCCAGCGGCTCTTCCAGCGAAAGACAGGCGGACATCACTTCGCGAAAGAAAAAAGTCACGCTTTCGTCCGGCAGGGGTCCCGTATTCAGGTCCTGCAAACGCCGCAACACCTCCGCTTCCCGCGCGGGACGATAATGACTCGCCGCCGCCGCGCCCGCTTCGTTTGCCGCGCCATGCCGCGCCTTGAGGACGCCCACCCGCTGCGCGCAACGCGCCCGCCGGTTCAGGAGCGCCAGCAATTGCGCGTCCATGTCGTCAATCTCCCGGCGCGCCGCCGCCAGTTCCTGTTCCCACTCCTGCTCCATTCATGACAACCCGTGTTCTTCGAGGCGCCGGATCATAACACGCGGGCAGGGGATCGGAGGACAGAGGACAGAGGACAGAGGACAGAAGACAGAAGACAGAAGACAGAAGACAGAAGACAGAGGACAGAGGACAGAGGACAGAGGACGGAGGACGGAGGACGGAGGACGGAGGACGGAGGACGGAGGACAGAGGACAGAGGACAGAGGACAGAGGACAGAGGACAGAGGACAGAGGACAGAAGACAGAAGACAGAGGACAGAAGACAGAAGACAGAGGACAGAGAGGACGGAGGACGGAGGACGGAGGACAG
>JAITRP010000105.1 GCA_031288305.1 Zoogloeaceae bacterium
TTTCCAGCAGATTGATTCGCAAGAAACATTACCCAACTATCCGCAGAAAGCTATGGGGCGGCGCGCTGTGGTCGCCTTCCTACTTCGCTGCAAGCTGCGGCGGCGCGCCCATCGAAATCTTCCGGCAATACATCGAACAACAGCAGACGCCATATTGACCGCTCAAAGGACGCCTACGGCGTCCGCGCTATCCTTCCCCGCCCTGAAGGGCGGGGCTTGCCGCGCACCGGGTCAAAAAGTTCTTCCAAAACCGCAGCCTCGATTAGTCCTTGTGCCCCGGCAGCCTCGACTTGCTTGCCCCAGCCTTGAATCTTCGCGTCGAATTCACCAGCCAATTTTTCCAACGGATGTTGCTGCTGTTGTTGTCTTAGCATCTGTTGCATGATTGCCGCTTTCGTTTGCGCGGGGGCGGCGTCCAGAGCACTCATCAGGGCAAGCAGGATATTGAATTTCATCATTCTTGCTTCCTGATGATCCTTTATCTGGCTGGCGGCTTCGCGCAGATCCGCTTCCAGCTTTTCCACGTAGGTATTCTTTTCCGCAAGCTGGCTCTCGGCAGCGTCGGCGCGGTTCTTCTGTGACTCCCACGCGGCTACCGCCTCTTGCCACGCGGCGTAATTTCTGTTGGATGCGTCTTCCATCCGCAGGGCTTCGGAATGCCAATGCTTGGAATTGGCTTTTTCCGTTTCCAATGCATCGTAATACTCGCTGTACAAGTTATAAAATTTTTTATATGCTTTTGTCATCCTATCGCATTCGGAATGCCACCACTCGGATGAGGCTTTGTAGCCTGCGACTTGCTCTTTTGCCTTCATCCACCCTTGGTAGTTGTGTTCGTTGAAGGCAAGCAACTTGTCGTTGTCAGCGTAGACCGCCGCCATCTGCCCCTGCATCTCACGGCGCGTCTCTTCACGCGCATTGTCGATTGCGGGCTGCGCAATGATCATATGCGCCGCATAGTTCCTTGGCATCCCGCCAAGCGGGTCTACGTCATCCAATCCACTGAGCGACATGATACACCCCCCCCTTCCATGCTGGTCACAAATTATGGCAGACGGTAGCACAAAACCCGGTTTTCGTCCAGTTTTTTCCCGGAAAATCCGCTGGAAAATTACAAAATCGGAGAAAATTGCCAAATTTTCAGCAAAATTTCGCGCACGCACATCCGTCCAAACCTACAAACTGCCTACCCGACAGTAGGTTTGGACGGGGCGTACCTACAAGCTGCCTATTCGGCAGAGGCTATCTACCACGCGCCCTTGATCTGGCTCATGACGGCTTCGCTACAAGCTGCCTATTCGGCAGAGGCTATCTACCACACAACAGCAGGAGGGGAGGGCAGTCAAGGCGCATTGGGCGGAGCACCTGGGCGAATTCCGGTGGAAGCCGCATTGCCTGCAAGCGGGGCTGGATCGCATGAAAAACCGTCCCTTCCCGCCCACGCTGCCGGAATTCATCAATGACTGCCGCGCCGCCGAGGCGTGGTTCCCGGAGTACGGCAGGAAAAATGAAGCGCCGCCGCCGGAACGCTCGCGCGAACGGGCGGAACAACTGGAGCGAGCCGTAAAAGAAATCGGCAAGGGGCAGCCCGATCCGCTGGCCTGGGCAAAACACGTGAAGAGCCAGGCCGCCGTGCGTTTGATGCGCGATGGAATGCAACGTGGAAACCAGCGGCTTTCCCGGATATACGCCGTGCACGTGCAAAACGGCGTGATTTCCGCGAACGGAAAACTGTTGAAGGCGGCGGCATGATGAAGCATTCCTTCGTTCTCGCGCACCCACAAGCCCGGCGTGGCGCGGTTCAGGCCGTGCTTTCCTCGCCGGACGGCTACAGGGTGGCGATTTCTCCGCCGGGCAGGAATCTCGACCAGAACGCCGCCATGTGGGCGCTGCTGGGCGAATTCTCCCGGAAACTGGAATGGCCGGTAAACGGCAGGCTGGAAAAGCTCGCGCCGGAGGAATGGAAGGACATCCTGACCGCTGCCTTCCGGCGGGAAGTCACGCGCGTGGCGATGGGTCTGGACGGCGGCATGGTGCTCTTGGGCGCGAGAACCAGCAA
Source organism: Zoogloeaceae bacterium (assembly GCA_031288305.1). Taxonomy (GTDB): domain Bacteria; phylum Pseudomonadota; class Gammaproteobacteria; order Burkholderiales; family Rhodocyclaceae; genus Azovibrio. Next base: position 2,060 of record JAITRP010000105.1, read on the forward strand.
ATTCACCAAGCGGGAAATGTCGGATTTTCTGGAATTCCTGCACTCTGTGGCAACAGAGCGGGGCGTCGTCATTGAACCACCAGTCTTGGAGGCGGCATGAGCGCCGCGACTAAACGCCACCTTGCCCGCGTCGCCGCCCTCCCGTGTGCCCTGTGCGGCTCAATGCCCGTGGAAGTGCATCACCTGATGTCCGGGCGCGTACCGGGGCGGCGGTCGTCGGATTGGCTGGCGATCCCGCTCTGCCCGGATTGCCATCGTGGTAGAAATGGAATCCACGGGCAGCAAGCGATGCTGAAAGTCATGCGGAAAACCGAGCTCGATCTGCTGGCGGAAACGTTCCAGCGGGTTTGTGCCGGCATCGAAAGGGGTCAGGCATGAGCGACCGTCAGTTTCAGCCCCAGGGCGCGGGCGACTTTCAGGATCGTCCCGAAGCTCGGATTGTTTTCGCCGGAGAGCGCCTTGTAGAGCGTATCCCGGCCAAGCCCTGTTTCGCGGGCAAGCGCCGTCATGCCGCGCGCGCGGGCCACATCGCCCAGGGCGGCGGCGATGAAGGCTGGATCGTCCCCGGCTTCTTCAAAGCAGGCTTCAAGATAGAGCCGCATGTCATCCTCGGTTTTCAGATGTTCCTGAATATCCCAGCGCCGCGTCTTGATTTTCCCGTTCATGCTTCAATCCTCCCCGTTTTTCAGTTGCCGCGCCATGTCCAGCGCGGCCTTGATGTCCGCGCTTTGCGTGGATTTATTGCCACCCGCCAGCAGCAGGTAAATCGTCCGGCCAGTCTGTTTGAAATAGACGCGATACCCCGGCCCGTAATGGATGCGCATCTCGCTTACCCCTTCGCCGACCGGCTTCGCATCGCCGAAGTTTCCCAATTCGGCGCGGCGGATACGCGCATTCACCTGCCCGACCGCCCGCTGGTCGAGCGCCTCCAGCCAGGCGTCAAAGGTTTCCGTGGTCTCGATCGTGTTCATGGAATAAATTGTAGATTATTTTATACAACTGGTCAAGCATCGGGCAGAAAAATATTTGACGCCGCAAAAATTCCGGGTATCATGACCATGCCTGCAAACAACAGGCACGGGTGTGGAAACCCGGTAAGGAAAGCGGCGAAGAGCCGCAAAGCGCAAAGCTGCGGCTTTTTTGTTGCCAGTGCAAGTCCTCAATGGGCGGCACGGGCGGGAAGCCGCAAGGCTTGCCGGTGCTTTCCCCGGTTTTCCACCCCGTTCGTTGCCGCCCACCTCCCGTGGAAAGGAGGAAAGCGGTTCAGTCCCAAACTGAACGAAAGGAAAGCATCATGGCAAACATCGCCACCACCAACGGCGCGTCCGCGCCCAAATCCCCGCTTGTCCGTACTGCCCGCGTCCTTCGCGTGGAGCCGCGCGCGCCCAATCCGCCGTTCGGCCATTACCGCTTTTCTGTCCATTACGAGGGCGGCAAACTCTGGACGGATGAAGAATACCAGCCCGGAGACCGTATCGAATTCACAGACCATCCCGATGGCAAGAAATCCCACGTCCGTATTCCAAAGGAGCAAATCATGAACCAGATCATTCCGCTTGCTGCGGATCAACCGCTCACCATGTCCAGCCGCGAGATTGCGGACTTGGTCAATTCTCGTCACGACAAGGTAAAACAGAGCATCGAAAGGCTTGCGGAACGTGGTGTTATTGGTCTTCCCCCAATGGGGGAAGTCTCCAACGACGGCCCAGGCCCGAAAACCATCAGCATCTACAACCTTTGCAAACGTGACAGTCTGGTAGTCGTGGCGCAACTGTGTCCGGAATTCACGGCGAAGGTTGTCGACCGTTGGCAGGAACTCGAAGCGCAGATTGCCAACCCGACCCCGGCCAGTCTCTCCCGCCTGCAACTCATCGAACTGGCGATGCAAGCCGAGACGGAACGCCTGGCGCTCGAACAGAAGGCCGCCCTGCTGGAGAACAAGGTCGAAGAGCAAGCCCCGAAGGTCGCCGCCCTGGAGAGGATAGAGGCGGGCAAGAAGTCGCTCACCATCACCGAGGCGGCGAAGGTGTTGGGCGTGAAACGCGACGAACTCACCAGGCGCCTGCACAAGGAAGGCTGGATTTACCGGCAGAACCGTTCATGGGTCGCGCACAGCGCCCAGATTCACGCCGGGCGCATGGAATACAAGGAAGCGCACTACACGGACGACGACGGGCATGAGACCGCCCGTCCGTACTGCCACCTGACGCCCAAGGGTCTTTCCCGCTTCGCGCGGATTCTTGGCATGGATAGCCTGTTTCAGGATTAATCCCGATGCGCGGCATGTCACCTTGCGACAAACCGGAATGCACCTGGAGCGAGGCGCACCGCGCCTTGTGCGAGGCGCGTTCCGTCTGCCGCATGGCGGACATCGAGAAGCGCCGGGAATACCTGGCGCTCGTTGAGAAGCATCGCGGGAAGGAAGCGGCTGACCAGTTGCGCGAGGCCGTGAAGAAGGAATGGGAGAAGCAATGAACCGCATGTACGCGCTTGGCCGTCTCCGCGCAGGCCAGATGAACCGGACGGAGATCGAGTATGGAAACCTTCTTGCCTTGCGCCAGCAGGAGGGGGAAGTGCTCTGGTATAAGTTCGAGGCGGTCAAGCTGCGTCTGGCGGACAATACCTTTTACTCGCCCGATTTTGCCGTGATGCTTGCCGACGGTTCTTTGGAAATGCACGAGGTGAAAGGCCATTGGCTTGATGATGCGCGAATAAAAATCAAGGTGGCCGCCGACAGGTTCCCCTTTCGCTTCGTTGCCGTCAGGAAGCGGGCAAGAAAGGATGGCGGCGGGTTTTTCGTAGAGGAGTTTTGATGAGCCATAACGACCAGGTATTCGAGGCCATTCTTTCCCTGCGCGACAAGGGACAGATGGCGACGCGGGATGCCGTCATCACGGCGGCGAGGATGCGCCCCACGCTCGTGGATGGCTGTCTGCGGCGCCTGCGCGAAGACGGGCGGATCGTCTCCCCGGTGCGCGGCGTGTTCGTCCCCGTGGCGCAGCACCGGGAGGCGCAGCCGGTTTCCCTTACCGTGTTGCCGGACGGCATGGCGAAGCTGGAGATCGGCGATGCCCTGATCGAACTCACGCCCAGGGAGCGGCAGTTGCTCGGTGACGTGATCGCGCCTTCCTCCCTGCAATATTCCGCTATTTCCCTGGCAGAGGAAATCCGTGAGCAACAATCCGCCTTGCGCTTGCGGGAGAAGGAAAAAATACGCCTTGAAAGCCAGAAGAAAGACGCCGCGTCGCGCCCGGCGCGTATCCTGAAACGATACAGGGAATTGCAGGGAACCAGGAACTTCGTCAAGGTCATCGCTGGCGAGGAAGGAATCACCAGGAGGCATGTCATACGTATCATAAGAAGCATGTCACCCCCGCAGAGGTGACATGTCACCGCAAAATGTCGCCCAATGTCCCCGAAAGCCAATAACCATGCCAGTTTACAAGATTCGTGATGTCACCCCCCACGAGGTGACATGTCACCGTAAAAATGTCACCTGTCCCGATCCCCCCTTCATTGGTTTTATTTCTGTCGCGCGCGGGTAAGGTAGCGGCAGGAGGAACCCGTCATGGATAATTACGACCGTTATGTTGATGAATATCGCCGCAAGCTGAAGGCGCAATCCGCGCGCATAGCGGCAAAACAACGGGAATACGACGACAGGATTGCGGAATGGACGCGGCAAAACGCCTTTGATCCGGAAAAGTTCAATTACAGCGCCAGGCCCGCTGCGGGGTATCCCATGCCGGAGAGCCTGGCGGCGAAGAGCCGCACTTGGGGAGAAGCCTTCAAGGATACCGGCGCTAGCCTCATGAAAGGTCTGGCTGGACTGGGTGGCGCGGCGGGCGATCTGTACGGGCTTGCCGCGGGGAACATGGACAACTGGCTGTCGACTTCCGCAAAGAACGCCCAGGACCATTGGGAAGACGCGCAATCCGATTACCTGAAGGGCAAGAAGAAAGAACGCTCGCAGAGGATGGACGAGGCGGACGGCGTTCTCGGCAAGGGCTGGACGGCGGCCAAGGAAACGCTCACTGATCCGTCTCTTGCGGTGGATCTTCTGGCGGAAAACGCGGCGATGCTGCTGCCCGCCGGGTTCGCCGGGCGTGGCGCGAGAATAGCCGCCGAAGCGGGGAAACTCGGCCAGAAGGCCATGCGGGCAGGACGCGCCGCGAAAATAGGGCAAGGCGCGGCGATTGGCACGGGCGCGGGACAACAGGGCATGGACGTGGCGCGCGGCGTTTATGACGCAAATATGTCGATGCCGGACGAGGAATGGGACAAGAACCCGGTTTTCTCAAAGGTTGTCGCAAAGTATGGCGGCGACCGGGAAGCGGCGAAGCATGAGCTTTCTCTTTCGGCGGCGCGTTGGACGTTGCCGGCGGCGGCGGCCATATCCGTCGGCACACAATTCCTGCCCGGCGGCAGGACGCTGGAAAGGGCGCTGGTCGGCGGAGCGGCGGGCAAGGCTGGACGTTTCGGCATCCCCGGCGCGGTACTGAAAGGCATGGCGGGCGAAGGCGCGCAAGAGGCGCTGGAAGAAGGCGGCGGGCAATTGGCCGGGAATCTGATCAGCCGGGGCATTGCCAACCCAAATCAGGATATTTGGGAAGGGGTGGGAGAATCCGCGGGTCTTGGCTTCGCGGGCGGCGCGTTGATGGGCGGACCGTCCGGGCTGGTGAATGGCGTTGTGGACAGGTCTTTGGAGCGGTCTCCATCACAAAACGCCGATCCATCCGCGCCGCCCGCGCCATCCGCGGGAACGCCCGCGCCGGAAGCGCCGCGGCCCGGCAATCCTCCAGCGCAACCCGATACATCCGCCGGACAGCTGGCCGAATTGCTGGAGATGGAACAGGGCAATCAATCCCCGCCAGCATTACCGCACGAGCGGATGGGCATCGACCCCAATGCCGGGCCGATGTCGGAAGCCGCGGCGCTGGCGGTGGATTCGGGCGCGTCGGCGGTTTCGGAGGCGGGAATCGGAGAACAGGAGACAGGCGCGCGCTCATTTTCGGAAGAATGGCGGCGCATGCCGCCGGAAGAGCGGTTGGAAATCGCGCGAGAATCTGGACTGCCGGAAGCTGCGGCGCGGGGCATGGCGGATTCTCCACAGAGGTGGGAACAGTTCAGACCCGAATACCGGAACGCCATTTCCTCCGTCATCGAGGAACGGAACCAGTCCAGGCAGGAATCGGAAGGTCTGCAAAACCGCAATCGTTCGACGCCCGCCTCCATCCAGCAGATGACCTCGATTGCCGCCAACCCGGACTATCAGCGGCTTTCCTTCTCACGTGACTTTGGCAATGGCGCGCCGGTCGTCTCCGGCGGAGAGATTCCCGCCGATCAACTGGGCAGGACGGATGTTGCCGTGGGCAGCGACGGGAGACGCATTCCTGTCCAGTATGCCGTTCTCGAAGCAGGAAGCGTCCTGCCGTCCAACAATGTTGACGGCACGCCCAACCGGGATTACGGCATGGACTATCCCGGAACATTCGCCGTGGCCGGGAACGGAAGAATCGCCGGGCTACAGGCGGCGTATCAACGGGGGACGGCGGCGGATTACGCGGCGCAACTCGCCGCCGACGCCCAGGTGACCGGGGTTGATCCGGCGGTCATTGCCGGGATGCGGAACCCGGTATTGGCGCGCGTGATGAACCGCGAGGACATTACCAGCGACATTGGCGATGTTTCCAACACGACCGGGAATCTGGTTCTCTCTCCTGTAGAGCAGGCGGCAAACGACGCCAACCGCATTGATCTTTCCTCTCTTTCCTTTTCCGAGGATGGTTCCATTTCTGCCCAGACCGTGCGGGATTTCGTGGTTTCCATGCCGAAATCCGAACAGGGCGGACTGCTGGACGCCAACGGACAGCCGACCCGCCAGGCGGCGGATCGTCTGAATGCCGCCATTTTTGTGAAGGGTTACGCGGACGGCGGTCTGGTGCGTCTTTACGCGCAGGCTTCCGACATGGAGGCGCGAAACATCCTTTCCGCGATGGCGCAGGCGGCGGCGCCGATGGCAAGATTGGAAGGCATGGGCGCGTTCGATGTCCGGCGGATCGTTACCGATGCCGCTGGCGTGGCGGTAACGGCGCGGAGAAATGGCGTCCGGCTCGCGGAGGCGGCGCGGCAACTGGACATGAGCGCCGATCCCCTGACCGGGGATGTGGTGGCGTTCTTCGCCCGCAACATCCGCAGCGCGAAGCGCATATCGGAAGGTCTGCTGCGTCTGGCGCGGGCGGCCTATAATGAGGCGGTGCGTCCGGAAACGGACATGTTCGGGCAAGCTCCCGCGAAAATGACGCGCGCGGAACTCGTCAAACTTCTGGAGGAAGAAAACGATGGACAGCAAAAGCAAGGCGGCCTGGAACAGCGGCCGGGGCAGGAGCCTCTTCGGCAAGATGCTGGAAGGGGAGGAACTGACGGACGAGGACAGGCAAACAGTCTCGCTCCTGAAACAGATCGAGCCGCCGGTCAGGGAACAGGAATCAGGGAACAGGAATCAGAAGATGCCGAAGTCGCCCAGGCCAGCGACGCCGCCGGAAATGCCGCGGCAACCCAAAGCGCCAACGCGGCCCAGACCGCCGAGGATGCCCAAAGCGCCGAGGTAGCGCAACAATGGCGGCGCATGACGCCGGATGAACGGCTGTCCATTGCCCGCGCGGCGGGATTGCCGGAAACCGCGGCGAAGGCTGTGGCCGCTTCTCCGCAACGCTGGGAAGAGTTCAGGCCAGAATACCGGGATGTGGTTGCGTTCGCGCTCAATGAAGCGGAATTCATCCTGACCCGGCAGAGCGAGGAAGAAGCGGCGGACGCCGACCGGCGCGCGGCGGATGAGGAAAGCGGGAAACTCACGAAGGAACAGATCGACCGGGAGCGGGAAGCCTTCACCCTCTCCGGGCAGAGCCAGCCCAAACCGCAGGGCGTGCAACAGGATTTGTTGACGGCGGATGGGCGGGCAACGGTTGCGACCGCAACAGGAAACAAATCGCCCGAAAAGACGCGTCAGACAGGGAACGGCGATTCATTATCCCCCGCGGATAATGAAACCGCCGCGACCAGGGGGAAGCCGCTGCGTCACTGGATTGACCCGGACGCGGCGGCGGCGCTGACGTTCGACGAACTCAAGGCGGCAATACGAGAGATTCACGCGGAGGTCGCGAACGGAAACTACAACAACACCCTCAAGGCGGATTGGCAAAGGCTCTCCCACTACCTGAGCCTGCGCCCTTCGGAGATCGTGGCGCGGCTCGCGCGACAATACCGGGCGGTGAAGAAGACGGACGCCTACGGTAACCCCATCCCCTTGCCGACGGCGAAAAGCCTGCACAAGCGCGATATGGCGTCGATCACGCTGGGCAATTTCGCCCATGAACTGCGCCGCAGGCAGCAGGCCGGGAACGGTAAGCCGGGTCTTGATAAAGGGAACGCGCTTTCCCTTTCCCTGGACGAAACGCAAGGAAAGGATGACGGCGCGGCGCGGCGCGGGTTTGATGCCGCAGGTCAATCCGCCGCCCGGCAACTTGAATCCCTGAACCGCTTTTCCCCGGATCAGGTTCTTGCCTACGCCACGCTGATCGACGAGTTCTACAGGACGCTGGCCGGGCGGACGGGGAAGACGGTCGAGGAACTGTGGAAGCGGTTTCCGCTCGATGTGGGGGCGGGAAGGGACGCGGAGGGGTTCGTTCAGGCGTTGGCGTCACAGCCGCCGAAGGGCTGGAAGCATATCAGGACGCCGCTGGAAGTCTTGCAGGTCTGGAACAGGACGACGGACGCCCAGGCGGTGTTCTGGACGGACTTGCAGGGGAAATTGGCGGAGGACGCGCCGGAATTGGCCGGGTACTCGCATTCGTTCGATCGGTCTGCGGCGGATCACATCCGAAACGAGCATGGTAACGCCGCGACAGAAACGCCACGTGGCCAGATAGCCATTACCGGAAAAGACATTGCTCAAATATCGCGGATCGTGACGCAGTACGACGCGATCAGAACAGACATGAAAACGCTGCAAGGCGCTCCGCGTGTTGCTTACGCAAAGCGTTTCACGGACGGCGTCATTGTCTACATTGAAAACGCGAGCAAGAAAAAACGTGACTTGCACGGCGTCACAATGTGGAAGTTCTCGCCTCAATCGGATGTGAATAAAGTTCTGGAACAGGTGCTTGATTCGGAAGCACAGGCTGACAAAGCAAAAGCCCGTCAAAAAGACGGGCCTTCGGACAGCGCATCCAGCATTTTTTCGGATTATGAGTCCGACGCTTTGACCCCGCCGACAGATGGAAGTATAGACTCCTCTGGCGAAGAATTCAACCAATCCGCCTGGCACGGCTCCGGGAAGGACTTCGACGCCTTTTCGCTGGCCTTCATGGGCACGGGAGAAGGCCATCAGGCGTTTGGCTGGGGGGCGTACCTCGCCGGGCTGCGCGAGCTTGGGGAAGCGTACCGGCGAAATGTCAAGGACAATGGCAAAATTTCGGCGATCAACTCCAGGTCAAGAGAATTGGCGGACATTATGGCGCGTGACAGCGTGCCTGGAACTTATCGCCAATTCCGTACCAGCGCGGGTCGCAATGCCGCCAGGGAGTACGACTTGCTCATGACGGAGCGGCAGAATGTAATCGACAGTCCCGGCCAACTCTACGAGGTCAACATCCCCGAGGACGAAGACCTGCTCGATTGGGACAGGCCGCTTGGAAAGCAGCCGGAGAAGGTCAAGGCGGCGCTGGAAAGGCTATTCAAGGAAAACAGGAATCCCAACAAAGCGCGCGGCGGAAACGCTTATCTGCATCTGAACAGGAGATTCACGGGAGCGGAAATTTACCATGAACTTGAAAACGTACTCGGTTCCGATGAAAAAGCCTCCCGCTTGCTCAACCAATACGGCATCCCCGGTCATCGCTTTCTGGACGGCCAGAGCCGGGACAAGGGCGAGGGTTCGCACAACTACGTGATCTACGATGAAAAGGCCATCGAGATTCTGAAAAAGTACTATCAGGAGAAGGGCAACGACACGCGCGGCAGTTTCAATCCTTCCACCCTGTCCATTCGGCTCCTGGAGAACGCCGACCTTTCCACCTTCCTGCACGAATCCGGGCATTTCTTCCTGGAGATGTACGAGAAGGCGATGGCGGAAATTCCCGCCAACACCTCCATCACTTCCGGCATTGCCCGGATGCGCGGGGATTTCAGGACGATCCTGGAATGGGCGGGCTTCGAGGGCGATTTCAACGCCTGGAGAAAGCAATCCCTGGCCGAGAAGCGGGCGGTGCACGAAAAATTCGCGCGCGGGTTTGAAGCCTATCTGCGCGAGGGAAAAGCGCCCAATGAGAAGATGAAGGGCATCTTCGCGCAGTTCAAGGCGTGGCTCACGTCGATTTACCAGCGGCTCACCGATTTGAAAGTAAAACTCACGCCGGAAGTGCGGCAGGCGATGGGGCGGATGCTCTCTGATGAAATGCCCGTCATGGAACCCCAGGGCGCGAATGACCGGGAGGCTGTAAAAAATATCGTGGAAGCGATGCGTTCGCTTGCGCGGGCGGCGGGAACAACGAGCAACAAGAACCAGACGGTCACGATTGCAAAGGTTTCCAATGAGGCGGCAAAGGAAGCAAAGGACAAGGCGGCGCTGGATATTTCCGGCTACACGCACACGGCGGACATGTTTGCTGTTCGTCATACGCTGAACCAGCATGGCGATGCAACGAAGGAAGCGAAGCGCGGACAGATTGCCATTACGAGCGACGATATTGCCGCCATCCCGCAAGCCGTCAATGCGCCGGACGCGCGTGTTTATGGCGTGAGGAACAACCGCGGGCAAGACCTGATTGCTTCCATCAAACGGTTGCCTGACGGGACTTTGCTGGTTGTGGAAGAAGTGCGGACGGGAAGAAGGACACTGGCGCTTGCCAGCATAAGGAAGGCGCCCGCCGCGAAAGATTTTGATTCTGTTGCCAGAACCTTGCTTTCCAACGCCCAAAGCGACGGCGGGAACGCATTGATTATAGCGACTGTCGAAGAAAGCGCAAGCGCGTCTTCCCGGTCTGACGCCGGGGAAAATCGTCCGCAAGGCGCGTCAGGAGGCGGTCACGCCCAGCCGCTTTCTTCTCCCGTGCTCACGCCTTCCGGCTGGCGGAGGATGGGCGATCTCGCCGTGGGCGATGTCCTCTTCGCGGCCAACGGCGAGGAAACGACCGTCGAGGGCATCTATCCGCAGGGCAGGCAAAGCGTCTTCCAGATCATCCTGGAGGACGGCGGAACGGCGCTGTGCACGGCGGATCACCTGTGGACGGTGAAAGAAGAAGGCGAAGCGGAATGGAAGACCGTGCCGACTTCCCTCATCAGGGAAGGGACGCGGGCGGGAAGACGGTTTGAATTGCCGGAAGTATCGATCATGGAGACGCTGAAATGACGGATCACCAAATTTTCATGATTACGCTCGAAATCATTGCGATAGCCGCAATGATAACGGCGATTATCGCTATGTTGTTTGCCCGTCGAGAGCTTGACAGGGCTTTGCTCGCCGTCGAGTTGGCTTCCAACGCTATCGAATTGGCTTCCCTGGAGCTTGACAGGGCTTCCCGCGCTATCGAATTGGCTTCCCTGGAGCTTGACAGGGCTTCCCGCGCTATCGAATTGGCTTCCCTGGAGCTTGACAGGGCTTCCAACGCTATCGAATTGGATTCCCTGGAGCTTGACAGGGCTTCCCGCGCTATCGAATTGGCTTCCCTGGAGCTTGACAGGGCTTCCAACGCTATCGAATTGGATTCCCTCGCTATTGAATTGGATTCCCTGGAGATTGAAAGAGTTTGTTCTTCTCGCGCGTCTCTTTTGTCCGCGGAATCGGCGGCGCGTTTGGCGTCTTGTTCCGCGAGCCACGCGGACGCCTGCGCGCCAATCTCTCCGCCTTTTGCGGAAAGTACGCGCACATTGGTTTCACCAAGCGATTCAAATGTTGCGCGGTGTGATATATCGCGCGGCATGATTTCTTTCGGCAAGGGCGAAGATCAGGATGCTGGCGCGGCGTCCGGGGATGACCCAAGACCGCGTCTTGAGGCAACCATCAAGGGAAGGGAGTAGGCGTACATGAGGAACATTTCGGTAAATCCGGTCAGTTCGCGCGCGGATTGCTCTGTCGCGGGTTCTTCGGAATGAACCGCCTCATTGCCGTCCTGCCGGACGATATGCGCCCATTCCGCCATCGCCGGGGTAATCGTTCCATCGCTCAACAGCGATTCGATACGGGCGAAGAATCCCGGAATCTCCGGTTTCAGGCGCTTTGTCGCGGTATCCAATACCTTGCGGCAAAGCATTTCACAGGTTGCGAAGTTTCCCTGCTTCAGGTTGTTTTCCGCCTCGATATACGTTCTGGCAATGGGATCGGGCGTGCCCTGCGGAGCAACGGGAGGGAGCGACGCGGGGAACATGGCGACGGTATGCGCCCCATGCCCGAAATTCCCCAGGGGAGGAAGGGAAAAGAATTCCAGAAGTTCGTCCGACCAGGGCATCCGGTCACGATATCCGACAATCAGGGAAACAGGGCCAGTGCAGTGGTTGCACACCAAAAACACATTGCAGAAAGAAAACGCGCCGCGTTTCAACTTGTTGGGCGCAATGGCAATCCCCGTGAACTGAACGTCCTTTTTCCCGCAGTGCGGGCAATCACCATGGAAGATAACGGTCATGAACAGGCTTTCTGAATACAACAGGGAAATCGACGCAATCTTGCAGTCATCCTCTCGTCCTGAAATCGACTTGTTCCAATACTATACGTCAAAAGCGCAAGAGAACAGTGACATTTTTGTTCTCGCCCTGATCGGGGCGCTGCTGGCGCAAACCATGAGAAACAGGACCGCAAACGCCTTGCCTGCCGGAACTTCTCGTTCATCGGCGGTTGAAGATTCCGAATCAACATTGTCTCCCAAGCATCCCGGTTTTCCTGAAGCGGAACTACCCGCGCGTGAATGTGGGTTGCGCCACGTCGGATTGCCTCATTCAGCCTTTCATGAGACGGAAGACGAACGGAAAAATCTTTTGTCTGACCAGCGGCCCCTGTGGAGAATTCTGGAGGGTTATTGATGGCACAGAAAATCCCGCGTGAAAAAGAGCGTCTGCTCCATCGGCGCAATGCGCTTGACCAGGAAGGGCGACAGCTTGAACGTCTTGTAGCCCGCTTTCAGCGCGTCCCCGTAAGTGTCGAAAAAATCGACGATCTCACGCGCATGAATCAATACAAAGCGCCCCTCCTGCGTCAGCAGTTCCGGCAGCCTGGCGTTGTAGGTTTCGATTTCCTGTTCAAGATGTGCGCTCATGACGCATCCTCCTCAAGCCTCTTCCCCCAAAATCATAGCACAGACAAGGAATCCCGCCATGTCCGCCACGCTTGAACTACCCGCCTTCCCCCCGCGCTTCGTCGTCGGAATCTCAAAAATCAAGCAGAATCGTATCGCCAAAGCGTGGATGTACCCTGTCCACAAGGCTCTTGAACTCTTCCGGCGAATGGGACAGTTTGAGAAGCGTGACAATCGAGACAAGATGCTCGCGCAGCTTGGGATGCCCGAATTCCGACGTGAGCCATTGATGCAGTTTCGCCTTCTTTTCCGCCTTGCTGGCTGCCTTTTTCAGTTCCGGCAGCAATTCCGGCGCAAGGCGGTCATAGATCACGTCATTGGTGATCGTCCCGAAAAACTGCGGACGCCATTGCGGTTTGCCTTCTGGCGGGAAAGGAATTTCGTAGATGCGGAAAAGATGCTCGTAGTACTCGGTCGGAAAGGTATTTACCCAAGGCCGCAGTTCCTTGGCGACGTAAGCTTCAAGGATTTTGGCGAGCGCGTCACGGGCACGGTCTTTCTGGTAGCCAGTCGCCTCATCCACCAAGGCGATGATACCTACGCGGGCAAAGCCGCGCATAAGAATGTCGCACTGCTTGGCAATAATCTGTTTTCTTGGGGTGTCAAGCATTCCGAGGTCTCTCGCTTCCAGCATAGCCTCACAGATTTCCGGGAGTATCTCGGCACGGAAACCGTTGATGGCTTGGCTCTGGAAACGCAGTTTTATCGGCTTGAAGTGGTCCGCCTCACGCCCCTTATAAATCAAAGACTTAAGCGACTTTGTGCCCAAAAAGCGGTCCATTCTGGATCCCGATTTCTGCCCGCTGGACGGAGGTTCTTCGTCTACCAATCGCAGAGCCTCCTGCATCCCTCTCCCGGACAACACGCGCGCGCCGTCCTTCGTGACGTAACAAGGAATTTCCAGCGTTCCTATTGTGATTACTCCGGTGTGCGTCGCTACGGGAAGCAACGCTTTTTCTTTTCGCGCATGGGCCATCTTTTGCGCGTGTGCCTTGCGCTCTTCTGGCGTCATGCTGGCGTTTCTCGCTGCCGCGCCTTTGGCCTTTCCTATAAATCCGTTCATGTCAAAATCCTCGCATCGTTGTTTGGTGCGAAAATAATACACGCAAACAAGAAAACGCGAAAGGATAATTTCAATGCACACCCTGCCTGATTGCGGCAAACCCGCACCCCGCTTCGTCGTAAACGTCCTGCCCGCTGGCGAGGACGAAGTACAGTGCATTCGCATCGCGCACCCCTCGCGTCTCTACGTCACGAACGACCTCATCCCGACGCACAACACCTATGGGAGCAAGGATGGTGTTGTCCGCTTGACCGGCAAGGAGTTGGGTAACTTCCCCGACACGCCAGAAGGCTTGAAGGCGTTGCGCGAGGCGGCAATCAAGCGTTTGCAGGAAATGAAGGAAGAAATGGATGCCGATCCATCCACGGCATTCGATGCGCCAATCATTGGGAAAGACGCAAAGATTGGCATCCGTGGGCGCGGTATCCGGGAGGTCAAGCGGTACAGCGCCAACCCGGACAAGTTGCGCCTGATTCCGGCCTTGCGGGAATTGATCGCAAACGCGCATGAAAAATCATGGGAATTGAACTACAAGCGCGACAGCAAACCGCGTATCGAGGGTTATTACACGCTGAAAAGCCGCGTCATCCTTGGCGGGAGGGAGCAGGTTATCGACATCCTGATCGAAAAGGATGATCAAGGCATGTTCCATTATGATTTCCTGCTTGACAGGGGAACGGCCTCCGAAGAGGCCGTTCAAGCTGATGGTGTTCCCGCTTCCAAAGCAGGCGACCAGCCTGATAAAAACATAGCACAGACCGGACAAAATTCAAGCGCGTCCCCCCGGCCTGACGCCGGGGAAAACTTCCACACGCGGATGAAGGAATCCCGCGCCAAAGCGGTTGAGGAACTTCCCGCTTCGATGCGCGCGGAGATAGATAGCGCCATTGCCGACGGCGCAAAGCCCGTCAGGAAGGGTAAAAAATTCTTCCTGGAATTCCCGGATGGAGACAGTTATCCAATCGGGACGGCGGAATATGACTATGCCATGCAACAGAAGGGCGCGCCTTCCTATTCCTTCGCCTCTCCCGTCTCCAACCCGGAAAGCGTCTCCGGCATCCGTGTGGCCATCGAAAAGGCGCTGGGCAAGAAGGCGGCGAACTGGCTCATCGGCAGCAAGCGCATTGTCCCGCACGAAACGCCGGATTCCCTGCCGGAGGGTCTGGCCAGCGCGGTATCCCGTTCCGGCGGCAAGGTCTCAGGGCTTTACGACCCGAAGACGGGACAGATTCATCTGGTTTCCTCCTGGATTCAGCGGGGCGAAGGCGCGGCCAAGCTGGGGCATGAGGGCTGGCACATGTTCCTGGATGCCTTGAAGCACCAGAACGGCAAGGCGCACAAGACGATGATGAACCGCCTGGCCTTCATCGCCAAATCCAAAGGCGAGATCGGGCAATGGTTCGAGAAGGCCAAGGCCAGGATTCCGGCAAGGGATCGGAGAAGCGAGGAAGTCTATCTGAACGAGCTGGCCGCCTACGCCATCGAGGAATACGAACGCGCCCCGCGCAGCCTGCCGCAGGCGATTGTGAAGTGGGTACAGGATTTCATTGCGGAGATTCGCGCGGCGTTGATAAGGCATGGCTTCGAGGTTTCGAGCCTGACGGCGGCGGACCTGGCGGCGATTTCCCGTCAGTTCTTGCGCCAGCAGGCAACTGTTCGGGAAAACCAAACAGTTCAAACCTTCCCGGATGGGAAGGTGCTGGCGAGCGTGGAGGAAAGCGAACAGATTTCTTCGCCTGCCGACGTGGGATTGCGGGCCAACAGCACTGTCTGGAAAAACTATCAGGAGACCTTGAGGAAGATTTCCGCCCTGGAGGATGAGGCGGTTTCGTATCAGGTTTCCAATTCCAGGCGTTCGGCAAGATTCGAGCGGGATGGAAAGTTGGTGGATTCGTTGGTGCTGGTCTCGCCGAATCCGGGTTCCGCGCTTTCCGGCAAGAATCAGGTCGTCGCCGAGATTCCCAAAACGAAAGAAGGCGCGCTGATTGCGATGCGTTTGTCCGCGAATCGGACGCTCATGCGCAAAGCCGATGAATTCTTGCTGGAAAGGGAACGTCTGGCGGTGGTCAGGGAAGGCAACAAGCAGCGGAAGACGATACTCGAACGGCTTTCCAGCTTCCTTTCGGAGAACGAGAAGCGTATTCGGAATGCGCACCACAACCGCGAACTGGCGTTCCGTTCCCTGCCGGAATCATTCGATGCCCAATCGCCTTCCTTGCCGTTGCACCGCTCGCCCATGTATTTCAAGAAGCTTGGATCGCACTATGACCTGGTGGAGGTCGACGGCAAACCCTCCTATGTGCGCACGTCCGATCATTTCGGGGAGTTTTATACCCGCGAACATGGCAAACCATCGCATCCAAACGATGATGACAGCGACGGCGCGACATACATGAAATGGCACAACTGGACGCTGGATGACGGACGTGGCGATGGCACGCGGCGTCGGGGTTACATTCCAGTGGAAGATATTCCAGAAATGGAGGATGAACCGCGCTTTTCACTGGCATCGGAGGAAGAAAGCGAAGAGGAACTCCGCCAAGCCTTCCGCGACACGGAACGGGCCTATGGCGGCAGGACTGCCTACGACCAGGCGAAGCAGGCCGGGCGGACAAAACTCAACTACTGGCAGTGGGTACAGGTGCGCACACCTGAATTCAAGAAGTGGTTCGGGGATTGGGAGGCGGCGGCGCTGCGCGACTTCATGAACGGCAAGCCCGTGGCGAACATTCCCGGCAATCAAGCGCCGCACACGGGTTTTGCGGCCTTGCGCAAGTGGGCGACCGATATTTTCGCGGCACAGGGCGGCAAGGCGGTCAGTCCTGAATTGGGGGATGTGTTGCTGGATGAACGGGCGGTGCGGGATTCCCTTGGACATGGAATGAATGAAACCAAGGCGGAAGCGTTCGCTGCCGTGAAGTCGGCAATCGAGAAGGGAAGAATCGTTCAGCGCGGGGAGAAAGACGGCGTTCCCAGTATCTACGTTGCCGCGCCGGTCAGGATTGGCGGCGTGGATGACGTGGTGATTGCCGTCATCCGTGCGAACGAAGAAACGAATCGCATGTACCTGCACAGCGTGGTGACAAAAGAAAGCCTCCAGGGTGATCGGGTTAAATCCGGGGGCGCGGGAAGCGTCTTGTCCGGCCACTCTCAGCTTGGAGGCGCTTACAGCATAGTCCAGAACGCGCTGAATTTCAAGGGCGGGGTCTCCAGGGTCATCGACGAGAAGACCGGGGAGCCGATGGTCGTGTACCACGGCGGCAAAGAAGGCATCCGCGCATTTCGTGTCCATAACGTTGGCGCATGGTTTTCTTCCGGGCGGGAAATCCCGGAAATCAGGATGGACAGGAATGGGGAGATATACCCAGTATTCCTCTCGCTCAAGAATCCCAAATCGTTTGCATCTTCCGGCCAGTTCGACGCCTATTTCGATGGTTTGGTGGTTGAAGTGAGAGATGCAGGTTCAGCGCCAGCGTACAAAGATCGCTTGCAAGCACAAGGCCACGATGGAATCAGTCTCGAAGGAACCCGCGCCGATTACGGGATTCTCGATAATCAGTACGTCGCCTTCTCCCCCAACCAGATCAAATCCGCCACGGGCAACACCGGCGCGTTCTCTTCGGAAAACGACGACATCCGCTTTTCGGTGGAACAAGAGGAAGAAACCGATCTGGAGGCGGCGAAGAAACTTGTCGCGGAGCATTCCGCCATGCCGCGCCAGGCGCGAACGTTTGAAGACGCCAGGAAAGAAGCCCTGAAATTTCGCGGGCGTCCGCTGAAGAATGCCGACACCGGCATGGTGGCGACGCTTTCCGGCAACAACCTGGACAAGATGCTCTCGAACAGCGCGGCGCGTAAATCCACATCGCCCGAAGAACACGCGCTCGCCGTGGCGAACATCGACACGCTCTACCAAAACGCCATCAAGGGATGGGCAAAACGCCGTGAGAGCGACCCGGACGACTTGAAGGCGACACATCGCCTGTTCGCCCCCATGCAGACCGACAAGGGCATGCGGCTGGTCAAGCTGACGATGAAAGAGTACGCGCAGCAGCAGGAGCAAGGCAACCGCGTTTATTCCGTGGAAACCATAGAGGTAAACGAGAGTAGCCCCGTGCCAGATATGGTAGACGCTGACAGAACCAATGGTTCCCGACTTCTGACCGGCCTCACGGGGCGTGTCGATAGTTTAGTCCAGGCGATTCAGGAAAGCAATGGCGTTCGCTTCTCGGTAGCGCAAGAGGAACCCTCCGGCCATGCCCAGCCCCTCACCGCCAAGGTGCTGACCCCATCCGGCTTCAGGTTCATGGGCGACATCCATGTGGGTGACGAGGTCGTCACCCTCGACGGCGGCGCCACCAGGGTGACGGATGTATTCCCGCAGGGGAAGAAGCCCATCTACCGCGTGGTGCTCTCGGATGGCGGCGAAACGCGCTGCACCGCCGACCACTTGTGGGTGATTCAGTTTGAAGACGGAACAGGCGTCATGAACACCGACCGTCTCATGAAGGGCATTGAACAGGGGATACGCTTCAAGACGCCAGGGTTTGAACCGTTTTCTTGAATCTTGTTCAAACCGTTCTTCTTTTGCGAAGAAGGTGGCGGCGCATGATCTGGCGCTTGCGTGAGCACAGAAGCGGCTTTGTTGCCATGTTAAAATCCTCGAAAGGGTAGACAAAACCAGCAAAGCTGGAACTGTTGCTTGAACATGAAAGCTCGTTTCCTGTCGAGGGGTGCGAGCTTTTTTATGTCCCTGGCAACTCAAGACTACTGCATTTAGTGCTCGCATACAATATGGCCACTAAATCTAGTACTCCGTTCCATTAAAATATTTACGTATATATGGGATAATATTCCTCTGTTATGGGAACGTGAGGAATTTGTATGGCAAGGCGGACTGAACGGGCGGCGTTGGTCGTTGCCGAA
>JAITRP010000111.1 GCA_031288305.1 Zoogloeaceae bacterium
GCGGCGCGTCGGTCGAGATCGGCACCAACCGCGCCTTCAACGAAGGCAAGGGCGTCGGCGCGGAAGTCCACCAGTTCGGCGCCAGGAACGGCCACATCCCCGCCCGCCCATTTCTGGGCCTCTCCGCCCACGACAGAACCAGCGTCCTCGACATCCTCCAGCGCTTCCTGACGGAAAACCTCCCCTCCTGAAATCCTGTCTCACTTATCCTGTCTCACTTTTGCAACACCCCATCCCGCAAAGTCCCGCCCCATCCCGCCACGTCCCGCCATTTATCTCGCAAAAACCCTCCATTTATCTCAGCCGTGATCAATTTGTTCCTTGACCTGACCTTCGGAATCTTGGCAATAATGGAGTGGTTTCAGAGGAGGCCGTTCTTGGAGTTCAAGCTTATGAACTTGCGCTGATAGGCTGGTTGTGCCTAACAGGCTGAGCAGCAAGCCACATAGTACTAAAATTCTCATTTCCGTGATCCTCTGGTTGGTTAAATGCCTGATGTTTGAATCAAGCCGCGCCGCGAAGCAGCATCGGCTCCCTGAGCGTTTACGTCTGCGGCACTATAGCAAAAAGACATTGTTTTTGCTTAGCGGAATTGCCGCCCGCCGCGCTCACCGGCTTACCGGCCTATACCGTATCCGCCTCGGCTTCGCGCCTTCTTCCCCCAATCGTTTCTTCTTGTCCGCTTCATACTCCTGGTAATTCCCCGCGAAAAACGTCCATTGCGAATTGCCCTCGGCGGCGAGGATGTGGGTGGCGACGCGGTCGAGGAACCAGCGGTCGTGGGAAATGACGAGGACGGCGCCGGCAAACGACAGCAGGGCGTCTTCGAGGGCGCGCAGCGTTTCCACGTCGAGGTCGTTGGAGGGTTCGTCGAGCAGGAGGACGTTGCCGCCCGCCATCAGCGTCTTGGCAAGATGCAGGCGTCCGCGCTCGCCGCCGGAGAGTTTGCCGACTTGCTTGCCCTGATCCGCGCCCTTGAAATTGAAACGCCCGATGTAGGCGCGGCTTTGCAGCTCGAACTTGCCGATGGTGAGTGTGTCGCGGCCTTCGGCGAGTTCCTCGAAGACGGTCTTGTTGCCGTCGAGACAATCGCGGGATTGGTCGACGTAAGCCAGCTTGACCGTGGAACCGACGACGACTTCGCCCGCGTCGGGTTTTTCCTGCCCGGTGATCATCTTGAACAGCGTCGACTTTCCCGCGCCGTTGGGGCCGATGATGCCGACGATCGCGCCCGGCGGCACGGTGAAATCGAGGCCGTCCATCAGCAACTTGTCGCCGAACGCCTTGCCGACGCCCTTGAATTCGATCGCCTTGTCGCCGAGGCGCTCGCCGACGGGGATGAAAATTTCCTGCGTTTCATTGCGCTTCTGGTGCTCGAAACTCGACATTTCCTCGAAACGGGCGAGCCGCGCCCGCGATTTGGCTTGCCGCGCCTTGGGGTTGGCGCGCACCCATTCCAGTTCCTGCTTCATGGCTTTCATATGGGCGTCGATCTGCTTTTGTTCCTGTTCCAGCCGCGCCTCCTTTTGCTCCAGCCACGAGGAGTAATTGCCTTTCCACGGAATGCCGCGGCCGCGGTCGAGTTCCAGGATCCATTCGGCGGCGTTGTCGAGGAAATAGCGGTCGTGGGTGATGGCGATGACGGTGCCCGGAAAACGCTGGAGAAATTGCTCCAGCCATTCCACCGATTCGGCGTCGAGATGGTTGGTGGGTTCGTCCAGGAGCAGCATGTCGGGCTTGGAGAGCAAAAGCCGGGCGAGCGCGACGCGGCGCTTTTCGCCGCCGGAAAGATGGCCGATCCTTGCGTCCCACGGCGGCAGGCGCAAGGCGTCGGCGGCGATCTCCATCTGGTTGGCGGTGTCCGCGCCAGATGTGGCGATGATGGCTTCGAGCCGCGCCTGTTCTTCCGCGAGCTTGTCGAAATCGGCGTCCGGCTCGGCATAGGCGGCGTAGATGGCCTCCAACCGCGCTTGCGCCGTCATGATTTCGGCCAGGCCCGATTCCACTTCCTCGCGCACCGTCCTGGCGGGATCGAGCTGTGGTTCCTGCGGCAGATAGCCGATGGAAACATTGGGCAGCCGCTGCACTTCCCCATCGAAATCGGTGTCCAGGCCGGCCATGATGCGCAGGACGGTGGATTTCCCCGCGCCGTTCAGCCCCAGAAGGCCGATTTTCGCGCCGGGGAAGAAGGAGAGCGAAATATCCTCGATGATCCGCCGTTTGGGCGGAACGGTTTTGCTCACGCGGAGCATGGACATGACGTATTGAGCCATTTTTCAACCTGGAAGGGAAAGGAAAAGTCTAACAGATGGCGGTGTGCGCGCGAAGTGCCCTGCGCCAGCGCCATACGGACTGTTTTTTCCCACACTTCCTTGAATATCCATGTTTCCCCTTCGTCTTTCAAGACCAATTCGGGGACATGCGTATAATTCGTCCTCATGCGTTTTCATGACCTGCGCTCCCCTCGTTTTGTCGTCCTGGCTCTCCTGCTGCTCGCCTTGCGTCTGGCGACGGGCGTGTTCCTGGTGCCGGACGCGCCCATCCAGGGCGACGGCAAGATGATCGTCATTTGCACGGCGGTGGGCGTGTCGGTGCTGGAAGCGGGAACGGATACGCCCCTGGAGCCGCGCCATTACGCAATGGGCGCGCATTGTCCGTTCTGTCTGGCGGGTCATGATGCGCTCGTCCTTCCTCACGCCGATTTTCCCTTTCCCCGGCCCGACCCTGCGGCAACGGCGTTTCTTCCACTGTCTTCTGCCGGTTTCCAGCCGCCTGTCCTCGACGAGCGCCACGCGCCCACGCGCGCTCCGCCTTCCTTCGCCTGATTTCCTCCCTGTTTCGTAATCCGTCCGGCATGGGTTCTCCCCACGTCGGCGGTTCCTGTTTATCGACGTTCGCCGATGCGGCGCGTTGCGTTGGCCAGTTGCGAAAGATTTTTTCATGTTTCCTGTTTTCCAGATCAAACCCGTGGCAGGCGCACTGGCGCTCGCCCTTGCGTCCTTTTCCTTTGCGCTCCACGCCCAGGAAGTGCCCCATCAGCATGAGCGCGGAAATCCCGGCACATCCCCCGCAAGCAATTTTGCAAACGAAGCAAACGAAGTCGAACTCGAGCCCCTCGTCATCACCGCGCCATTCATGAACACGCCGCTGGAAGTCCGCTTCAACCCGAAAGCGCCGCAGCAACCCCTGCCCGCCAACGATGGCGCAAGTTTTTTGAAGACCATTCCCGGCATGAGCGTCATCCGCAAAGGTGGCACCGATGGCGACCCGGTGTTTCGCGGCATGGCGGCTTCGCGCCTCAACATCCTTTTCGATGGCGAGCAAATCCTCGGCGGCTGCGGCGGACGCATGGATCCGCCCACCGCCTACATCTTCCCGGACGCTTTCGACCGCGTCATCCTCACCAAGGGGCCGCAGAGCGTGCGCCACGGCTCCGGCGCTTCGGCGGGCACGGTGCGGTTTGAGCGCAATCCGGTTTATTTTTCCGAGCCTGGGTGGCAGGCGAGCGGCGCCGTCACCGGCGCGAGCTTCGGGCGTCACGATGTTTTCCTCGACGCGAAAGCGGGGTCGCCGCTGGGCTATGTCCAGGGCATTGTCACCCACGCCCGTTCCGGGGATTACGAAGACGGCGACGGCAAAACCGTTCATTCCCGCTACGAACGCCACAGCGCCACCGCCATTCTGGGCTGGACGCCGGACAGGAATACGCGCCTGCAATTTTCCGCCGCGCGCAGCGACGCCGAAGCCGCCTACGCCGATCACGGCATGGACGGCAGCCTGTTCAAGCGGGAAAACTACGACCTCAAATTCGAGAAATCCGCTATCGGCGGCCTGCTCGACAAGGTGGAGGCGCAAGTCTATTACAACTACATCGACCATGTGATGGACAACTACCATCTGCGCCACAACACTGGCATGGCGATGGCAAGCAACCCTGACCGAAAAACCACGGGCGGACGCCTTGCCCTGACCCTCTTTCCGCGCGAAAACCTGGAATGGGTGCTGGGCATCGACCAGCAGCGCAATCGGCATACGGGCAGAAGCGGCGGCAGGAGCGGTTCAGCCAATTATTACCGCGACCAGAAACGAACGGAAGACGCGCGTTTCACGCAATGGGGCCTCTTTTCCGAATTCGACTGGGCCTTCGCGCAGGATGAACGCCTGATCGCGGGACTGCGGACGGATCGCTGGCGGGCGAGGGACAGCCGCCAGCAATTCAACCTGGGCAGCAGCATGATGCCCAACTACCGCGCAAACCCCACCGCGGACGCGCGCCGGACGGAATCCCTCTACAGCGGCTTTGCCCGCTACGAGCGTGATTTTTCTCTCGGCACGGCCTACGTCGGGCTGGGCCACAGCGAACGCGCGCCCGACTTCTGGGAACTCATCGGCAAGGAAGCGGTGGGACAGAACAATACGGCGAGTCTTTCCGTCTTCGATCAACTCGATACGGAAAAAACCACCCAACTCGATGTCGGCCTCACCTGGAAAACCGGCCCCTGGCAAGGTTTTATCTCGGCCTTCTACGGCAGGATCGACGATTACATCCTGATCCAGAGCAATTACGTGAAACCGGGGCTGATGATGGGCGGCACGCGCGCCGTCACCATCGCGCGCAACATCGACGCCACCACTTGGGGCGGCGAGGCGGGCGTCCATTACCGCTTTTCACCCAACTGGAAGGGCACGGCGAGCCTGGCCTACACGCGCGGCGAAAACGACACGGACGGTCACGCCCTGGGCCAGATGCCGCCCTTGGAAAGCCGTCTGGGCCTCGATTGGGAATCCGGCCCCTGGTCGGCGGGCGCGCTCCTGCGCCTTGCCGCCCGGCAAAACCGCGTCGCCGTGAATGAAGGCAACATCGTCGGCCAGGATCTGGGCAAGACGGCGGGTTTCGGCGTGTTTTCCGTAAACGGCGGCTACCGCTGGAACAAATCCGCCCGCGTCACCTTCGGCATCGACAACCTGTTCGACAAGACCTATGCCGAAGCCATCAGCAAGAGCAGCGCGCCCATCCAGGGCTATGAACAGACAATCCGCGTGAATGAACCCGGACGCGCCGTCTGGCTGAAGGTGCAGTTCGCGCTGGAATGAAGTCCGGATGCATTGACCGTGCGGCAATGATCCGCCTTGAAATCCCGCCGTGCTCGAACAGCGGACTGGCGGGATTCATCGCCTGGAGCGGAAATAGCTGGCGCGCATCATCAATTTCGAGGAAGGGTGCCCCGACAGGGGCGGGATAGGGCTTGCACCCTGCAAGGAGGCGGCACGGCGGTCAGGGTTTTCAAGAAAGTTATAGCGCTACGCGCTGCATGAAACAGCACCCTCTCCTGGCCTTCAGCCACACCCCCAAGGGGGCGAGGGGACGGTAAACGGCGGCGCTTCTCGTCTGGAAGGGATTTCCCTCCACTTTGGGTGCGATCCAAAGTGGAGAAAACAAACGAAGTGCGACCAAACTTCCTCCTCTGACAAGAGGAGGTTGGGGAGGGGTTTGCGGCAAGTGGAACAGGAACCATGGTTCGATGCAAACCAAGCCGCCGCAAACCCTTTGCAGGGCGCCCCCCCCTCAATCCCCCCAGCCCCCCTCATTTCCCCCTTTCACAGGGAGGAAGGTAAGTTCCCCTCTGTGAAAGGGGGGCAGGGGGGTTGGGAGAAGACAACAGCGCTTTCCCTGATCGCCCAAGTCTTCTGAAATAACGTATCCTCTCGCCTTTGGCGCGCCCTTTGCCGTGAAATGCGCGTTCTTGCTCCCAACTTCCGGAGACTGACCATGTTTGTGAAATGCGCAAAGCCGCTTGCCTTCGTCTTGTTGTTTGCCTCTTGTGCCCTGGGCGCGGATGGCGGGCGGCTGCGTCACGATTTTCGGCGCAGGATTGCGGATTGGCGGCGTTTTCTGAAAACCAGGGAAACCAACATCAAGCCGCGATGCGCCTTGCGCGCTCTTGCCCGATGAACCGGAATCGCGACATCTATCTGGTCGGCCTCATGGGATCGGGCAAAACCACCATAGGCCGCCAGATCGCCAGGCGGCTTGGACGCGACTGCGTGGATTCCGACCACGAAATCGTGACGCGTACCGGCGTCGGCATTCCCACCATTTTCGAAATCGAGGGCGAGGCCGGATTCCGCCGCCGGGAAGCGCGGATCATCGCGGAAATCATCCAGCGCGACCGGCCGCCGATTGTCCTGGCGACGGGCGGCGGCGCCGTGCTGGCGGAGGAAAACCGCCGCTTGCTGCGCGCCCATGGCTGGGTGGCGTATCTGGATGTATCGCCTCGTATTCTCTGGGCGCGCACCCGGCATGACCGCAATCGGCCGCTGTTGCAGACGGAAGATCCGCTGTCTTGTCTGGAAGCCTTGTACGCGGCGCGCGATCCCCTGTACCGGGAAAGCGCGCATTTTGTCATCCGGGGCGGCGAAACGCCGTCGCATGTGCTGGCGCAAGCCCTGCTGAAAGAATTCAACCGACAATGCCAACCGTCAACGTAGCCCTGGGCGAACGCGCCTATTCCATCCACATCGGGCGCGGCCTGCTCTCCGATGCGGCATACTTGCCAGCCCGCTTGTCGGGACAACCGGTCGCGGTGGTGAGTAACGAAACCGTCGCGCCCCTGTATTTGCGAACCGTGCAGGAAAGCCTGCGAGCGGCGGGCGCAAAACCGTTTGCGATTGTCTTGCCGGATGGCGAAGCCTACAAGAACTGGCAAACCTTGAACCAGATTTTCGATGCCCTGGCGGAACAGCATTGCGAGCGCGGCAGTACCCTGGTTGCGCTGGGAGGAGG
This sequence comes from Zoogloeaceae bacterium, assembly GCA_031288305.1. Lineage (GTDB taxonomy): Bacteria > Pseudomonadota > Gammaproteobacteria > Burkholderiales > Rhodocyclaceae > Azovibrio. The sequence goes on from JAITRP010000111.1 coordinate 6,785, forward strand.
CGTCATCGGCGACATGGGCGGCTTTGCCGCCGCCTGTTACCAGCGCGGCATGACCTTCATCCAGATGCCGACCACCCTGCTGGCGCAAGTGGATTCTTCCGTGGGCGGCAAGACGGCCATCAATCATCCGCTGGGCAAGAACATGATCGGCGCTTTCCATCAGCCGTCTCTGGTGCTGATCGACATCGACACCCTGGCCACCCTGCCGCAACGCGAGCTTTCCGCTGGCATGGCCGAGGTCATCAAATATGGCCTGATCCGGGATGCGGACTTTCTCTGCTGGCTGGAAGCCAACATGCAGGAACTGATGGCGCGCGACGCAACCCTGCTGGCCGAAGCGATATGTCGCGCCTGCCGGCACAAGGCGGAAATCGTGGCCGCGGACGAGCGCGAGCAAGGAGAGCGCGCGCTCCTGAACCTGGGGCATACCTTTGGGCACGCGATCGAAACCGGACTGGGGTATGGCGTCTGGCTGCACGGCGAGGCGGTGGCGGCAGGCATGCTCATGGCGGCGCGTCTTTCCATGCTGCTGGGCTGGCTGTCCATGGCGGACGCAGACCGCGTCGAACGCCTCCTCATCGCCGCCGATCTCCCGGCGCGCGCGCCGGAAATGGGCGCGGAGCGTTATCTGCAACTCATGCGCCACGACAAGAAAGTCCACAACGGCCGCCTGCGCCTCATCCTGCTCGAATCGCTGGGCAAGGCCGTGATAAGCGAAGCCGTCCGCGAGACGGAGATCGCCAAGGCAATCCAGGAACAGTGCGGCAAGGCGCAGTAAACAAAGCGGCATGGGCGGTTGGAAGCAAACGCGTCGGCAACTTTTCAAATCTTTATTTTTGCCCCAGACGTTTGCCCCAGACGTTCGGCCAGACGCTCAACCCATTCCATGATCATCTGCCGGTCGGCAGGGTCGAGCGTTGCCAGCAACTGTCCAATCCGGCTTGCCTGGTCGCCTGGACGCGGGCTGGCGCCGGTCAGCAATTCCGCCGCGTCACAGCCGAAAATCGTGGCGAATTCAAACAGCCGGGCAATGTTGGGAATCACGATGCCCCGCTCGATGCGCGATATGGCTTCGCTTCCCACATTCAGCCGTTCCGCGACATCTTCCTGCGTCAACCCGCTCCGTATCCGCTGCCTGGCAACCGCGCCCCCCACAGCGCTCGCCAAATTCTTCAGGTTATTCTCCAGCATGATCGTCCCCTATGGTCAACTTGGATGGTCGACTGCCATCTCGTTGACATGAAGGGTTTTTTAGGTTGATACTCAACTTAAAAGGTCGCAATCGTGCGTCCTGTCAAACTTCTTTTTTAAAGGAGAACTTTATGACGAATCAACAACCGGCCAATCCCAATTGGCCGAGCAAGAATCCCGGACAACCTTCCGGGAAGGGACGCGGCAAAAATCCGCCCAAGAAGTGACATACATGGACAGACGCGGGAGGTTTTCAACCTTCCGCGTTTTGCGCAAGGAGACAATTCATGCAAAAAGCAATGATCATGACGCTGTTGGCGTCGCTGTTGTTTACGCTTGCCGCCTGCAACGGCACGCGAGGGCCAAAATACCGCGCCGTTCGTCCCTACAGCGAAGGGCTGGCTCCCGTTCAAAGCCAGAATGGCAAGTGGGGATACATCGACAAGCAACAACGATGGGTCATTCAGCCAAGATTCGATGACGCCAAGGAATTCCAGGACGGCAGGGCGCCCGCCTGCCAGAATAAAAAGTGCGGCTTCATCAATCGTCGCGGGGAATGGCTGTAACGTACCGTTGGTCTCTAACATTTCCTTTCGAAGGAGCGTTTTCATGAAGAAACTCTTTCTCGTTTTCATTGCGGCCGCTGCCCTGTTTTCCACGGCCCTGGCCGCGGATGGTTTGGTTCCCGTGGCGGAAGACATCGAGACGCGCGTCCTGGCGGCGATGGAAAAATACGTGGAAGTGGGAACCTGTAGCACCACGGTTGAGGGAGGGGTTTGGGGCGAGGATGCGTTCGTCGAGGATGTGTTCGTGATTGAACCCTACGGCGCGGATGGCGACACCGGCTTTTACAAGGGAGAGTATGGCGTACTTTGGCACGAAGTTGTCGGTTGCGGCGCGCACCTCATCATGGCGGCCAGAATTACCTTCGTGGGCGCTGAAATGAAGGGTGGTTTCCGGCCTGGCGCGACTTTGGATCTTCCAATAGCGGCATTTGAAGATGCAGGGACGAGCAGCGTGGCTTCAGTCAAATCCGACGCTATCGTGATCAACGGAGTGGACTATGGCGAGAATGACGCAAATTGCTGCCCTGCCCAGAAAATCGCCGTGACCCTGAAGAGAAAAATCGATCATGACGGCCATTACGGCGAGTGGGAGGTTGTCAAAACCGAAAACCGCAAATAGAGCCGGAACGCGCGGCTTTGTGCAGGCGAGGCATGATTTCCGGTCTGTGATCGAAAACGTCGCGCAGGGCGGCGATGTAACGGGGGACAAAAGATTGGGCGTCAGGACTTGACGCGCGGAAATACTCGCCATGACAATTCGGCATTCGTCGTCCGATTCTTCCGGAATTTCGCCATGCCCGCAAAACCCGCCCGCAAAACCGCCAGCAAGATTTTTGTCCTGGACACCAATGTGCTGATGCACGATCCCGCCAGCCTCTTCCGTTTCGAGGAGCATGATGTCTATCTGCCCATCATGACGCTGGAAGAACTCGACGATCACAAGAAGGGCATGTCCGAGATTGCCCGCAACGCCCGCCAGGTCTCGCGCGCGATAGACGAGATGCTCGCGCCCGCCGACGACATTGGCGAGGGCATCGCGCTTGGCCCGCACAGTCACGGCATGGCGACCGGCAAGCTTTTGTTGCAGACCGAGGCCATCCACGCCGAATTGCCGCCCGCGCTGCCCACCTCGAAATACGACAACCAGATTCTCGCCGTGGTCATCCACCTGCAACGCCGCTATCCCCGGCGTCAGGTGATTCTGGTGTCCAAGGACATCAACATGCGCATCAAGGCGCGCGCGCTGGGGCTGCCCGTCGAGGATTATTTCAACGACCAGGTTCTGGAAGACAGCGATCTGCTCTATACAGGCAGCCGCGGCCTGCCTGCCGACTTCTGGGAAACACATGGACAAGGCATGGAATCCTGGAAGGAGGAAAGCAGGACCCGTTACCGCATCAATGGGCCCCTGTGCCCGGATTTTCTGTTGAATGAATTTGTCTATCTGGAAGGCGAACCGGAGTTTTCCGCCATTGTCCGGGAAGCCGCCGGAAAAAGGGCGGTGCTGGAAACGCTTGCCGATTATACGCATCCCAAGCATGCCGTCTGGGGCATCAACGCCAGGAACCGCGAGCAGAGTTTCGCCCTGAATCTCCTGATGAATCCGGACATTGATTTTGTCACCCTGCTGGGGCAGGCGGGCACCGGCAAGACTTTGCTGACGCTTGCCGCCGCGCTCACGCAGACGCTGGAAATAAAGCGTTACGCGGAAATCATCATGACCCGCGTCACGGTTCCCGTAGGCGAGGACATCGGCTTTCTGCCCGGCAGCGAAGAGGAAAAAATGCTGCCCTGGATGGGGGCGCTGGAAGACAATCTGGAAGTGCTCACCCATTCCGAAGAAAACAGCGGCGGCGCCAACAACCACTTTTCCGGCGAATGGAGCAAGGCCGCCACGCGCGATCTGATTCGTTCGCGCATAAAAGTGAAGTCGCTGAATTTCATGCGCGGGCGCACTTTCCTGAAGAAGTTTCTCATTCTCGACGAAGCGCAGAATCTCACGCCCAAGCAGATGAAAACCCTGGTCACCCGCGCTGGCCCCGGCACGAAAATCGTCTGTCTGGGCAATATCGCCCAAATCGACACGCCTTACCTTACCGAAGGCTCATCCGGCCTCACCTATGTGGTCGACCGCTTCAAGGGCTGGCCGCATTCCGGCCACATCACCCTGCAACGCGGCGAACGCTCGCGTCTGGCGGACCACGCGGCGGAAGTGCTGTAGAAGGCGTCAAAAAGTAAAATTTACTTTTTGACGATTCAGTCAGCAAAAAAAGACAGGCAAAGCCTGCCCTTTCTTGGCGCAAAGGCAACATAACCCCAAGGCCGGACTGGTTTTGCGTTGGGGTTACATGGTTTGAGGGCGAAGCTTTGCTTTGCCTTCAAACCCAAACTTACCCGGCAAAAAATAGGGTTTCACTTTTTGCCGCTTCCTGCAAGGAAGGAAAAAACGGCATGGAAACGAAAAAAGGACATCATAACGGCGTGATTCTTCTCGCGCTGGCGGGGCTTGCGGCGTTGGGCGGCGGCGGTTACTGGCTGCACCGCATGGACGGTCAGCGCTTGCCGGAGGCGACGGCCTTGGCGGCGTCCCGAAATGGCGGCGGCGATGTGCTGGTGGAAACGGCGCGAGCGGCGCGGACGCGGCTGGCGGATGAGGCGACAGCGGTCGGAACGCTCAAATCCAATGAATCCGTGGTGTTGCGCCCCGAGACTTCCGGGCGCATCAATCGCATTGCCTTTCAGGACGGCGAGCGCGTGAAAAAGGGCGCGTTGCTGCTGACGCTGGACGCGGGCATACAGGCGGCGGAATTGCAGCAGGCCGAAGCCAATCTGTCGCTGGCGCGCGCCAACCAATCGCGCAACGAAGACCTGTTTCGCAAGAAATTCATCAGTCCACAGGCGTTGGACAATACCCGCGCCGCGCTGCGAGTGCAGGAAGCCGCCGTGACGCTGGCGCGGGCGAGACTGGACAAGATGCGGATCCGCGCGCCCTTCGATGGCGTGGTAGGCATACGCAATGTGAGCGTCGGCGATTACGTCCGGGAAGGCGAAGATCTGGTTAATCTGGAAGACACCAATACCCTGAAAGTGGATTTTCGTCTGCCGGAAGCCTATCTGAACCGTTTGCGCGCGGGTCTGGATCTGGAAGTGATGTCCGACGCCCTGCCCAATGAACGTTTTTCAGCGTCCTTGACCGCGCTTGACCCTCTGGTGGACGTGGGCGGACGCTCGATTTCCTGCCGCGCCCTTCTGCCCAATGGGGAAGGCCGTTTGCATCCCGGCATGTTCGTGCGGGTGCGTCTGGATTTCGGGGCAAATGTGGATGTCCTGATGATTCCGGAAGAAGCTGTGGTGATGGACAGTCCGCCTTTTGTCTTCCGTATCGAGACGCATGGCGAGAGACTTACCGTCAAAAGCACCCCTGTGCGCCTCGGTCAACACCGCGCCGGACAGGTCGAGATTCTGGAAGGACTGGAAAGCAATGCCGAGGTCGTCATCTCTGGCCACCTGAAACTGCAAGATGGCGCAATCGTCAGAAGGCAGGAGGCGTAGGAAGGCGTCAAAAAGAAAAATCCGCTTCTTTGCCGGTTCAGATAGCGGAAAAGGGCGGGCAGGGCGCGCCCTCTTTGGGAGTAATTCCATTTCCAGGTCATTCGTGACGCGAAGACGAGCCACAGACCGTGCAATTGCGCGGCAAGGCGAAGTCGACAACGTCACGGATGATTTGGGAAGGGAATAAAGGCAACAAAACCCCAAGGCCAGGCTTGGCATGACTTGGGAATGGAATCATTCGCAGGGAAACCTGCCTTTCAATGCTTCGATTACCAAGAGGCTCGCTTTTTCACGCAGGCGTTCCCGCGGCAGTTTTCGCAGCGCATGGAATACATCGGCATCGATTTCATGCGGCTTTTGTTCCCATGCGATACACCAGGACTTGCCTTGCGTTGCATCGGCAATCCCCGCAAGGTAGCCGTCGGCGAATGCTCTTTCGAGCGCCTCCTCCGAGGAAAAGTATTGCAGCAGCCTTTCTCCGGTAAGCCGTGGCGCAGGATCATTTGCCCCGCATGGCAAGGCAAGAAAGCCGAAGAACAAAAAGGCGTACATGCGGGGCTTCATCTTGCTTTTCTTTCTTCATTCACAGTTTGCTTTTTTCTCGTCGCAGGCTTCGCAGAAATAGCCCAATTCGAGTGGAATGACCTTGTCGTCGCCCGCTGGACGGTAGCCGGCCTCGATCCCGTCGCCATCGGCGTCGGAAAGAATCAGAAAAAGCGTACCCGACGGCTTGCGGTCGCATTCGACCTCCAGCGTCCAGGCAACGCGCCGCGCCTGGCCTTCCGCGTCGTGGGCCAGCGCCTCCTTGTCTTGCAAACGCAAGGGGCATTGCGGCGAGGCGCTCTTGTCCTTGAGGGAGAAGTGAACTGTGCCGGAGAAGGCGCGCGTCGGCTCCACGTCATGCGCGAAATACAGATCCAGCGCGAGATCGCCGCCAGACAAGACGGATAGGGTCGCGTTGGCGCCTCTATCCGGCTCGATGAAACCGATGTACCGGGTACAGGCGTATTCCGGTATCAACGCAAAACCCTGGACGCGATAGGTGGTTTGATAATGTGTCGCCGCGTTGCCGCGCGCCGATATGGTGACGGTTTTGCTTGCCGGGTCGAAGACCCTGCCGTGGCCGGAAAGCGAAAAGCCGCGGCGAAATTCTTGGCGTCCGGGGTTGTACAGGTAGTAATCCTCCACGCAATTGACGTTCCCACAAGTACTGAGGACAGCAAAATCCTCCAGGCCGTCAAAATTGAAATCCCCCGCGCGCAGTTTGCTCGCCCAGGAATAATCCGGAACGCCGACGGGCGGTTTGTCGTCCAATTCGCTATAGGTAAAGTCCTCCGCGAGTTCGAGCGTTTGCACGAGCTTTCCGGTTTTCTTGCGATAAACGCGCAAAGCGGCGTTTTTTCCGGCATCCTCGTTCCGATAGCCATCATATTCAAAATAGAAATCGCGCAGAACGCTGTCCGGCGTGGCAACGGCGTAGCATTGGAAATCCGGCGATTCCGAGACCTGTCCATCCGCTGTGCATATCCGCGCCAGCGCCGGGCGGGAGCCGCGCATTTGATAGGTCTGCTTTTTGAGGAAATGACCGTCGAGGCCGACGCTCGTCAAGGTACGGTCTTGCGGGTCGGACTGTATTTCAAAGCCGATGAGTTCAAAGGAAAACGCAAAGCGCTTCTTTTTGGCGTCGTACAGGAAAAAGGCCATGTGCTGCTCGCCGTTATGCCAAGTGGATTTGCAGGCGAAATCCTCATGCCCGTCGAAATCGAAATCCCCGGCAAAAGGAAAAAAGCCGGGATCGCCAAGGCATTCCTGCGCTGTGATGGTTTGCAGCAAGGCGCCGCTTTCCTTTGCGTAAATTCGCAGGCTTCTTTCTCCGTTGGAGGAAATTTCGACAGAGAGCGTAAAATCCCGCATGACATCCGTGAACATTTGCGGGGAAGAAGCCTCCTTTGCCCACACCTGCTCCACGCAGGAAAACGCAAGCGCGCACACCATGCCGAAAAGATGATGCCGCATGTCTTTTCCCTCCGAAACCGTAATCTGCAAAGCATAGCACGTTTCCATGACCGCCAGCGCGCCGCTTTCACAGTGGGGTGCAATTAAAAGCGGAGGATGTCATGTTAATGATTCATCCCGGACGAAGCGCGGCCCAACTCCCTCCCCTGAGAAGGGGGGGCTGGGGAGGGGTTTGCGGCAGTGGAGCAGGCGCCAAAATCTGATGCGAAACGAACCGCCGCAACCCCCCCCTCAATCCCCCCTTGTCAGGGGGGGGGGGGGGAGGAAAACCGCGCGCCCCGGATACGTCCAGGCTATGCCAACCTTGGGAAACCAGCAAAGGGAGGGGTAATATCACTTTGACATCCTCCACTTTTAATTGCACCCTTCACAGTGTGGGCGCGCGTCGTAAAAGGGGAGGAAAACCTGAGGCGCGGGAGCGGCAATCTGCCGCCCGAATCCCGATTCCCGGTTCAAACGGGCGGCGGATCGCCGCCCTTGCGATGCCATATGGGTTGCCACGGCCTGCGCTTCTCCTTGTCCTGCCGTTCCCCGCCGCCAGGCGCGATTTTGTTATCATTGCGGCGTTCGTTTTCATCGTAAAACTAACTCTGGTTTGAAACCCCGCCCGGAAGAATTGGCGCGAAGGTTGAGACCCCGGCCTGAAGGCCGGGGGATCAATCCGTAGCCATTGGGGAGGGGAGAGAAACCCCTTCCCAATGACGTTGGACCGGCAGCCCTGAAGGGCTGCCGCTAATTTCTTG
>JAITRP010000221.1 GCA_031288305.1 Zoogloeaceae bacterium
TTTCATCGCCTTTCCTCCAAAAAAGGGCGATCTTTGCCTGCCTTTTTTGCTAGTAGTCCGTCATGCTGAATGAACCAGCAAGAAATTAGCGGCAGCCCTTCAGGTCTGCCGGTCTAACGTCATTGGGAAGGGGTTTGCATCCCCTCCCCAATGGCTACGGTCGAAACCCCGGCCTTCAGGCCGGGGTTCTCACCTTCACACCGCCCTGAAGGGCGGGGTTTCAAACCGGAGTTAGTTTTACGATGAAATCCAAAATGCCTGGAGACAGCGCAAACGCTTTTATCCCCCTCCCCCCCCTTGCGGGGGAGGGGTCAGGAAGGCTTCCGGCGGGCAGTCACGCCAAAATTGCGTCGATTCAACGTGACGGACCACCAGCAAGAAATGAAACCGGCAAAAGCGGGGTTTCACTTTTTGCCGAATTTTTATATCAGCGGTTGCAGCGCCTTCAAGACATCGACCAGATTGGGCGGCGCGCCGCTTGCGCCCAGATTCCTGAACCAGCCGCCGCCAAGAACGCCAGTCAGGGCGGGATGGGTGGCGGTGTAGATCGCAAGAACAGGCGTTTGCACGGCCGCGGCCAGATGGACAAGGCCGGTATCGACGCCGACCACGAAGCGGGCATGGGCCAGCAGCGCGGCCAAATCGGCCAGCGACATGGGCGGCACGGCTTGCGCGCCGGGAACCTTGCTGGCGATGTGTTCGGCGCGTTCGCGTTCCAGCGCGTTGCCGCCAGGCAACAACAAGGTCAATCCCAGGCGGGCAAGCGCGCGTCCCAAATTGATCCAGTTGTGTTCCGCCCATAACTTGTCGGCACGGCTGGCGGCGGTGAGAAAGACCACGGAATCGCCGCGCGCGCCTTTTGCGTCACGCGGCGAAAGCCCGTAATCCAGCGCCGGATGCAGGTCATAGCCCAGGGCAAGCGCCGCCAGTTGCCGGTTGCGCACAACGGCATGCAGGGACTTGGCGACGAAAAACCTTTTATCATAAAAACAGGCCGCCAGCGGCTCGCGGATGGCGCGAACGCCGTACCCCAGCTTTTCCCCCGTTGCCGCGCAACGCGCCGCGCGGACGATCAGGGCGCTTTTCAACAGTCCCTGCGTGTCCAGCACCACGTCATAGGCGGTCGTTTGCAGGTTCTGCCGCATTGCCCGTATCTCCCGCCAGACGCTTGCGGAAAACGGCTGGCGTTTCCAGCGGCGCAGGGCAACCGGCAACACCTGGCGCACGGCGGGATGCAGGCGGCAAATGTCGGCAAAGCCTTCTTCCACCACCCAGTCGATATGCGCGCGCGGAAAACGCGCCGCCAAATCGCTGACTACGGGCAGGTTGTGGATGACGTCGCCCATCGAGGAAGTCTTGACCAGCAAGATGTCGCCGGGTTCGCCCGCGCTCATGGCCTTGCGTTCTCCTGGCGCGGCAGCAACACCCACATGCGGCCAGACTGTTTCATGCGTCCGGCCTGTTGCCCGGCGGCGGCGCCGAAACCCCAAAAGAAGTCGGCGCGCGCTCCGCCTTTAATCGCGCTGCCCGTATCCTGCGCCAGCACCAGGCGGTTCAGCGGCGTTTTGCTGTTGGGGCGGGTGGTCGCCAGCCAGACCGGCGCGCCCAGCGGAATGTAACGCGCATCCACGGCGATGCTGCGCTGGGCGGTCAGGGGAACGCCCAGCGCGCCGATTGGGCCGCTCGCGGCGTTGGCGTCATCTCCTTGCAGTTCGCGGAAGAACACATAGCTGGGATTTGCGTCCAGCAGGGCGCGCAGCTTGCCGGGGCGCCGCCGCGCCCAAGCCTGTATGCCCTGCATGGAAGCCTGTTCCGGCTTCAATTCGCCGCGCTCGATCAGGGCGCGGCCAATGGAACGATAGGGATGGCCATTCTGATCGGCATAGCCGATGCGCACATGGCTGCCGTCGGACAGCTCGACCCGGCCGGAACCCTGTATCTGCAAAAAGAAGAATTCGACCGCGTCCGCCACCCAGAGCAGCGGTTTTTGCGTCTGCGGGGCGATTCCGGCCTCGATTTCGGCGCGGCTCCAATACGGCACCACCTTGCCGTTTTCAATGCGTCCGCGCAGACGCAGATGCGACAATTCGGGATACACGCCGCCCAGATCGATGGTCAGCATATCAGGCGGCACGCCCCATACCGGAATGCGATTTTGCGCGTCCGGCTCGCGGCTGCCGTGAATCAGGGGTTCATAATAGCCCGTCACCAGACCCTCGACGCGGCCGTCTGCCTCCACGACGGCATGTGGCGCGAACGCGCGCTCGAAAAAGCGCCGCACCTGTTTTTCGCTCTGCCCGGACACCGTTCCGGCCTGCGCGCAGACCGGACGCCAGGCCGCGCCGTGCGGCTTTTCCGCCAGGCCGCGACAGGAGGCGAGAAACGCGTCCCAGGCGGCGGTAAGCGTATCCGTTTCCCAGCCCGGCAGATCAGCCCAGCGCGCGGTTTCCAGACGCGGCGCGGCAGCCTCGGATGCCGCCGCGGCTTCCGGCGGCGCGCCGGACTCGGACGGCAGCGCCACCGGAGGCGCAAGACAAGGCGGACAGACCGGACATGCCGGCGTTTGCGACGCTGCGGGCGCGCTATCCGGCAACCATGCGCTGCAAGCGGAAAAAACAAGAAGCAGCGCCGCAACGGCAAAATACGCGACAACACGAAATTGGATTTTTTGCATGGCTTCGACTAGGGTTATCAGAGGACAGAGGACTGAAGACAGGGCGGCGCTTCGCGCCTTTGTAGCCTGTACTCTGCGCATTCTGTGGGAGCTTGCGAAGCGCAGCACACCCAACGCGCGCCACAGGCCACTGACTACAGCCCACAAAGCGGGCGCAGCGAGCGCCCTGTCTTCAGTCTTCTGTCCTCTGTCCTCAGAACTGTATGGATTGGATTTTATATGGTTCAATTCGCCTGCAACATCACACTCGATTGACGGTCTTTGTTGGAGTATACCCTCTGCCATGTCTTCTTCTGATGCCGTTCAAGCCATAGACGCCGCCCGCGCGCTGGGCGAGGTCTTGCTCGCCCGCATGGATGCCCTGTTGTCGCGCATCGAGGCGCGATGGCCCTTGCCGCCCGCCTTGCCGGACTGGTCTGCCGTCATCGCCTGCCGCTGGAAAAAACGCGGGGGACAAGGATTTCTGGCTCCCGTGCGTCAAACGCATCCGCTGCGCCTGGCGGATCTTACGAGCATCGACGCGCAAAAGGCGCGCGTTGTTGCCAACACCCGGCAATTCCTGGAGGGCAAGCCCGCCAACAATGCGCTGCTCACGGGAACGCGCGGTTCCGGCAAATCCTCGCTGGTGAAGGCGTTGCTGAATGAATTCGCCCGGGAAGGCTTGCGGTTGATCGAAGTAGACCGTGACGACCTCATCGACCTTGCCGACATCATCGACCTGATCGCCGGGCGTCCGGAAAAATTTCTGATTTTTTGCGACGACCTTTCCTTCGAGTCGGGCGAAAATACCTACAAGGCGCTGAAATCCGCGCTCGACGGCTCCATTGCCGCGCCGCCGGAAAATACGCTCATCTACGCCACTTCCAACCGCCGTCACATGATGCCGGAGTATTTTTCCGACAATCTGGAAACGATACGCGCCGACAATGGCGAAATCCATCCGGGCGAAGCCGTCGAGGAAAGAGTGTCGCTTTCCGATCGTTTCGGCCTGTGGGTTTCCTTTTATCCCTTTGACCAGGAAAGCTACCTTGCCATCGTCGCCCGCTGGTTGCGCACCTTCGGTTTCAATGCCAAGGAAATCTCCGCTCGTGAACGCGAGGCGCTGAACTGGGCGCTCGCCAGAGGATCGCGCAGCGGGCGCGTCGCCTGGCAATTTGCCCGCGATTGCGCCGGAAAAGCTGGAAAATCCGGCGCGGGACGCAGGAAAAAGTCCGCGCGAAAAAAAGCAAGAAATTAGCGGCAGCCCTTCAGGTCTGCCGGTCTAACGTCATTGGGAAGGGGTTTCTCTCCCCTCCCCAATGGCTACGGATTGATCCCCCGGCCTTCAGGCCGGGGTTTCACCTTCGCACCGCCCTGAAGGGCG
>JAITRP010000222.1 GCA_031288305.1 Zoogloeaceae bacterium
CGCCCTTCAGGGCGGCGCGAAGGTCGAGACCCCGGCCTGAAGGCCGGGGTCTCGACCGTAGCCATTGGGGAGGGGAGAGAAACCCCTTCCCAATGACGTTAGACCGGCAGCCCTGAAGGTCTGCCGCTAATTTCTTGCTGGTTCATTCAGCATGACGAACTACCAGGCGTCAAAAAGTAAAAACCCACTTTTTGTCGGCTTGTCTTGGGGTTTGAAGCCAGGCAAAGCCTGGCTTCAAACCGTGTAAACCCAAGCAAGGCCCATCCGGTCTTGGGTTTGCGTTGCCTTTACTCCAAAAGAGGGCGGGCTTTGCCTGTCCTTTTTTGCTGACTGAACCGGCAAAAAGTGGTGTCTTGCTTTTTGCCGCCTCCTTGTTACTTTTTGCCGTTCAATATGCTCATGACCGCCATGCGCACCGCGATGCCGAAGGCGACTTGATCGAGGATGACGGCCTGCGCGCCATCGGCAACGGCGGAGTCGATTTCCACGCCCCGGTTCATCGGGCCGGGGTGCATGACGATGGCGTCCGGCTTGGCCAGCGCCAGCTTTTTGGGCGTGAGGCCGTAATGCCGGAAGTATTCGCTGGCGGAAGGCAGCAGCGCGCCGTTCATCCGTTCGTTTTGCAGGCGCAGCATGATGATGACGTCACAATCGCGCAAGCCTTTTTCCATGTCGTGATACATCTGGACGCCCATGTTGGCGAGCGCGGCGGGCAGCAGGGTCCTGGGGCCGATGACGCGCACTTCCTTCGCGCCCAGCGTGCTCAGCGCGCAGATGTCGGAACGGGCGACGCGCGAATGCAGGATATCGCCAACAATGGCGACGGTCAGCGTCTCGAAATTTTGCTTGAAATGCCGGATGGTGTACATGTCGAGCAGGCCCTGGGTGGGATGGGCATGGCGTCCGTCACCCGCGTTGACCACGTGGATGTCATTGTGCCCCATGCGGCGCAGGTGTTCGGCGATCAGACAGGGCGCGCCGGAAACGGCGTGGCGCACCACGAACATGTCGGCATGCATGGCGCAGAGGTTGTCGATGGTGTCGAGCAGGGTCTCGCCCTTGGCGGTGGAAGAACGGGTGATGTCGAGATTGATGACATCGGCGGAAAGACGTTTGGCGGCGATTTCAAAGGTTGTGCGCGTGCGGGTGGAATTCTCGAAAAACAGGTTGAACACGCTCTTTCCCCGCAATAGCGGCACCTTCTTGACTTCCCTGTCCGCCAATCCCAGAAAGGAGGCGGCGGCATCGAGAATATGCGTCAGCGTTTCGCGCGGCAGGCCGTCGATGGCAAGCAGGTGCGTGAGTTCGCCCCTGGCGTTCAACTGCGGGTTAGGCATGATGTTCCATCTCCCAGAAAAGCTGTCCGGCCTCGTTGCGGCTCAGGATAAGCCCGATACTGCGCGGCAATTCCAGATTCCAGACGCAATAATTGGGCGCAACCGGCAATTCCCGGCATCCCCTGTCCGCGAGCACGGCAAGCTCTATGGCGGCGGGACGGCCATAATCGAACAGCTCGTTCAGGGCGGCTCGGGTGGTGCGTCCAGTATAGAGCACATCATCTACGAGAATCAGGCGGCGACCATTGACGTCGAACGGAATCCGCGTCGGACGCACCTGCGGGTGCAGGCCTTTTTCCGCGAAGTCGTCGCGGTAAAAGGAAATGTCAACCAGACCAGCGGCATCGGCAAGTCCAAGCAATTCCACCAGGCGCTCGGCAATCCACGCGCCGCCGCTGAAAATGCCCACCAGGGCCGCATCCGGCGTGAGACCGGGACGGATCAGGTCGGCAAGCGCCTGGCACTGGACTTCGGCGTCAGGCAGGGGAGGAAGGGAGGAGGCATTCATTGGAAAGGTCATGAGGATGGTCGAACCAGGTTTGTAAAATCAGTTGCGCCGCCACCGCGTCTACCCGCGGCTTCATGTTTCTGGCGTTCTTTCCCGTTTCCCGCAAGCGGGTCTCGGCCTCGCGGGAAGTCAGTCGCTCGTCGGCCTCCTGCACCGGCAGGGCAAAGCGCTGGCGCAGGCCGGCGGCAAAGGCGCGGGCGCGGGCGGTCATGGCGTGCGCCGTGCCGTCGGCATGAAGAGGATGACCGACGAGCAGAAGTTCCGGCTGCCATTCCTCAATCAGGCGGGCAATGGCGCGCAAGCGTTCGTCGTCATTTTTGGTCTGGATCACGGTCAGCGGATGCGCGCAAAGCAGGGCGGTTTCCCCCACGGCAACGCCGGTGCGCTTTTCGCCAAAGTCGAAGGCAAGCACGGCGCTCATTGGAGTCAGGCGTGACCCGCCATGTCGGAAAGTTGGGAAAAACTCACGCCCAGCATCTGCATGGCGGTCGGCAGGCGGCTCTCCGGCGGCAGGCCAAAAAGCACCTCTGTGCTCGCCGGAACGGTAAGCCAGGCGTTTTGTCCCACTTCCGTCTCCAGTTGCCCGGCGCCCCAGCCCGCATACCCCAGCATCATGATGATGTCCTTGGGTTCGCCGCTGGAACTGATGGAAACGAGAATATCCTTGGAACTGGTCAAACCAATCTCATGGGTCACGCGCATGCTGGATTGCCATTCGCCGCACGGACGATGCAGCACAAAGCCGCGATCCATCTGCACCGGCCCGCCAAAATGCACCGGCAACGCGCCGATTTCCCGTGTGCGCAGCTCCAGATCGACCTTCTCGAAGAGTTTTGCCAGCGTCAGGTCGAGCGGCCGATTCACAATCACACCCAGCGCGCCCTGTGGATTGTGTTCGCACACATAAATCAGGGCGCGATTGAAATAGGGATCGACCATCGCGGGCATGGCGATCAAAAAATGGTGGGTGAGGTTCAGGAATTCCATAATACGAATTTTAACTGATTCCTGATGCCGAATGCCCAATCCCTGCCCTCTTCCCCTGATTAGCTTATAACAATCTCGTCTTTGTTCTTGTTTGCTTGCCTGTTACGGTAATAAGCGTTGCCGGGTTCCGGCATTTTCCTGGAGGATGACATGAGTTTATTCAACGACAATATCCAGTCTGTCGGGCGCACGCCGCTGGTGCGGCTGAATCGTATTACCGACGGCGCGCAGGCGACGGTGCTGGCAAAGATTGAGGGGCAGAATCCGGCTTATTCGGTGAAAGACCGTATTGGCGTAGCCCTGATCGAGGACGCGGAAAAGCGCGGCATTCTGGGGCCGGGCAAGGAACTGGTGGAGCCGACTTCCGGCAATACCGGCATCGCGCTGGCCTATGTGGCGGCGGCCAAGGGCATCAAGCTGACGCTGACCATGCCGGAAACCATGAGCATCGAACGCCGCAAATTGCAGGCGGCCTTTGGCGCGAAGCTGGTATTGACCGAAGGCGCGAAGGGAATGCCGGGAGCGATTGCCAAGGCTACGGAAATCGCCGCTTCCGATTCCAGGTACGTGCTGTTGCAGCAATTCAAGAATCCCGCCAACCCGGCGATTCACGAGGCGACAACCGGGCCGGAAGTCTGGGAAGACAGCAAGGGCGCTGTGGATGTATTTGTCTCCGGCGTCGGCACGGGCGGCACGATTACCGGCGTCTCCCGCTACATCAAGAAGACCAGGGGCAAGGCGATTGTTTCCGTGGCGGTGGAACCGGCCTCCAGTCCGGTATTGACGCAAACGCGCGCCGGACAACCGGTACAGCCCGGATCGCACAAGATCCAGGGCATCGGCGCGGGATTCGTGCCGGACACGCTGGATTTGTCGCTGGTCGATGAAATCGAGCAGGTGACGAACGAGGAAGCCGTTGAATACGCGCGACGCCTGACTCGCGAAGAAGGCATCCTTGCCGGCATTTCCTCCGGCGCGGCGGCGGCGGCGGCGCGTCTGGCGAAACAGCCGAAGTACGCGGGCAAGACCATCGTGGTGGTGCTGCCCGATTCCGGCGAACGCTACCTGTCTTCCGTACTGTTCGAAGGCGTGTTCGACGCTTCCGGCGTGGCGCTATAGTAGTCCGTCATGCTGACCGTTCCCTATGAAATTCAAAATGCCTGAAGACAGGGCAAACGCTCCCGTCTCCCTCCCCCCCTTGCGGGGGAGGGGTCAGGGGAGAGGGGAAAAATCTACACGGTTTACACAGTTCAGTGGCTTTGCTCTTTCGATCCGCCGCCCTCTCCCGGCGCTGCGCGCCACACTCCCCCGCAAGGGGAAGGGGGGAGGACAGGAGGGCTTCCGGCGCGGGCAGTCACGCCAGGATTGCGTCGATTCAACGTGACGGGCTAATAGTTTGTACGGCAAAAAGTGAAAACCACTTTTTGCCGGTTCGGTCAGCAAAAAAGGGCAAGCGAAGCTTGCCCTTTTTTTTGGGGAAAGCAAGGAGCAACCCGCTAACTTGTCCGCACGATCAGGCAGGGACGCGCTGCGCGCGCCTGTTGGCCGTCATGCGGCGAATGATTTGCGGGCGAGCGGAAATTCTTCATAAAGTTTTCCGCGAAGCTGCCGAAAAAATGTGTGCCGTCCGATCTGTCGCGACACGACTACACTATCGCAAAGGAAAACATCATGTCCATCGCACTCGCATCCACCGCAACTTCCGTGCCCCAGGAAACTGTCCAGCAACCCCCGGAAAAACCGGAAACCGCCAAGGTCGGTTATTCCGCCGCCGACGCCAAACATCAACTGAACGTGCAGATTCTGGAAGCCTCCGCCAAGGTTTCCCTGACGGCGGGCGACGATCCGTTGGCGCTGGTATTGCGTTCCGCCATCGACCGCATCAACGAACTGCTGTCCCCGGAACTCGGCCCCAACGCCCTGCAAAACACCGCCGGACAGGATAATTCGGCGGAAGCAACCGCCGAACGCATCCTGAGCCTGTCTACCGCCTTCTACGACAACTACGCCAAGCAACACCCGAGCGAAGACCCGGAAGAAACCGCCAGGAATTTCGTCGCGCTGATTCGCGGCGGCTTCGAAAAGGGTTTCGGCGAGGCGCAGAACATCCTGGAAGGCTTGGGCGTGTTCGACGGCGAAGTCAAAAACGGCGTCATGAAAACCTGGGAACTGGTGCAAAAAGGCTACGACGATTTCCTGGCCGGAAAACTCGAGGCCATCAACAAGCCGATCGAGGCGTGACAAACCGCCGGAAGACCGGAGAAAACGCGCCGCTCACGCCGCGCTTCCCGGTCGCCGGATCGAAGACGCCCCGAACGCATTTTTCCCGCGCAAGGCTCGTTGCATGACGGATGCGATTACTCGTCAATCATGAAGATAGGACACATCTGGATGCTGGAAGAATGCAAAGACCGGCTTGCGTTTGTCTGGCTGCGGCAAGGCCGCGCAAAAAAAGTGGCTTTTTATTTTTTTGCCGCCTTCCCTATTCTTCCGCGCCGACCAGCGCGCCGTTTTCTTCCATCCAGGCGCGGCGGCCTGCCGACTCGTTCTTGGCCATGAGCATGTTCATCACCGAACCGGCTTCTTCCTGGGGCGGCAGGCGCACACGCATCAGGCGGCGGGTATCGGGGCACATGGTGGTTTCCCAAAGTTGTTCCGGGTTCATTTCGCCCAATCCCTTGAAGCGGGAAATGGCGACGTTTTCCGTCCGGATTTTTTCCCGGCGCAGTTTATCCAGTTCCGCTTCGCGCTCGCTTTCGTCCAGCGCGTAGACCTTGTACGGCGGACGGCTCTTGCCATGCCCCGGCACGTCCAGCCGATAGAGCGGCGGCTGGGCGAAATACAGGTGTCCTCGCTCTACCAGTTTGGGAAAGTGGCGATAGAACAGGACGCACAGCAGGACGCGAATGTGCGAGCCATCCACATCGGCATCGGTCATGATCACCACCTTGCCGTAACGCAGATCGGCAAGTACCCTGTCATCCGCCGCAGGCGGATGCGGATCAATGCCCAGCGCCACGGCGATGTCGTGGATTTCCCGGTTGGCGTAGAGACTGCCGGGTTCAACTTCCCAGGTATTCAGCACCTTGCCGCGCAGGGGCAGGATGGCCTGGAATTCCTTGTCGCGCCCGGATTTGGCGGAACCTCCCGCCGAATCGCCCTCGACCAGGAACAGTTCGTTGCGGCGGATGTCTTCGGACTGGCAGTCGGAGAGTTTGCCGGGGAGGATGGCGATGGCGGATTGCTTTCTCTTTTCCACTTTCTGTCCGGCGCGATTGCGCGCCTGCGCGGCGCGAATGGCAAGTTCGGCCACTTTTTTCGCCGCCTCGGGATGCCCGGTCAACCAGAGTTCAAGCGGATCGCGCAGCATACGGGCGACCAATGGCATAGCGTCGCGCGAATTGAGCCGTTCCTTGGTCTGTCCCTGAAAGGAAGGATCGAGCACCTTTGCGGAAAGCACGAAATTCATGCGCGAAAACACGTCCTCAGCGGCAAGCCGAACGCCTTTCGGAATCAGCGCGTGGTGTTCGCAGAAATTCTTGACCGACTCGAAAGCCGCCTGCCGCAGCCCCGCCTCATGGGTGCCGCCTGCGGATGTGGGAATGAGGTTGACATAGGATTCGCGCGCAAGCGCGCCTTCCGCCGTCCAGCAAAGCGCGCAGGACACGCCCGCGCCCTGGGGAAAACTCTCGTCCTGTGCACAGGCGTATTTTTCGCTGACGAACATGGGCGTGACCGGTTCATCCTGAATCTGTTCGGAAAGATATTGCCGCATCCCCTGATCGAAGCGCCAGACGCGCGTCTCGCCGCCTTCGACGGCAAAACTGACTTCCAGCCCCGGCAACAGCACCGCCTTGCTGCGCAGCAGGCGCTCCAACTCAAGGGGAGAAATCTGCGGCGTATCGAAGAATTGCGCGTCCGGCCAGGCGCGCGCCCTGGTGCCGCCCTGCCGTTTTGGCGCATCGCCAGCGCGCGTCAACGGCTCGATGACCTTGCCGCCAGAAAAGACAATCCGGTAACACGCGCCATCACGAATGACTTCCACCTCCAGGCGCGAAGAAAGCGCGTTGGTGACGGAAACGCCCACGCCATGCAATCCTCCGGAAAAGCGATAGGCCGAATCGCCGTCGTTCTTGTTGAACTTGCCCCCCGCATGCAAATGGGTAAACACCACTTCCACCGTGGGAACGCCCTCTTCTGGATGAATCTCCAGCGGAATACCGCGCCCGTCGTCTTGCACCGACACCGATTGATCGGCGTGGAGCGTCACCTGGATGCGCCTGCAATAACCCGCCAGGGCTTCGTCAGCGGCGTTGTCGATCATTTCCTGGATGATGTGCAGGGGCGAATCCGTGCGGGTATACATGCCTGGAAGATGACGCACAGGTTCCAGTCCCTTGAGGACGGCAATGGAATGGGCGGTGTAACTCATCGGTTATCGGGAATTGTGGAAAATCCGCTATGGAAAGGCAACGTATCGTAAGCGGCGCCGCAAGGAACTGCAAGCGGGCGGGCATGGCGCAAAGTGAAAATTCACTTTGCGCCAGTCTTTAAGCATTTCACGTTAAGATATAGCCAAGGTGCAACTACTCAGCCGACAGTAATTTAAAACCAAGCAGTAATGATGACAAATTGTTCCCTTCTCCGGGCGTTGGAAGATGCGAGGCAACGATTTGACCTCCGCGTAATCTTCTGGCGGCAGGTCGAGCGCCGATTGCAAGAAGCTGACCAGCAGGCGCTTGAAGACGGCGTCGTTTCTCATGCGGCATGGCGTTCCTTTCGGGCTTATGGTTGCTTCATTGCGTGAACAGCGCCGCCATGCTTTTGGCGAAGCCGTCGCGCCCGGATCGTGAGGCGCAATTCGAGCATATCGACCGCGAAACCCGGAAAGCGGTATCGGAAGGAAATCCGGTGCTTTCGATCGACGCCAGGAAGAAGAAGATGATCGGCAACTTCAAGAACGAGGGGCAGACTTGGCGGCCACACAAGACACCGGCGGAAGTCCTTGACCCGGTGCGCGACAAGCCCCGTCCTTCAGGGCGGGGAAGGATAGCGCGGACGCCGCAGGCGTCCAGGCCAGTCCTTTCCTTTCGTGCCGTTCTATGGTATAATCATACCATGCAACGCCTCCAAGCCTACAAATACGAACTGATGCCGAACGGCGAGCAGCAGCGCCAGATGCGCCGCTTCGCCGGTTCGTGCCGCATCGTCTTCAACGAGGCTTTGGCGTTGCAGA
>JAITRP010000193.1 GCA_031288305.1 Zoogloeaceae bacterium
GCTTGTCCAGGCCTTTTTGCCAATGCCTTGCTTTTCATTCCCTTTTCACCCATCGGGCGTCCCTCCTTTATCGGCTATGACCCGCTCTACTGCCCGCTTTGCGCCAGTTTACCCGGGGCAACCGAGGAAAATGGGTTCAACGTAACTGGTAGCAGAGTCTCGCTGTTTTCTTTCTTCCTCCGCTTTGAATCGCACACTTTTTGCCTGATATTTGAATCCGCCGCCAAGAAAGCATACAATTCATGCTGCTTTCTGGCGCTGGCCAGCGCCTTTCCTTTTATGCGGGCGTCGTATAATGGCAATACCCTAGCTTCCCAAGCTAGAGCCGTGGGTTCGATTCCCATCGCCCGCTCCATTGCAAATTCAACGTAAAAAAACCCCTTTGCATGGCGCACTGTCCGCCAGCATTTTGCGGACATCGGTCTAATCTGGCGGGATATCCATTTTCTGCCGCCAATGGCGCTGGATTCGTTCGGCGCTTTCGGCTTCGCGCAGGATGTCGATCTCGCCTTGCCGCCAGCTTTTTGCCGTCTGGAAGAGGGCTGGATAGTATTGATCCGGGTCGTAGGAGATCAAAAGCAGATCCACCCCGGCGCCGAGCGCGCGGGTTGCGGCAAGGCCGATGCCGTCGGCGTAGACCGCGCCCATGTTGAGGTCGTCGGTCATCAGGAGTTCCTGATAATTCCAGCCGCCCTCCTCCCTGCCGCGCAATACTTTCTGCACCAGGACATGGGAAAGGGAAGCGGGATAATCCGGGTCGATGTCCGGCAGACGCACATGGGCGAGCATCATGGCGGCTCCGGTGCGGGCGGTGACGGTCTGAAAGGGAAACCAGTCCGCCTGCCTCTTCTCGGGGGAATGAACAAGGCTTGCGGGGATGAGATGCGTATCGCCCTGAACCGCGCGCAGACCCGGAAAATGCTTGACCGTCGGCTGGACGCCGCTTTCCATCAGTCCTTGCCCATAAGCCGAAGCCACGCGCGCCACGATCCAGGGTTTGGAGGAAATGGCGCGGCGCTCAATCAGGGTGTGCTGGTCATGCCAGTCGCCTTTTTTCTCGGGTTTCAGATCGACGACCGGCGCGAGATTCATGTTGACGCCCAATCCGGCAAGCGCCCTGCCTTGACGCTTGCCGTAGGCGTGCGCGCGCTTCTCCAGGGTTTCCGGCTCGCCGCTTGCGACAAGTGTTGCCAGGGAAGGCAGGGGTTCGAGCGGGGGCGAGAGGCGGGAGACGATGCCGCCTTCCTGGTCGGCCACCACGAAGAGCGGCGGCAGGTTCGCCTTGCGGCGCGATGCCTGGAGGGCGTCGATTTTCGCGCGCAGGCTCGCGACGCTCTCCCCGGCGAGATTGTGTCTTCCCAGATAGATGCCGCCGATCAGCCCGCGCTCGGCCAGAGGTTGAACATCCTCGAAACGCTGGAAACCGACGATGAAATGCCGTCCCATGCGCGCCATGTCGGCATCACCCGCCAGCACCGCGCGCTTTTGCCAGAGAAACCAGCCCTCCATGCCCAGTACGCCCGCGCCCAGGATGAGCCAAAGCCCCAGGCGCAAACTGGCTTCCTGTTTTCTCCAAAAGCCGGAATTCATCCGCCGCGCCCGATGGGCAAGCCACGCCCCGATGACCGCGACAGAGAGGAACAACGGAGTTTCCACAGGACGCCAGGGATAAAGAAGCGGCGTCTTGAAATGCGGCAGCAGGAAAAACCCCGCGACAAGCAATATCCAGGTCAGCGCAGGGCCAGCAAGCGCCAGGATTTTCCACCGCGACGCCTGCATGTCCGCTACCGCTTTTAGCCTCTTTATTGTTTCCATTGTCTCCGCGCGCTTTCTCTCCGCACGCCCGCGCGCAGTCTGGCGTTTTGGACGCTGACCGTCAAGCGGGCGTAGCCGCTGGGCGCAATGGAATGGTCTTTATTGCGCCAGTTCGCCCGCGATGATGCCGCCCAATACCGCGCCCGCCGCGGTGGTGGCCAGGCGGCCATTGCCGCCGCCGAAGCGGCTGCCGATAACGCCGCCCGCAATGGCGCCCACGACCTTGGCAACGGTATTGCTGGCCTGCGCCTCGCCGTAAACGACCGGCGCGTCGTCTTCATAGACGACGGGCGGCTCGCTGTAGACCACTTCGGGTTCACGATAGACCACCACGGGTTCGCGATAGATCACGGTGGGGGGTTGATACGCCACCACGGGCGCGGCAAAACGATAGACCACGGGCGGCGCGGAGCGATAGACCACGACGGGCGCGGAACGGCGAACGACCACGGCGGAAGGACGCGCGGGACGGCGGTGATCGATGACGACTCTTTGCGCCGCATGCCCCGGATGCGCCGACAGCGCGCGCCGCGCATGACGCGGTTCGGCCAGGGCAGCGCTACTGAAAATCACGCAAAGCGCAAAAGAGAACAACAGGGAAATCTTTTTCATGACGACAACCCTCCATAAGAGAATACCACCGGTCAGAAAGGTCCCCCGCCACGAAGGCGGGGGAAATCTCGAAAATTTCGAGAGAGGGGGTACGCCCGCACTATAGCAAGGCGCGCCGCGTCAGGTGTCTGTTTTCGTTTCGTGCGTGTAAGCAAATGTTAGTCTTGGAGGCGGCAAAAAGTAAAAATCCATTTTTTGCCGGTTCAGTCAGCAAAAAAGGGCAAGCGAAGCTTGCCATTTTTTGGAGTAAAGGCAACGAAAACCCGCTACCCCCCCGTCCATGTGATCGTAGGGGCGCACCACGCGCGCTCGTTGGCCGCGTTACGCGGTGTATTGGTTTGCGGGCGAACGCAGTTCGCCCCTGCGATAACCCCAAGGCCGCGCTGGTTTTTCGCCTGGTTTCAAACCCCAAATCAAACCGGTAAAAAGTGGAGGTTCACTTTTTGACGTCTCCACTCATCGGCAGCGCGGTTTTGTCGACTGCGCGACGCAACACGAAGCTGGTATGTACGCCAGTCACGCCGGGGATGCGGGTGACGCGATCAAGGAGCAGGGCGCGATAGCTTTCCATGTCGGCGACCACCACCTTGAGCTGGTAATCGGCATCCTGCCCGGTAATCAGCAAGCACTCGATGATTTCGGGAATTTTTTGCGCCGCCGCTTCCAGCCCGGCGAAGCGTTCGGGAGTATGCGTATCCATGGCGATGTGAATCAGCGCCATCAGCGAAAAGCCCAGCTTTTGCGCATCCAGCAGGGCATGGTAGCCACGAATGACGCCCGCCTCTTCCAGCGCGCGCACCCGGCGCAGGCAGGGCGCGGCGGAAAGACCGATGCGCGCGGCCAGATCCTGGTTGCTGATGCGGCCTTCCTGTTGCAGGATTTCCAGTATCCCGCAGTCGTAACGATCCAGCATGGTTTTTCCCGTTTTTTCACGATTTGAAATTCCATTGCTTGATTACAATGAATGACGCAATTTTATTCCAAAAAATTTCCTTTTTACAAAAAATACGCAAGCACATTTCCCGCTGTTTTCCCTACCATGTCCTTTCCGGCTTTCAGGAAAGGACATCCATGTTGTCGCCCGCTTCTCCCAAATACCATGCTTTCCCGCCGGTCGGTCTGCGTGACCGGCAGTGGCCGGAGGCGCGTCTCACGCAGCCGCCCGTGTGGATGAGCACCGATCTGCGCGACGGCAACCAGGCGTTGTTCGAGCCGATGGATCGCGCAAGAAAATTGCGCTTTTTCCAGATGCTTTGCGCCATCGGCGTAAAGGAAATCGAAGTCGCCTTTCCCGCCGCCTCGCAGACCGACTTCGATTTCGTGCGCGAATTGATCGAAGGCGGGCATATTCCCGACGACGTGACGATCGAAGTGCTGACGCAGGCGCGTCCCGCCCTGATTGATCGCGCCTTTGCCGCCATCGAGGGCGCGCGGCGCGTCATCGTGCATCTCTATACCGCCACGTCCGCGCCTTTCCGGGAGACGGTGTTCGGCATGAGCCAAGCGGAACTCATCGACATGACCGTAGCCAGTGTGCGCCACATCCGCGCCAACGCCAACAGCATGTCCGGGACGCAAACGGGTTTTGAATACAGCCCGGAAACCTTCACCGCCACCGAACTGCCCTTCGCGCTGGAAATCTGCGACGCCGCAACCCATGCCTGGGGCGCGAGCGCAAGGAACAAGATCATCCTCAACCTGCCCGCCACGGTGGAAATGGCGACGCCCAACATCTATGCCGACCAGATCGAATGGATGCACCGCCACCTTGCCCGCCGCGACAGCATCGTGCTTTCCCTGCATCCGCACAACGACCGCGGCGCCGCTGTCGCCGCCGCCGAACTTGGCCTCATGGCCGGAGGACAACGGGTGGAAGGCTGCCTGTTCGGCAATGGCGAGCGCACCGGCAATGTCGATCTCGTCACTCTGGCGTTGAATCTCTACACCCAGGGCGTGGAGCCCGGCCTCGATTTTTCCGACATCAACGCCATCGCCCGCGCCTACGAAGATTGTGCTGGCCTGCCCATCCATCCGCGCCATCCCTACGTGGGCGACCTGGTATTCACCGCCTTTTCCGGCTCGCATCAGGACGCCATCAAAAAGGGCATGCGCGCCTGGCGGGAGAAAACGAGCAAACGCTGGAACGTCCCCTACCTGCCGCTCGATCCGGCGGACGTGGGACGCAATTACGACTCGCTGATCCGCGTAAACAGCCAGTCCGGCAAGGGCGGCATCGCCTGGCTGATGGAATCCGCCTACGGCATCGTCATGCCGCGTCGTCTGCAAGTGGAATTTTCCGGCATCGTGCAACGGCATATGGATGACATCGGCAAGGAGATGCGCGCCGCCGATCTCTGGCGGATTTTTTCCGCCGCATACCTGGAACCCCAGCAGACAGAGGCTACCGACCGGGAGCCGAAAGAAGCCGGCGCGTCCGCGCCGCTGGTCTATCGCGGGCACCGCCTGGATGCCAACGGCAAGGGAATCGCGCTGGACATCACGCGCGATGGGCGTTGCGAGACGCTAATCGGGCACGGCAACGGCCCCATAGACGCCGCCGTGCATGCGCTTGCCCGCGCCGGCATTGCCGCGCGGATCATCAGCTTCGAAGAACGCGCCCTCCGCGCCAGCCAGGAAGGCGAGGCCAGCGCCGCCGCCTTCCTGGAAATCCGCCTGGCGGGCAGACAGACGGAAAGTTACGGCGTTGGCATAGACAGCGACATCGTCGCCGCCTCCCTCAAGGCGCTGGTTTCCGGCATACGGCGGTGTGACGTCAAAAAGTAAAAGCCTACTTTTTGACGTTTACTAGGGCGTGTTCACACTACCCTTGAAAGATGTCATGCTTCGGTACCAAGAAGTTACTGGAGCTTGATGATGGAAATCACCGAATCCCAATATCAACAG
>JAITRP010000029.1 GCA_031288305.1 Zoogloeaceae bacterium
CGCGAGGATCATGAGGTCAGCATGCTCGCGCTGCACTTGATCCAAAACTGTATGGTCTACATCAACACGTTGATGATCCAGAAGGTACTGGCGCAACCATACTGGAGGGGCAGGTTCACTCCACGCGATTACGCCGCTTTGACGCCGCTGATCTGGGAGCACGTCAACCCGTATGGGCGTTTCGACCTCGATATGAACACCCGTCTCGACCTGCCTTGATCGAAATGGCGACCGGTGACACGACTGCTTGTTCTACCCCTAATGGAATAGGCTCTAACTCGCCAAGGTTTTTTGCGTCCACGCGCAAAGGTCGGCGATCACGCAGGCGGCGCAGTTCGGCTTTCGCGCCTTGCAGACATAGCGGCCATGCAGGATCAGCCAGTGATGGGCGTTTTGACGGTATGCGGGCGGCGTGGCTCGCGTGAGTTTTTCCTCAACCGCGCGCACGTCCTTTCCGGGCACCAGGCCGGTGCGGTTGGCGACACGGAAGATGTGGGTATCGACCGCGATGACTGGCTCTCCGAAGGCGGTATTCAACAGCACATTGGCGGTTTTCCTGCCCACGCCGGGCAAGGCTTCCAGTTCCGCGCGCGTTTTGGGCACTTCGCCCGCGTGGCGTTCCAGCAGCAGGCGGCAGGCGGCGATGAGGTTCTTGGCCTTGGCGCGGTACAGACCAATGCTTTTGATGTACGACGTCAGGCCGGCCTCGCCCAGATTCAACAGGGATTCCGGCGTCGACGCGACGGGGAAAAGCGCGCGCGTGGCCTTGTTTACACTCACATCCGTCGCCTGCGCGGAAAGCATTACCGCCACCAGCAACTGGAACGGCGTTTGATGGTCGAGTTCCGTCGTCGGCGCGGGATTGGCGGCCTTCAGCCGTTCGTAGATGGCGGCGGCGCGGTTCTTCATGAGGTGACGGGGCTTTCTCCGGTGGCGCGGCGTGAAACAGGCGGCGTTTGCCGTTCCTTCGCCTTGCGTTTTCCACGTTCGGAAAGCCAGTTCTTGCCGGCAATCAGGCAGCCAAGCATGATGAACGCGCCAGGGGGCAGGGCGGCGAGGAGAAAACCCGGGTAATCTTCCGGCAGGATCTGCAAGGCATGCGCGCCCGGCATCACCATGTCGATCCCGGAGAGCAGGACGCCGTTGCCGATCAGTTCGCGCAGCACGCCAAGCAGCGCGAGCGTCCACAGCACCCCCAGTCCCATGAAAATGCCGTCGAACGCGGAGGCAAGGGGCGGATTCTTGCTGGCGAAGGCTTCCACCCGCGCCAGCACGACGCAGTTGGTGACGATGAGCGGAATGAAGATGCCGAGAATGACGTACAGTTCGTTGAACCAGGCGTTGAACAACAGGTCGACCACCGTGACCAGGCTGGCGACGACGAGAATGAATACGGGGATGCGGATTTCATGGGGAATCAGGCGGCGCAGCAAGGCGATGGCGACATTGGACATGACGATGACAATCAACGTGGCCAGCGCCAGCATCACGGCATTGACGGTATTGACCGAAATGGCCAGCAACGGGCACAGGCCGAGGATTTGCACCAGTCCGGTGTTTTGCCGCCACAGGCCGTCCGCGGCGATGGTCTTGAAGGTGTCCTTATTCATCATTGGCAGCGGTCTCCCCGGCGGCGTCCAGCGTTGCGGCAAACAGGCGTTCGCGCTGGGCGACGGCGAATTGCGCCGCGCGGCGCACGGCGTGGACTACGGCGCGCGGCGAGATGGTCGCGCCGACGCGATAATGGAAACGCCCCTTGTCCTTGCGCACCCGCCATTCCTCGTCGGGCACGCCGGGATAGTTGAGGCCGTCGAATTGCAGGATCCAGGGATATTTCTTGTCCTTGTCCTTCTTCAGGTCGATGTAATCGCCCAGTCCCGGCGTTTCTCTGTGGGCGATGACGCGCACGCCGGTAATCGTGCCCTGGCGCGTGATGCCGAGAATCAGGCGGATTTCGGCGGCATAGCCGTCCGGGGCGACGGCCTCGAGCACCAGGGCGATCGGCTGTCCGTCCTTCCTTGCGCGATAGACGCGGCTTGGCGCGTTCAACCCCAGTTCGGGCGTGGGCGGCAGCAGGAGCGTGTCGGCAAGCAGGTCATTGTCGTAGGGATAACGCTGCGCGGGCAGGACTTCGTTGATGAATTTCATTTTTTCCGCCGCTTGCGAAGCTTCAATCGCCGGACGCGACCATTTTTCCGCCAGCGCGAGCAGGCCAGTGAAGACCAGGGTGAAGGCAAGCAACACGCCCGCCATTTTCAGGGCGCTCATGGCGGCGCTGGCGGTTTTTTCGGGAGTGGCGGGGGTATCCATCATGTGTCGCTTTCGCGCGCGCGGAGGCCAAAGACGGTCGGCTGGGTGTAATGGTCGATGAGGGGCGCGCAGATGTTCATGATGAGCACGGCAAAGGCGATGCCGTCGGGAAAGACGCCAAAAACCCGAATCAGGTAGGCGAGAAGACCGGCGCCGCAGCCGAAAATCAGGCGTCCGCGCGGCGTCGAACAGCCGGATACCGGGTCGGTGGCGATGAAGAACGCGCCCAGCATTGAGCCGCCGGAAAAGAGATGGAACAAGGGATCGGAAAAACGGCTGGGGTCGATCAGCCAGCAGATCGCGGCGGCAGCCGCCATGCTGGTGACGAAGGCAAACGGCGCGTGCCAGGTGATGACGCCCATCAACAGCAGGAACGCGCCGCCGCAGAGGTAGGTCATGGTTACCCATTCCCAGCCGCGTCCGGCGAAGGTGCCGTAGAGATTCTGGCTTCTCAACAGTTCCTGGATATTGTCGACGCGCAGGGCATTGGTCTTCAATGCCGTCTTGATGGCGTCCAGCGGCGTGGCGGCGGTGAGCGCGTCGATGCGCGGGGAGAAGCCGAAGACGATTTCCAATTGTTGCTCGAAAGGCAAGGTCAATCCTTGCGCCGGCCACTGCGACATCAGGGCGGGAAAGGCGATGATGCAAACGGCAAAGGCGACCATTGCCGGATTGAAGGGATTTTGTCCCAGGCCGCCATAGAGATGCTTGGCGACGACGATTGCGAAGAATACGCCGGTCACGGTCAGCCACCAGGGGGAGAGCGGCGGGAAAGTCAGCGCGATGAGCCAGGCCGTCACCAGCGCGGAATGGTCGCCGAGAAAACGGCGCACGGGCAGGGCGCGCATTTTCAGCATCGCGGCTTCAAAGAATAGCGCGGCAACGCTGGCAAGAAAAATCTGCGTCAGCACGGCGGGACCGATCAGCGCGGTGTAGACCGCGATGCCGGGCAGCAGCGCCACGCAAACCAGCCGCATGATGCGAGGAACGCTGTTGGCTTCACGGAGATGGGGAGAACTGAGCATCATCAGGAGTCAGGAGGCAGGGATCAGGAGGCGGCAAAAAAACAGGCTTTTGCTTTTGCCGTTTTTTTCGGGTTGAAAAGGGCGCGATGAAGAGCTGGAAATGTCAAAGCAATGTTTCCCCGATAGGTTTGCCGCCTCTGGTTTGCGGAGATTGCGTATGGCATGGGCGTGTCCGGGGAAGCGCGCTTGTCCTCCCCCCTGGCAAGGGGGGATTGAGGGGGGTTGCGGCGGCTCGGTTTGCATCAGACCTTGGTTCTTGTTCCACTGCCGCGAACTCCTCCCCAGACCTTCCCTTGTTGTTTCAGGGGAGGGAGTTTGGCCGCGCTTCGTCGAAGGCAAGTCATTGACATGACATCCTTCATTTTTCATTGCGCCCTGTTGCAAACGAAGAATGCGCATCAATGCCGCTCCTCTTGGGACGCCATGTTCTCCGGTTCGCCGGAGGCGGCGGATTCTTCCGCGGCTCGTTTGGCCGCCTGCGCGGCGGCGGCCTTTGCCAGTTTTTCCGCTTTTTCCGTCTTTTCCCGTTCGGCGCGGAACTGGCGGAATTCGAAGCGGGATTTGGCGTCATCGGCCATTTTTTGTTCCCTGGCGGCGGCGGCGAGTTCGCCCTTGGCGTAGCGGAAATAATGCACCAGGGGAATGGACGCCGGGCAGACATAGGCGCAGCAGCCGCATTCGATGCACTCGGAAAGCGCGTATCTTGCCGCCTTGTCGAAATCGCGGGCGCGGCTCCACCAGTAGAGTTCAAACGGCTGCAAGCCCTGCGGACACGCCTGGGCGCAGGCAGTGCAGCGAATGCAGGGCGATTCTGGCGGGCGCGGCGGGAAAAGCCGGGGCGAGCGGGCAATCAGGCAATTGCTGCCCTTGGTGATCGGAGCGTTCGTCAACGGGAGAAATGTCCCCATCATCGGACCGCCAACGATCAGGCCGTTGGTGTCGGAAAGCGGCCCGGAGAGTTGCAGCAACGCTTCCATGCTCATGCCGAGGGGCACATCCCAGTTCCTTGGCGCGCGCACGTTGCCGCTCACCGTGACCACGCGCCGCGCCACCGGCTCGCCATGCGCCAGCGCGCGCCAGATGCTGTACACGGTGGCGACGTTGAAGCACTGCACGCCCATTGCCGTGGGCAGCACGTTAAACGGCGCGCGCTTTCCCGTCAGGGCATAAATCAGCTGGCGCAGGCTGCCCGCCGGATAACGGGTGGGCAAGGTGACGACAGTGAAATTTTCCCGATGTTCACTGATGGCGCCGCGCATGGCGCGTATGGCTTCCGGTTTGTTGTTCTCGATGGCGATCAGCGTTTGCCCTGCGCCAGTGAGATCGCGCAACAGCGCGATGCCGGAGACGATTTCGGCGGCGCGTTCGCGCATCAGGCGGTCATCGCAGGTGACATAGGGTTCGCATTCCGCGCCGTTGATGATCAGTTCCTCCATGCGCGCTTCGGCATCCAGTTTGACGTGACTGGGAAAGACCGCGCCGCCCAAGCCCACCACGCCGCTTTGCTGCAGATACTGTTGCACCTCCTGCGGCGCGAGGCGTTGCCAGTCCGGCGGCGGTCGCTCCTGCCATTCCTCCAGCCCGTCCGTTTCGATGATGATGGCGGGCGCGGGAAGACCCGATGGATGCGCCAGCGGATAATTGCCGATGTCCGCTATCCTGCCGGATGTTGGCGCGTGCAGGCTGGCGGAAATCCATTGCTCTGCCGCCGCGATGACCTGGCCTTTCTTCACTCGCTCGCCCACGCGCACGACAGGCGAGGGCGCAACGCCGGCGCTCTGCTTCAAGGGCAGCGCCAGACGCTCCGGCAAGGGCGCGAAGGCGATGGGGTCCCTGGCCGAGGCTTCCTTGTTTGAATCGGGTTTGACGCCGCCGGGGAAGTGGAACGAGGTTCTCAACATAAGGCCATTCCTTTTGCCTTCTATTTTCCGGCTTCCGGCCAGCGCCAGGTTTCCGGCGTCTCCGGCGGCGTCCGCATGTCGATGCATTCGACCGGACAGGGTTTGAGACACAGTTCGCAGCCGGTGCATAAGCTTTCCACCACCGTGTGCATCTGTCGCGCCGCGCCGACGATGGCGTCTACCGGGCACGCCTGGATGCACAGGGTGCAGCCGATGCAGCGATCCTCGACGATGACCGCGATCACGCGTTTTTTTTTTGTTTCCGCTTCACCGGCGGGCGGCACGAAGTCGCGCCCCAGCAATTCGGCGAGTTTGCGCGTTCCCTCGCTGCCGCCAGGCGGACAAAGATTGATTTCCGCCTTGCCCGCGGATATGGCTTCCGCATAAGGCTTGCAGCCGGGAAAGCCGCATTGTCCGCACTGGGTTTGCGGCAGGATGGCGTTTATCTTGTCCGTGACGGGATTGCCTTCGACCTTGAAGCGGATGGCGGCGTACCCAAGCGCCGCGCCCAGGAGCAGCGCCCCCAGCGCCATGACGGCAACGGCTGCCAGGATATCCATGCGTTCAGCGATCCAGTCCGGCAAAGCCCATGAAGGCCAGACTCATCAGTCCCGCCGTAATCATGGCGATTGCCGCGCCCTTGAAAGGCTGCGGCACGTCCGCCGCGTCCACGCGCTCGCGGATGCCGGCGAACAGCGCCAGCACCAGCGAAAAACCGATGGCGCTGCCCGCGCCAAAAAGCAGCGATTCCACAAAACCATAGCGATGCGAAATATTGATGAGCGGAACGCCCAATACCGCGCAATTCGTGGTAATCAGGGGCAGGTAGATGCCCAGCACCTGTTGCAGCAGGGGCGAGGTCTTGGCGATGACCATCTCCGTCAATTGCACGATGGCGGCAATGGTGACGATGAAGGAAAGCGTCCGCAGATATTCCAGTCCGGCGGGCATGAGCAGGTAGTGGTCGATGATGAAGCTCGCGCCGGTCGCCAGCGTCAGCACGAAGGTGGTGGCCGCGCCCATGCCCCAGGCCGTTTCCAGTTTCTTGGAAACGCCCATGAACGGACATAGTCCCAGGATTTGCACCAGCACGATGTTATTGACCAGTACCGCGCCGGCAAGCAGGAAAAGATAGGAAGTCATGGCGTGCCCGGATGAATCTCAGGAATCGGGGCGTTTGGCGGTTTGCACGGCGGCGGCGGCCTCGCGTATCAGCTTTGGGCCGCGATAGACGAAGCCGGTAAAGAGTTGCACCAGACTTGCGCCCGCCGCCATTTTTGCGCGCGCGTCCTCGCCCTTCAGGATGCCGCCCGCGCCGATGAGGGGGATTTCGTTTTGCAGGGCGTGCGCCAGTTTGCCCAGCGCCGTGGTGGAAGGACGAAACAGCGGCGCGCCGGAAAGCCCGCCCGTCTCGTTGCCGTGCGCGAGTTTTTCCACGCCCGCGCGCGCGATGGTGGTGTTGGTGGCGATGACCGCGTCCATTCCATGCCGCCGCGCGGCGTCCGCGATGCCGTTGATGTCCGCGTCTTCCATGTCCGGCGCGATCTTCAGCGCCAGCGGCACGTAACGCCCATGCTGGTCGGCAAGGCGCGCCTGCGCCGCCTTGAGTTGCCGGAGCAGGTTATCAAGCGCCGCTTCCTTCTGCAGTTCGCGCAGGTTTTGGGTGTTCGGGCTGGAAATGTTGAGCGCGACATAATGGGCGACGCCATAAACCCGTTCCAGGCAAAAGAGATAATCCTCCGCCGCTTTTTCCAGCGGCGTACCGGCGTTCTTGCCGATGTTTACGCCAACGACGACGCCATTCTTGCCCTTCTTGCGCGCAAGATCCGAATCCTTGACATTGGCGACCAGCGCATCGACGCCGGAATTGTTGAACCCCATGCGATTGATGACGGCCTGCGCCCTGGGCAGGCGGAAGATGCGCGGCCTGGGGTTTCCCGGCTGCGGGCGCGGCGTTGCCGTGCCCACTTCGATATGCCCGAACCCCAGCGCCGCCAGGGCGTCGATATGCGCGCCATTCTTGTCCAGCCCGGCAGCCAGCCCGACCCGGTTGGGAAAATCGAGTCCCATGACCGTCGCCGGATCTTCCACCCGCGCCTCCGCCAGCAGACTGGAGAGGCCACAGGCGTGCAGGAAGGAAAGCCCCGTCAGTCCCAGGTTATGTGCCTTTTCGGCATCCAGAAGGAACAGAACGCGGCGCAGGAGCGCATACATCATGATGGGGCGGGATTGTACATCAGAAGACAGAAGACAGAGGATTGAGCGACTGCGCGGTCGTGCAGGGGCGCAAGCCCTTGTCCGTCACGCGGCGGATGATTCGCGGACGCACGCGGCGCGCCCCTACGGGAACACCCCGCATTGAACACAAGGAAGGGAGAAGTGACAAGGACATTTTCGTTGGCATCGATGTGAGCAAGGCCACACTGGACATCGCATCCTGCCGGAAGGCGCGGTGCAGCAATTCACGAACGATGAGACCGGCATTGCCGCGATCATTGCCTGGTTGAAGGAGGAGGACAGCGTGACGCGCATCGTGCGAGAAGCGACGGGAGGATACGAGACCTCTCTGGCGGCGGGTTTGGCGGCGGCGGGCTTGCCGGTGGTGGCGGTGAATCCCAGGCGGGTGCGCGACTTTGCCAAGGCGAGCGGCATTCTCGCCGGGACGGACAAGCTGGACGCCCAAGTGCTGGCGCGGTTTGCCGGGGGGATCGTGCCGCCCGTCCGTC
>JAITRP010000093.1 GCA_031288305.1 Zoogloeaceae bacterium
AAGTTCCATCTTCCTCTCCTTTCTTC
Organism: Zoogloeaceae bacterium; assembly: GCA_031288305.1. Lineage (GTDB taxonomy): Bacteria > Pseudomonadota > Gammaproteobacteria > Burkholderiales > Rhodocyclaceae > Azovibrio. Next base: position 27 of record JAITRP010000093.1, read on the forward strand.
TCCTTCAGCGAATCTACCACCTCTCCCAACACTTCACGCGCAAAAAACAGCGGCCAACGTGAAAATTGTATCGAATCGTCCGGGATGCGACACATAGTCACCCGCACTATGTGACTGCTTGTTCCATGTGGTCATTGGTCGCACAGGTTTATTCAGTGTCCCTAGAATTAAAGCTCCATCTGAATCTTTTCCTAGAACATCAATGCTTCCGTTTTTGATCGCATCGATTGTGCCGCTTTGAATATGATAAATGGCGCGCCAATTTGAGCCGTTAGTATAAGGACCAAACTTGAGATAGCCATTGGCGATGTGTGATTTGAATTTCACATGTGAAATTCCCCAAGTTACCTCCGAGCCATTTTGCGCGATAGGCCAGATTGCGAATGTCCCTTGAGGCGCTTTCACACTTGCACGAGAAGCTCCCAAGGGAATTGGTTCACCCACTGAATGAAATTTCCCCGTTTCTGCATGGCAAAACACAGGGTAAAACAAATTGGGACGAGCAATCCGCTTGCCCGTTGCACCACGACGAGCCAGACCATCCCAACGAACCGCCCGCCCTTCCAAGGGAGGTCGAAGCATATCCTCTTGCGTTGGCACAAGATCAATGCCTCCGACAAACACAAAAAATATATATTCGTCAGAACGCGAGAAACTTCCAGTTCTGCTTGAGCCACTCGGATTAATCACACTGCTGATCATCTGTATCTGCGCTTCTGGAAACACCTGCTCCAATAGCAAGCCCAACCGCAAATATTCCTTCTCGTCAATGGTGATAATCAACACCGAATCCGCCGGGTTCAACAACTGTCGCGCCACAATCAAGCGCCGCTCCATCATCGCCAGCCATTTGCTGTGGCGGTACAGATCGTCGCCCTCGACGTAATCGTTGTTGTATTTCCAGTCCTTCGCGCCCGTGTTGTACGGCGGATCGATGTAGATGGCGTCCACCTTGCCCCGATGCGTGTAGGTCAGCGCCTTGAGGACGTGGTAGTTCTCGCCGTTGATGACCGTATGGCAGGGTTTGTCGCCGCCGCGCATCACCTTGCCGGTACTGACCAGCCCTGGATAAATGGTGTCCTTGAACTCGGCGACAACCATCAAATCGTCCAGCGCCACGATCTGCTTCTGCGATTCGGCGGCATCGCACAATTTCAGTTCGGCCACCTTTCCGCCGCCCGCCTTACGGATCTTCTTGACCTGCCACAACCGCTGGTCGCCCTTCGCCGCAGAACCGCGCTCCGGCAGCACGCGCACCTTGTCGCCCCTGCGGATGGGACGCAGCGGCAGTTCCACCGCTTCCGGGCGGTGCCGTTCGAAATTCAGGCCGAAAGGCAGGCGCGACGACAGCGTCTTGAACTCGTGCTCAAGATCAGCTCCGACCTGGGCATCCTTGGCCTTGACTTGCGCGATCAGATCAGTGAGCCGGGACACGTCGGCTCACTGTGATCGGAATGTTGTGAATGTCGATATGTTTGAGCATGAAGAGGCTTTTAGAAAGGATACAAAATGCCATAGTTTTACCCGGAGGACGAAAGATGGGGCAAATTGGGCATGGTTGGCGTCCCTCGATTTCCGGTCTTCATTGCCGGAATGTGGTTCCAGATATGTCCTCCATATTTGTTATTGTCATCCTCCTCCCCCGATTCGATACCCCATCGCCCGGTAGCCACGCTGGCGCTTGTCCCACATTCGTCGCAGGACGGGATGTCCAGTGTCCACGAAATCGATGATGCGCACGTCGGTCTTGCTGGCGTGTTCCCGGTGCAGGCGTCCGGCGTATTGCTGGAGCGCGCCTTTCCACGGCACGGGCATCGCCAGAACCAGCGTGTCCAGTGGCGGATGATCAAAACCTTCGCCGACCAGTTTGCCGGTAGCCAGCAACACGCGCGGCGCATCGGGCGGCAGGGCGTCGAGCGCGGTGATCCGTGTGGCGTGCCGCTTCTTCGACATCCGTCCGTGCAGCACGCAGGGTTGCGGGATTTTGTCGGTCAGCGCGGCATGAATGGCGTCGATGTGCTCGGTGCGTTCGGTCAATGCCAACACCTTGCGGCCTTGTCGAAAGGCATCGATGATCGCGCTGGCGATAATGGCGGCGCGGGCCGGGTCTTGTGCCAGATGCCGGAATACCTCTTGAATGCCCGCGTCGGACGATAGCGCAATCGTTGATTCGATGAAGCGCGGCGTCACGGCCAAATCGTGCGGCGCTTCGACAGGTTGCGCCGCCTTATGCCGGATCGGCCCGCACTGCATGAAGAGGATGGGCTGCTGACCGTCACGGCGGATCGGCGTTGCCGTCAGGCCGAGCACATATTTCGCCTTCGCGCACCGCAGGATGGCGTTGAAGCTCGCCGCGCCGATGTGGTGGCATTCGTCCACGATCACTTGTCCGTAGTTTTCGACCAGCGGATCGACTTCGCCCCGACGTGAGAGGGACTGCATCACGGCGATGTCGATCTTGCCGGTGGGCTTGGCCTTGCCGCCGCCGATGACGCCAACTTTCCCCATGCCCAGGAACGTGGCGAGACGCTCCTGCCATTGCTTGAGCAATTCCGTGCGATGCACCAGGATCAGGGTATTCACGCCGCGCCGGGCGATGATGGCTGCCGCCGTCACCGTCTTGCCGAAGGCCGTCGGCGCGCATAGCACACCAGCATCATGACGCAACATCGCCGCAACGGCGATTTCCTGATCCAGGCGCAACGTGCCGACGAAATCGGTGGCGATGGGTGCTCCAGCATGGCGTTCGTTGCGCAGGTCGAGGTGAATGCCGTTGTCCTTCAAAAGTTCGAAAACGGCGTCGAAGCAACCGCGGGGCAGCGCGATGTGCTGTGGATAGTTTTCAGCGCAGACGATGACACGGGGCGTGTTCCACACGGGCATCCGCATCGCCTGCGCCCGGTAGAACTCTGGATTCTGGAAGGCGGTCAGCCGGATCAGGCGGTTCGCCAATGCCTGCGGCAATTGTGCCTTCTCGAAATAGATCTGATTGGACAGCGTCACGGTCAAGGCGGCAGGCATTTCGCCTGTGAGTCGTCCGGCAGGCGCGCTGCGCCGTTTCCACGGCGTAGCCAAATCCTCGTCGTCGATGAAGGTCACGTCCAGCGGATGAGCGCCGCCCGTTGCCTTCAGAATGGCCGGTTCGATGTCGTGGGCGGGCATCGGCGCGATGGACGCAAGCCTTCCCCACTGATCGGGATACGGTCGCAAATCCGCATCCACGAACACGCTGAATCCTTCCGCGCGCGGCTTTTTCTGCAAGGGCAAGGCAATCAGATTGCCGAAACCGCCCTTGGGCATCGTGTCCTGATTGGGGAACAGTCGGTCATAGGAAGTCAGCTTCAGTTGCCGGGTGCGCGCGCAGGTGTGGCTGATGATTGCCGTTCCAAGACGGCGGGCATTGCGCGCCAACACCGCGCTGGCGAAAAAAATCCATGCGTGCGCGCCTTGACCGGAACGGGAAATCTCCAGCACCGCCGGTACCCCCAGTTCAGCGCAGGACTGGATGAAAGCGCGGGCGTCATCACGCCATTCGGCTTCGTCGAAATCGACCGCGAGGAAATGACAGGTGTCTCCCTCCAGCAGCGGATAAACGCTGATCGTGTGCGCACCGGCCAGATGCCCGTAGATGACAGTGTCGGTCAGCGGCAACAGCACGCGGTGCGTGCAATCACCACACTTGATGCGCGGCTTTTCGCAGAACCCGGCACGCCATTCGTTGGCGCAGGCAGGCACGTAGCCGGATTTGCCGCTGAGCCTGCTTTCCCATCGGATAGGGTAAACATCCGTGCGACCACGAAACAGCTTGCGAAACAGGGCGACCTTCTCAGCGGTGGCAAGGCGCGACGGTTCAGCGGTCGGAAGCGCGAGCGCAGGCGGCAAACGCCACGCAATGCCGTGCGCATCAAGCAGTGCTTTCAGGCGCGCATTCTCGGCGCGTAGCGCCGCGAGATCATCAGAATCCGTCATCCGCCCTGTCGCACCCCCTTCGCGGTCAAGACGAGGGCACAATTCAAGGCCGTCTGCCCGACTACTGGGAAGATGGGCAGTACCGGCAGGGGAAACAGGGACGAGAATGCGAGCAAAGCCAAGAGAAAATGGCATAGCCTGCCCTGATTCAATCCGCTTTTTCCTGGCTCTTGAGCGCCAGCAGGCTATAGACCGTGGGCACGACAAAAAGGGTGAAGAAGGTGCCGAGCAGGAGACCGCCGACGATGACCCAGCCGATTTGCCGACGGGATTCCGCGCCAGCGCCGGTCGCCAGCGCCAAGGGCAGCGCGCCCAGCACCATTGCGCCGGTGGTCATGAGGATGGGGCGCAAGCGCAGTCGCGCGGCTTCCATGACCGCGGTCAGGCGGTCTTTGCCCTGTTCCTGCAATTGATTGGCGAATTCCACGATCAGGATGCCGTGCTTGGTAATCAGGCCGACCAGCGTAACCAGACCGATCTGGCTATACACATTCAGGGTGCCGCCGAAAAGGTAGAGCGCGGCCAAAGCGCCGGTCATGGACAGCGGCACGGTCAGCATGATGATGAACGGGGCGCGGAAACTTTCGAACTGCGCCGCCAACACCAGATAGATGAAGGCCAGCGCCAGCAGGAAAGTCAGGGCAAGCGAAGAAGAGGATTGGCGGAACTCGCGCGACTGGCCGTTGTAATCCACGGCATAGCCGGGTTTCAACATCTTGCGCGCGGTGTCTTCCATGAAGCCCAGCGCCTCGCCCAGGGCGTAACCTGGCGTGAGGTTGGCGGTGATGGTCACGGCGCGACGCTGGGCAAAATGGTTCAATTCCCTGGGGCTGACGGTCTCCCGCACGGAAAGCAGGCTGGACAGCGGAATCATCTCGCCGTTCTTGCCGCGCGTATAGATGTCGCGGATGTCTTCCGGCGTAACCCGTTCCGCATCTTCCACCTGCACGATGACTTCATACTGTTCGCCGTCGCGCTTGAAACGCGTCACCTGGCGTCCGCCGAGCATGGTTTCCAGGGTGCGCCCCACGGTATCCACGGAAACGCCCAGATCGGCGGCGCGTTCGCGGTCGACATGCACATTGAGTTCCGGCTTGTTCAGGCGCAGGTCGGTATCGACATTGTTCAGGCCGGGATTCTTGCGGATTTCCCGCATAAAGTCCTCCACCACCTGCGCGAGTTCGGCGTAGGCGGCGCTGGTGACAATGACGAAATTGACCGGTTGCGCCCGTCCGCTCTGCCCCAGCGACGGCGGCAGCGTGGGGAAGGCCAGGATGCCGGGAATGGCGGCGAATTGCGGACGCAGTTCCTCGGCGATTTCCTGCGCCGGGCGTTTGCGTTCCTTCCAGTCGGTCAATCGCGCGAAGGAGACGCCGCGATTCAGGATGGGCGCGCCGACAACGATGTTGTACCGATCGATTTCCGGCGTTTTCATGTAAATCGCTTCCAGTTGGCGGGCATAGCCGTCCATGTAGGCAAGCGTCGCCCCTTCCGGCCCGGAAAAGGAACCAACGATGGTGCCGCGATCCTCGATGGGCGCGAGTTCCGATTTCAACAGCATGAACAACAACCCGCCCGCCGCCGCCACCACGAAAAATATCCCCATGACCCACGCCCGCCGTTCGAGCGTGAACGCCAACGCGCGCCGATACCCCGCCGTCAGCGCGTCGAGAAAACGCTCCACCAGCACAAAGGCGCGGTTATGCCGCTCCTGATGCTCCAATAGCTGCGAACACATCATCGGCGAAAGGGTGAGCGCGACAAAGCCGGAAACAAGCACGGCCCCGGCAAGCGTAAGCGCGAATTCGATGAACAGCTTGCCGGTGCGCCCGGTCATGAACGCTACCGGCGCGTAGACGGCGGCCAGGGTGATGGTCATGGCGACCACGGCAAAACCGATTTCCTTCGCGCCCTTTACCGCCGCCTCGCGGCGCGACATGCCCGCCTCGATATGGCGAAAGATGTTTTCCAGCATCACGATGGCGTCATCGACCACCAGGCCAATCGCCAGCACCAGCGCCAGCAGGGTCAGGGTATTGATGGAAAATCCCATGATGAACATCAGGGTGAACACGCCGATGAGCGACACCGGGATCGTCACCAGCGGAACCAGCGTGGCGCGGAAATTCCGCAGGAAAAAGAAAATGATCAGGATCACCAGCGCGATGGATTCGCCAATGGTGGAAAACACCGCCTCAATCGAGCGATCGATAAAGGTGGTGGAATCGTAGGAAACATCGACGCTCATGCCCTCCGGCAATTCGGCGGCGATGCGCGGCAATTCTTCCTGCAAGGCGCGCGCCAGTTCCAGCGGATTGGCGGTGGATTGCTTGATCAGCCCCAGATTGACGGCGCTCCTGCCGGAAAAACGCGAAATGTTGCGCTCGGATTCCGCGCCGACCTCCACCCGCCCCAGATCGGCAAGGCGCACCGGATACCCATTGACCGTCTTGACAATCACCGCCGCGAATTCTTCCGGTCGCTGCAAATCCGTCTGCGCCACCACGGAAAACTCCCGCCGACGGCTCTCGATGCGTCCGGCGGGCACTTCCACATTCTGCTGGCGCAGGGCGTCCTCCACGTCCTGCGCCGTCACCTGATAGGCCGCCAGCCGGGCGCGATCCAGCCATATCCGCATGGCGAAACGGCGCTCGCCGTAGATGCCCACATCCGCCATGCCCGGCAGGGTTTGCAGCCGGGGCTTGACGATCCGGCTGGCAAAGTCGCTCACTTCCAACTGCGTATGCCGATCAGAAGAAAAGGAAAGACGAATGATCGGGTCAGCGTCCGCTTCCACCTTGGCGATGATGGGCTCGTCTACATCGTCCGGCAATTTGCCGCGCGCGCGGGAAACCCGGTCGCGCACGTCGGAAGCGGCGGAATCCGGGTCACGCTCCACCGTAAAGCGCACGGAAACCTGGCTCCTTTCGGAACGGGAAACCGAAGAAAGCGCCTCGACGCCTTCGATGCCCGCCAGCGAATCCTCCAATGGCTTGGTGATCTGCGACTCGACGATTTCCGCCGACGCGCCGCGATAGGTGGTGGAAACCGTGACGATCGGCTCGTCGATGTGCGGATACTCGCGCACCGTCAATCGCCCATAGGAAACCACGCCCAACAGCATGAGCGCCAGGGAAAGCACCGTGGCAAAGACCGGACGCGCGATACAGACTTCGGAAAGTTTCATGTCATGGGCGCAAAAAGACCTGCAAATACAGAATCGCGCCATTGTACGCCGGACACGCGGTTTTGGACGCGAAGCGAAAATCCCAAGCGCCAGAAATCAGAAAAATTACCCCATCGGCATCGAGCCGCAAACAAGACGCGGCCAGTGCAGAGTTTTTCAAAAGGCTTGGGTTTACGCCAGAATTCCAGCATTCGTCATCTTGCACAGGAAATGTCGCCATGGCGCGTCGTGTCGTTGTTTTTTTCTCCTGTCTTTGCGGTCTTGCCGCCCTGCCCGCAGGGGCGGAAACATCGTTTTCCATTACCCGGAGCGCTCATGAAACCTATGCGGAGAGCGTTTGCGCGAATGAGTTCGGGGGAGTCTGGCGGGTGGCCGATTGACGGGACATCGAAGCCCATAACCAGAAAGCGGGATTGCTGGATCGGTTCCTTGCCCAGACGGGGTTGCAGCCGGGCGGCACGGCTCAGGTGCGGGTGGATGGCGAGCCGCGCTTGCCTGCCAACACGCAGCGTGTCTTTTTCATCGAGCGGCATGACGGCAAAAAGCCCAATCATTTTCTCGCGCACACGGAGATCAACCGGCACCAGTTGAGTTTGGGTTCCTGGATGGGCGCGCGGCCCGTGTTGCGCGCGCGGCAGGCAGGCGATTGCCGTTGCAAAAAACGAGAACCGCGCGCCTTCGGAATCCGCGTCGGGTTCCGGAAGTAAATATCCCCCGGCAGAGCCGGGGGCTTTGGATTGTGAGCCGCTCAAAGCGGCTGGCGGGGACGGGGACGCTGACGCAGCACCAAAGCTTTGCGCCGCCTGCGGGGCGGCGCCCTCCTGCATCAGCTTGAGTTGATCGAAACGCTCGTCCTCTCTTTCCTGTTCGCGTATGTGTGGGGGAGCACGATATTTGATCCTTTTGCAAAATTATGATCCCGCGCCTGTAAGCCGCTAGGCATGCGGGTTTCGGGGGATTTTCAAGGTGCAACAAGGTGCAACGGATTTTGCGAAAAATTGCGAGGATTTTGCATTATTTTTGATCCCAGAAATATCGGGAATAGCTCAGAAATACGCCCGGAATCCTTTAACCATGCGGATTTCGACGAATATAGCACAACAACCTTGTTGCACCTTTGTTGCACCTTTGTTGCACCTTTGTTGCACCTTCCTGTTGCACCTTCCTGTTGCACCTTCCTGTTGCGCCTCATGTACGCAAAAGCAGCATCCTGTTCAGCACGTCGAGGACGGTGGTTTTGTCGTCTTCGGATAGGCCGAGGAAGGGTCTGGCGGGGATGGCGACTTGCT
>JAITRP010000141.1 GCA_031288305.1 Zoogloeaceae bacterium
CTGTCCTCTGTCCTCTGTCCTCTGTCCTCTGTCCTCTGTCCTCTGTCCTCTGTCCTCTGTCCTCTGTCCTCTGTCCTCTGTCCTCTGCCCTCTGTCCTCTGTCCTCTGTCCTCTGTCCTCTGTCCTCTGTCCTCTGCCTTCAGCCCTCAGCCCACCCCTTCAGCCGCGCTGCGTAGTCCTGCGCCTGTTTGACCTGGGGCGCGTCCATGTCTTCCGCAAAAAGCAGGTTTTCCTCGATGCGATCAGCCACGCCGCGAATGACGGTCTGGCGCGCCTCCGGCGGCAGCAGGGTTTCCGCGAAGACGACGAGATCGGCGGCTACCGGCAACTGGAGGGAAACCTTGCGGACGAGATTGATGGCGCAGGGCGGGCAGAGGAGACTTTCCACCGCCAGGAGCCAGAATTTTTCGCGCGGCAGCGGGTAATCCGCGCAAAACCGGGCAAGCTGGTACAACTGGAAAAAAAGGAACAGGTACAGGAACGGCAACAGCGCCAGAACGTAGAGGATGGGCAAAAAATACAGACCCAGCGGCATGAGCAGCAAGACGCTCAGCATGAGGAACAGTGTTCCCGGAAACAGCCGGGAACACAGCGCCGCATCCCGCGCGCGAAACGTTTCTGCCCACGCCTTTGGCGGCGTGACATCTTCTGGCGGATACGGCGACCAGACGAGCCGGTAGGCGGGATAAAACGGCGCCGCCAGCGGCAGCCGGATCAACAGGCGTTTGCCAAAGGTGGCGCTGTTGCGCGGGAACGTCACCCCGAACCCCGAAGGAAGGCGACGCGCCACGACCTCATTGCGATACACTGGCACGATGCAGTCATAGAGGTACAACAAAAAAATCACGGCGATCAGTTGTACCTCCGCCGAAACATACACGCTGCGAAAACCCCCCGCTTATTCTTCCGGCTTGCCGCGCCGGAAAATACGCTTGAAAAAGCTGCCAATGGCCGCGAATGCCGCCAGCGCGCCGACGACCAGCAATTTCCAGTATTTTGCCAGCAAGCCCGACTTGAGCAGCGCGGCGGCGGCGCCTCCCGCGATGAGCGCGGCCAGGCCGTATTCCGCCACCTTGTCGCCTTCCTTGAATTCGCTGTAGCGTTGGCCTTCCACAAACCGATAGCCGCCTACCACTTTCTTGAATTCAGGCAAGGCCGCCGCCAGTTTTTCCGGCGAGACCACCAGGGTTGCCGAGGTGACGCCCAGACGCCCCAGCAGACGAGTTTCATAATTGACGCCTTCTTGCTGATCCGTGGAATTGACAAAGGACAGCGCCCATTCCAGACGCTTGGTTTCCGGATCGTAGAACGGCGCATGTTTCCAGCCCAGGTTCAACAATTGCGGCCAGCCCTTCTTGGCGCGTTCCTTGTTGCCATCGTCCTGGTTTTCGCGCATGGATTTGATCAGCGCGTCGGCGTCGATTTTCTCGTCGTCCTTGACATGACCGGTATCCGAGTATTCAAAGGTCGCCCACCATTCGCCATTGTCCGGGCCGAAGAAATATTCCTGACCGCTGGCGGGATTCTGGGTGATGTCTTCCAGGAAAACGCGGGTGTCCTTGGCATCCAGGAACAGGAAGCCCGCGGGCACGTCGAAGGTCGCCACCGGCCCCACATCGACCGTCTTTGGGCCTTCCACCCAATTCAGGCTGGCAATGATCGCCGCTGTTTTATCGGCGGCTTCCTCTGTGTTTTCTTCCTGCGCCATAACCACGGGCGCCATGATCCAGCCCGCTACCCAGACGGAAAAAACCAGGATGGAACGGGATAAAAGTTTCATGTCTAATCCTCTCGATTGAAAAATTACAACAAGAACAGGGTCGCCAGCCCCAGAAAAATGAAAAAGCCGCCGGAATCGGTGAGCGCCGTAATCATAACCGAACCGCCAACGGCCGGATCCGCGCCCAGGCGTTGACGCAGCATGGGAATGCCCACGCCCGCGAATGCCGCCAGCAGAAGATTCAGCGTCATGGCGGCGGTCATCACCAGTCCCAGTGAAATGTCCTCGTAAAGCCACCAGGCCAGCGCGCCCAGCAAACCGCCCCAGAGTACGCCGTTGATCAGCGCCACGCCCAGCTCCTTTTTCAATAGTCGCCGCGTGGCGTCGGGTTTGACCTGTCCCATGGCGATGGCGCGCACGATCATGGTGACGGTCTGATTGCCGGAATTGCCGCCTATGCCCGCCACAATGGGCATGAGCGCCGCCAGCGCCACCAGTCTTTCGATGGATGTTTCAAAAATGCCGATGACGCGCGAAGCCACGAAGGCCGTCACCAAGTTGACCGCCAGCCACGCCCAGCGATTTTTCACCGAATCCCAGACCGAAGCGAAAATGTCTTCTTCCTCGCGCAAACCCGCGTTCGCCAGTTGTTCGGCTTCGGACGCCTCGCGGATGAAATCGACCACAGTTACCAGCGTGAGCCGCCCGATCACACGGTTTTCCGCGTCGGCTACCGGCGCGGAGACCAGATCGTAACGCTCGAACGCCTGCGCCGCCTCCTCGGCCTCATCTTCCGGATGAAAGCGCACCACATCCTTTTTCATGGCGGCGCGCACATCCGAATCCGGGTCGTGGATGAGCAGGTCTTCCAGCGTCAATACGCCTTCCAGCCGTTCATCGCGGTCGACCACGAAAATCTTGTCGGTATGTTCCGGCAGTTCGTCGAAACGGCGCAGGTAACGCAGGACAACTTCCAGGGTGACATCCTCGCGCACCGTCACCATGTCGAAATCCATGAGCGCGCCCACCGTGCCTTCCGGGTAGGAAATGGCGGCGCGCAACTGCGCCTGCTCTTCCGGCGGCAGCGCCTGGAAAACGTCTTCCACCACTTCCTGCGGCAGATCGGGCACCAGGTCGGCGAGTTCGTCGGTATCCAGGGATTCCGTGGCGGCGACCAGTTCGTGCCGCTCCATGGCGTCGATCAGGGTTTCGCGCACCGCGTCGGAGACTTCCAGCAGGATTTCCCCGTCCCGCTCCGCCTTGACGAGGTCCCAGACGACCAGCCGGTCTTCCAGCGGCAGGGCTTCCAGCACGTAGGCCACGTCCGCCGGATGCATGGCGTCGAGCTTGTGACGCAGCTCGTTCAGATTCTGCCGATGCACCAAGCCCTCGATCCGCTCGTGATGCGGCATGTCCTGCCGCCGCACCAGTTCTTCCACCAGACGATGACGGACAAGCAGAGCCTCCACCTCGCGCAGACGTTCCTGCAAGTCTTCCGTATCGTTCAGGGATTGTTCTTCACTCATGGCGCGCCGCCGCAAAAGAAGCGGCATTCTAACATTCCAGCGCGTTGTAGACTGTCTGTTCCGGCAAATTTTCAAAGAAAACGCCAGGTTGCCAGACGCGCGAGACTACGCGAACCAACGAAGAAAACCATGACGAATGCGCGACTACAGAATATCGTCCACGGCTCACGAGGCGGGCATGGCGGGCGCTCAGTCCTCAGTCCTCTGGTCTTCTGATCGCCCGCAGGATGAATTCGGGCACGAGGCTGAAGATATAAATTGCTGCCAGCAGGTTGATGCTGGCGGTCAGCGCGAAGAGAGTGGCCATGCTGTGACCGTATTTCAAGAGGAGCGCGGCAAAGAGCGCGCCAATGACCATGAACAGCGAATTCAGGATGTTGTTGGCGGCGATGACGCGGGCGCGGCAGGCGATATCGCTGCGCTGTTGCACCAGCGCGTAGAGCGGCACGCAATAGATGCCGCCGCATGCGCCCAAAAGCAGCAGATCGGCCAGCAGCCGCCATGTGTTGGGGCGGGCGAGCAGTTCGATCAGGGGAAGCAGGCGTGGCGGCGGCAATGCCGCGGCGGGTGATGCCCAAGCGAAGTCGAGGCCGAAAAGGGTCAGGCCGAGCGCGCCAAAAGGGACAAGACCGGGTTCCAGTTGATGCCGGGAAAGTTTTTCGCAAAGCAGCGAGCCGCCGCCGATGCCTACGGAAAACACCGCCAGCATCAACGCGATCATGCCGCTGTCGCCACCCAGCGCGTTCTTGGTATAAACAGGAAGCTGCGCCAGGAAAATGGAACCATAGAGCCAGAACCAGGAAATGCCGAGGATGGAGAGAAAAACGGAACGGTTGGCGCGCGCGAACTGGATGCAGCGCCAGGTCTCGCTCATGGGATTGAGCCGGATGACAAGTTCCGGCGCGGACGCGGGCGCGGGAGGAATGCGGCAACTGGCGAGATAGCCCGCCAGGGCGATGACAAAACTCGCGCTGCTGATCCAGGCCGCGCCGCCGCTGGGCAAACCCGCGAGCAGACTGCCGGAGAGCGTGCCGAGCAGGATGGAGACAAAGGTTCCCGCCTCCACCAGCGCGTTGCCGCCGACCAGTTCTTCCGCCGTGAGATGCTGCGGCAGGATGGCGTATTTCAAGGGGCCAAAAAAGGTGGATTGCAGGCCGAGCAGGAAGAGGGCGGACAACAGGATGCCCAGGCTTTCCAGGAAAAAGCCCAGGGCGCCGATCAGGATGATGACGATTTCCAGTAACTTGGTCAGGCGGGCAAGCCGCGCCTTGTCATATTTGTCGGCAAGATTTCCCGCGATGGCGGAAAACAGGAAAAAGGGCAGGATGAACAACGCCATCGCAAGGTTGGTCAGCACTTCCGTTTGCAGATTCGTCCATCTTGCCGCGTGAAAGGCAAACAGGACGGTCAGCGCGCTTTTGAAGATGTTGTCGTTGAAAGCGCCACAGAACTGGGTGACGAACAAGGGACCGAAGCGGCGCGCGCGCAACAGACTGAACTGGGAATTCCGGCGTCGTTCTTCCGCTTGCGGCGCATGGTTAGTGTAATGTTTCATTCTTGATAGAACTTTTGAGCGACGATAGTACTTCAAAATTCTCTGGCGCAGGAACGCATTGCATATTCCCCCTCGCGGGAGCAAGAGGAGGACGGGACGGAACCTCAAAACTGGTATTCTACCCGCAGACTCCCAGTTACCCCGGGCAATTGTGCGAAGTTGCCGTATGGTGCGGGTAAAGGCGCTTGCTTGTCCGCTTCCCCCCTGACAAGGGGGGATTGAGGGGAGTTTGCAGCGGCAAAATCGGCCTTTTACATGATTTTCTGCAAGCCCTCCTTGTCAAGAGGGAAGTGGACAAACCAAACGAGCCTGCCGCACGGTCGCAGGGGCGCGCTGCGCGCGCCCGTCCTCCGTCACGCGGCGGGATGATTTGCGGACGTAGAGAGTGCGCCCCTTACGGCAACCGCGCAGGCCGGATGGGTTTTGCGTTGGGATTTCAAAGCGGGTTTTTACTTTTTGACGCTTTTTCTGTATCCCGGATCGCATTTCCTTGTTTACCAACCCTTTCAAGCAGAGGAAAATGCGAAAAAAACTGGAGCCATTTCTGCATCATGAAACAACCGTCCTCCCCCGCGTCCTTACAGGAAAAATCGCAACTGGCCTTGTATTGCCGCGACAGTCTGCGGCATCTGGAATCACTCCACGCCCAGGAGGCGCTGATGCAGCGCGCGGGAGCGGCGGCGGCGGCGTGGGCGGAAGAATTGCTGGGCACGGCGGGAGGCGCTTCGCCATCGGTACTGGTGCTGGCGGGGCCGGGAAACAACGGCGGCGACGCGCTGACGATGGCAACCTTGTTGTTGCAGCGAAAAATTACCGTGATCACGGTGTTTCTCGGCCAAATCGAGCGTCTGCCCAAGGATGCGGCGCATGCCTGCCAGCAGTTCCTGGCCGAAGGCGGCGCGCTTTTAGCGGAAATACCGCCGGACGCGCGTTGCGATTTGATTGTGGATGGACTGTTCGGCATTGGCCTCACGCATCCGCTGGAAAATGAGGCGGCGTGTCTGGTGGAGGCCGCCAACCGACTGGCGCGGGAATGGGATTGTCCCCTGCTGGCGCTGGATTGCCCTTCCGGGCTGAACGTGGATACGGGCTTTTGCCAGGGCGAGGTCATCTGCGCCACGCACACCTTGAGTTTCATCGCCGCCAAACCGGGACTCTATACGGCGGATGGCGTGGATTGCTGCGGATCGATTCGCGTCGAACCCCTGGGACTCTCGCCGGATGCCGCGCTCCTGCCCGACGGATGGCGGATTACGCTGGATACGTTCGCGCATTGTCTGCAACCGCGCAAACGCAATACGCACAAGGGCACTTATGGCAGCGTCGGCGTGATTGGCGGCGCGCATTCGATGTCGGGCGCGGCGCTGCTGGTTGGGCGCTCCGCCCTGAAGATGGGCGCGGGCTGCGTCTTTCTCGGTCTTTTGGATCCACAAGCGCCCAGCGTGGATTTCGCGCATCCGGAACTCATGATCCGCAAGCCCGAAAGCGTGTTCGACGCGATTTTGAGCGCGCTGGCGTGCGGCCCCGGCATGGGACGCAGCGACCATGCCGCCGAATTGCTGGAACTGGCCATCGGCTATCCCGCGCCCTTGATCCTGGATGCGGACGCGCTCAATCTCCTGGCCTTTGACGACAGTCTGCAAAGCGCGCTTTTGGAACGCAAGGCGGCGACGCTCCTGACGCCGCATCCCGCCGAAGCCGCGCGCCTTCTGGATTTGCAGACCGTAGACATCCAGCAAAGCCGCATCCGCATGGCGCAAGAACTTGCCCACCGCTATCGCGCCTGGGTGGTGCTAAAAGGCAGCGGCAGCGTCATCGGCGACCCGAACGGCAAATGGTGGATCAACACCACCGGCAATCCCGGACTATCCGGCCCCGGGTTTGGCGATGTGCTGTCGGGAATGCTGCTGGCTTTGCTGGGACAAGGCTGGCCGCCGGGCGCGGCCATGCAGGCGGCAGTATGCCTGCACGGACAGGCGGCAGACGATCTGGTGAGCGCCAGGACAGGTCCGGTGGGTTTGTGCGCCGGAGAACTCATCGACGCAGCCCGCGCCCGTTTCAATCACTGGTTGCGGGAGCGTTGCTGATGGGGCTTTTCGACTGGCTCCTGGGAAAGCGCGCGGCGGATTCTCCGGAGACGGCGGCAGCGATCGATGCGCTCATCAAGACCATCGATCCGCGCCTGGCGGCGATCTCCGGCGTCTCGGCGCGTCTTGCGCCCGCCGTCGAGGGCGCGCTGGATTTTTGCCGGCGCGTGGCAGAGGAAATCCCCGGCCTGCTGGACGCATCCAGCGCGCATTGGCGCGACGATCCCCTGTTGTGCGCCTTGTTTACGCGCAACGATGATCTGCAACAGACCTTCAGCCGTCAGGACGAGGTACGCGACTACCTGGACGAACAACCCGCCGCGACACGCTTCTATGCCTTGCTGGGCGCGGCTTTCGAAGAAAAGAAAAGTTTTGGCGTGACGCTGGAAAATGAGGCGCTGCGCCCGGATACCGCCGTAACCAGCCTGAATTTCACGCGCCACCGCCTGTTTTTGCCTTCCGTCGAACCAGAGGCGTTTGCGCATGAGGTGACATGGGCGCTGTTCCGGCATCTGGCGCTGGAAACCCTCTATTGCCTTTCGCAGATGAAGGAAGCCGCCGCCGGACGCCGCGAGGAAATCGCCCTCCTGCGCGCCCAGCTTGCCTATCACGGGCAACAGGAAGAATCGGGCGAGACGACGCCATCTGCAACGAAAAACGAAGAAACGCCGCCGGAGACGCAGGAATCCCTGACGCGGCAACTGGAAGAAAGCCAGGCGGCGTTAAAGACCGTGGATGAACCGCTGCAAGACCTGGAAAGTACGCTGAAATGGATAATCCAGCGCCTCGCCGATCCCGCGCAACTGCTCAACCTGCAAATACTGAGCTACCGGGTCAACAACGTCAATCAGGTTGTGGCGGACGATCAGCCCGGCGCCAATCTGCGTTTTTGTCATTTCAGCGTCCATGCCCCCACGCCGCGCCAGGGGATATTGCTGCGCGTGGCATACCCCGTAGACGAGCTGCTGCCCCGGCGCCCGTTCGCGGAACAAGTGGCGCAGCTATTATTGTAGACACGGCAAAATCAGCAAAAAAGGGCAAGCGAAGCTCGCTTCTTTTGGGGGAAAGGCAACGAAAACCCGCGACCAGGCTAATTTTGCGTTGGGCTTTCCGATTTGCGCGCGCGCAGCGCGCCCCTACGACAACTGTACAGGCCGCGCTTGGTTTTGGCGTTGTCTTTCCCCTCGAAAGGACAGGATTTGCCTGTCCCTTTTTGCTGACCAAACCGGCAAAGAGCGGGGATTTACTTTTTGACGCCCCCTTCAAGAGGCCGCATGCTGGCTTATAATTCCGGGCGCGGCGCGAACGATGAATCAGGCGCCTGGAAAAGATATAGAACATGGGACGACGCATAACGGACTGGAAAATCTGGATTCGCCTGACGGCTGCCATCTGGCTGGTATTGATCGCGGCGTGGACCGGCATCATCGCCTGGCAAAGCCACAAGAGCCTGGAAACGGCCATCGAACAAGCCAAGAGCTTTTCCCAAAACATCCACGATATGACCATGGCGGGATTGACCGCCATGATGAATGGCGGGACGCCGGAAGAACGCAAGGACTTCCTGGAACAGATCCGGGAACTTTCCATCATCCACGAGCTTACCGTGGTGCGCAGCGAGGAGGTTGCCAAGCTCTACGGCAGCGATCCAAGAGCGACGCAAATGGACGCTGTGGAAGAGGAAGTCATGCGTTCCGGCGAACCCTATGTCGCCGTCGTCGAGGACGGCGGACGCCCCGCCCTGCGCGTGGTCAATCCGACCAAGGCGGCAAAGAACTATCTCGGCAAGAACTGTCTAATCTGCCATTTCGTGGAAGAAAACACCGTGCTGGGCGTAATCAGCATGAAAATCTCCCTGGAATCCGTCGCCGCCGCCATATCCACGATGCGGGTTCAGTTGGCGGCGGTTGCCTTCATGGTCAGTCTGTTGTTGTTGGGGCTGATTTACTGGATCAGCAGGATCGTGGTCAGTCAACCACTGGACACGCTGCGCAACGGCCTGATCGACATTGCCCGCGGCGAAGGCGATCTGACGCGGCAACTGACCATCGAAAGCCAGGACGAAATTGGCCAGACCGCGCAGGTATTCAATGAGATGATGGCAAATTTCGCGGCGCTGGTGCGCCAGATTGCCGCCGCCGCGCTACAGGTTTCCAGCAAGGCGCATGATCTGGCGGAAAACGCCGAACAGGTCATGCGGAGCTCGCGCGTACAGGATGAAAAATCCGTCCAGGCGGCAGGCGCGGTGGAAGAACTGGCGGCTTCCATCACCGCCATCGCCCAATCCGCCGGGCACGTGCGGCAACAATCGGAAGAATCGCGCGAACACACCCAGGCGGGCAATCAGAGCCTGGAAGCCTTGCTTGCCGAAATGTCCAAGGTCAAGGCGACCTTTGGCGAAATGGCGCACACCGTCAAGGACTTCGTGCGGAATACCGAAGCCATCGACGCCATGACGCAGGGAATCCGGGAAATCGCCGAACGGACCAATCTGCTGGCGTTGAACGCCGCCATCGAAGCGGCGCGCGCCGGGGAAGCGGGAAGGGGATTTGCCGTAGTGGCGGATGAAGTGCGCAAGCTCGCGGAAAAATCCGCGCATTCGGTTGGCGCCATCGACCGTGTCACCGCAACGCTATCCCGTCAGTCCGTGATGGTAAAGGACATCATTGCCCAGAACATCGACAATCTGTCGCGCAGCGATGAATTCACGCGGGAAGTCGCAGGCATATTGCAAAGCGCCAGCGATTCGGTACAGGCGGTCAGCGAGGGGCTGACACACATCACCGAAGCCACCGACCAGCAACGTCTGGCGTCCGGCGAAGTGACCGGCAGCATCGAAACCATTGCCGCCATGTCGAAGGAAAACGGCGCCGCAATCGACAAAACCGTTTCCGCCATCCAGGACCTGAAAGGACTGTCGGACGAAATGCGGAAAATCGTCAGACGCTTCAAGGTTTGAACCCATATCGAGCACAGAAAGGAAGGCATCATGGCAAGTACCCTTCGCCCGCAGAAAAAAGACACCGCACTCCCTGTCCGCGACAAGGCGAGGAAATACCGGGTGCTGTTCGTCTGCATGGGAAATGTCTGCCGCTCGCCGACGGCGGCGGGCGTGCTGCGCAAGTTCCTGCGCCAACGCAAACTGGAAAAGGAATTCGAGGTGGATTCCGCCGGCACGCACGGCTACCACATCGGCGAAGCGCCGGATTCGCGCACCCAGCGAGCGGCGGCGGCGCGCGGCTACGACCTTTCCGGAATGCGCGCCCGCAAGGTGACGCCGCAGGATTTCCAGTATTTCGATCTGGTGCTGGCAATGGACAAGGTGAACCTGGATCACCTGCGCCAGATGAGCGCGCCCGCGCAATACCCGAAAATCCGCCTGTTCATGCCATTTGCCAAGAACTTCGACGACGACGAAGTCCCCGATCCCTACTACGGCCTGGGCTACGGCTTCGACGTAGTCATCGATATGGTGGAAGACGCCGCCGACGGATTGCTGCAATCACTCCTTGACGCATAAAAGCGTTAAAAAGTAAAAACCACTTTTTGCCGCCTCCTCATTGCATCCGTACTTGCCAAGGGTTTGAGATCGCCTCCCAAGGGGGTAACATGGGCGCCTTTGCATCGAGCCTCCAAGGAACCTTTCATGAAATCCGTATTTCTGCGAACCTGTTTTTGCCTGCTTTGCGCGGCCTTTTTCACACGTTCCGGGACGGTTGATGCGTCACAGCCCTTGGTGATTCCGGTCTGGGTCAATGGCGAAATGGCCGTGCTGGACGAGAACGCGAAATTCCTGATTCCCTTTGAGAACGATTACAACGGCGTCATCGCCGGGGATTACCAGGACACCTACTGGCTGAATGCGGATGGCGTCTGGTCGCTGGTCAGCAGGGAGGATGGCGTGGTCCTGCCCGATTTTTCCGAAAGCATGGGCATGATCTCGTCCGATACCTTCTGGTTCGAGCAGAACGGCAAATACGGCATCGTCGATGCCCACGGCAATGTCCTGTATCCCGCCCGTTTTGAAGAACTGTACACCAGCCTGCATGATGAATTTCTCTTCTACGGCGCCAAGGGCAAGTACGGCATCCTGTATCTCTCCGCCAGGGATCGCGAAGCGAAGGGCAAGACCATGACGCCCGCCCAGTATGACGATATCGAATCCGGCGAGTGGGTACGCGATCATGGCGGACTGGCGCTTGCCCAGCGCGGCAAGGATTCCTGGGTCATCGACCTGAATGCCCGGACGGAACAGAAGGTTCCCTACGCGAAATTCTCAGGCGTCATGCGCTCTGGACACATCGTCGTCGCGACAAAATCCCGTCAGGACAAGAAGGGACGGGAAATCGCGCCGGAACGTCATGGTTTGGCGAATGCCCAGGGCAAGCTCGTCATCCCGCTGCAATACGCCTGGCTGGGCGAGCCTTCCGAAGGGCGCATCGCCTTTCGCGCAAAAAAAGACGGCCCCTGCGGCTACCTGGATTTTTCGGGAAAGGAAGTCCTCAAGGCGCGGTTTGCCAGTTGCCTGGCCTTCGGCAAGAAAGGGGCGCTCGTCAGCCGGGAAGGCTCCGGCCTCAAGGAGAAATACGGCCTGATCGATCCCGCAGGCAACTGGACCATGCAGCCGAAATACGATTATGCCTATGACAATGAGGATTTCCCGCTGGGCTTCCTGCCAGGGGTGAGTTTCGTCGCCGTGGAATCCTCCGCGCTGGTCGCGCCGATCGGGCTTTTCGATACGAATCGAGGCGAGGAAATCGTTCCAGGCCAACATCTCCGGCTGCGCATCCTGAATGAAAAGCTGCTCACCTTCGTGCCGTACAACGCGCCAACGACAACCATCTGGCTCCTGGATTCGGCAACCCATGAATCCGCCATGGGCGTCATGGACTGGTCGGGCAAGGTGCTCGTCGCGCCGCGCGACTTCAACATGATTACCCTGGATGCTTCCGGCAAGGCGATCCGCGCCAGCAGCAACGGCTTTTTCAAGGGCGGCCTGCAAGCCATTTATAGTCTCGAAGGCAAGGAACTGGCGCGTTTTGGCGCGGCCGCGCCAAGCGATGGACAAAGCTGGCAAAACGCCCAGATCGACCCGGAAGCGGATCTCATCCTCATCCATCAGCACACAAAGGACGAAGAAGACAACGAACGCAAGGTCTTGCGCGCGGCGCACACTTTGACGGGCAAGCCCCTTTTTCGCGTCGAGACCGTCGAATGCGGCGCGGAAGTCCTGAAGGACGGCAAGGGCAAAATCCTGTGGCCGCAGAACGTGACGCCCTATTGCCGGTGAAAGCGGCAAAAAGTGAAAACCCACCTTTTGCGCGGCAAGCTGCATCTGGCTTCGCCAGACCAGCCTTCGGCTGTCCTGCGGCCTTGTGCCGATTCTCAAATCAGCAAAAAAGGGCAAGGCGGAGCTTGCCCTTTGTTCGCCCGGTCGTAGGGGCGCACTGTGTGCGCCCTTGGCAGGGCGCAAGCCCGTCCGCCGTCATGTGGCGGGATGATTCGCGGGCGCGCGCAGCGCGCCCCTACGCGATGCAGCAATCTCTGTCCTGAGAATGACGAAGCAAGCGGCTGTTCGTTTTCCGCGTCATGCGCGGCTTCTTTCCAGATTGCGCCGCAACAGGCGTTTCAG
Organism: Zoogloeaceae bacterium; assembly: GCA_031288305.1. GTDB lineage: Bacteria > Pseudomonadota > Gammaproteobacteria > Burkholderiales > Rhodocyclaceae > Azovibrio. The sequence goes on from JAITRP010000141.1 coordinate 12,521, forward strand.
GATTTCCGTATCCGGTGTTTCCGGCGTGTAGTCCGTCCAGCCGTAGACGGCGGCGTCCAGTTCCTGGTGCGCCAGGACAAGCCAAGCTGGCCTTTGGTTATAAAGATTCGTCAGGGTGCGGCTTCCGAGTTCGCGCTCATGACCGGGACGGGCGACGGGGCGCTGGGGAAAACCCGCCGCCGCTTCTTCCTCGGTTCGCACCCAATCCACCCATTCGGGCGGATTCAGCCAGTTCTTGCGCAGGTCATCCAGTTTCACGGCGGCGGCGGCGATGGCCTCCGCCGCCGCGCTTGTGGGCGCAAACCCCTCCCCGGACATCTCCTTGTCAGGGGAGGGAATGCGGGTTTCCTCCCCCCTGACAAGGTGTTCAGACCGGAGACATCCTAAGCACATGTTCGGAGACATGGCAGACGGAAAATAGGCATATGGAATCATTCTGTAAAAGGAGGTTTATATGCCGTGGAAAGAGAGGTCAGCGATGTCGTGGAAGGAATTTATTGGTTT
>JAITRP010000072.1 GCA_031288305.1 Zoogloeaceae bacterium
CAATTATCCGTCAATGAACGTGGCGATCCGCAACGGCATGCTCGTTCGCGGGCGTTACGTCAAGCCTTACAAAGGCGAGGATATGCCGCATTATATTTTCAGCGCGAGAAAACGCGATCACGTCTTCCCTGTGCATTCGATCGAACCTGCGCGCCACTCGCGCGCCTGTGCCGAACAAGGCGCTGTCTCCCGTTCCAACATCAGGAACCTCGACCATGAAAAATGAAACCAAAAAAACGGCAGTGAGCGCTTGATGGCAAGCGCATGGATTTTACGTTCGCGCTCCGCCTGGCAAGGTTTTTCTTCCATTTTGGATTGCGTCCCGCGTCCCGCTGGACATACTGGCGTTCTGTCCTTGTGCTATGATGCCGCGCATGGGAACGCTTGCGCAGCCGATCCAGCAGCTCGGGCGGCGCGGCGTGTTCATTCTTCGACATGACGCTCAAAAATGAATGCAAGATGGCGCATGCGGTTTTGCGTTATACCCTTTTCCGAGGTGGGATATGCTCCTTTCAAAGTGTCTACTGAACGTCAGGTACTCCATGAAGTACCGCCTGCTAGCAGCCGTTGTGTGTACTGCGTTCTCCTTCATGGCAATACAATTCTCACTTATCATGGAGTCGCCTCTATTTATTGCGGCTTGGGCCGCATACTTTCTAATCCTTTTCTTTTGGGTGAAAAGCAATCGGGTGCCAAGAGTTCTTTTAATCGCTGGCGCCTTGCTGGGCATTGCTTCGGTTCTTGAGTCTGATTTTTTCGGCTTGCTGTGGGCTTTTCCTGCAATTGCGTTGATGTTCCACGTAATCTGGCGCTCGTTTCGTACCGCAGCGCCTGACATTGCGGTCAAGCAGGACGCCCCCTTACCTTGAATGTCAGGCACCCAATGACAATGGCTCGCTTGCTCTCTCGTGTGCCACCCCAGCGCGTCCACAACGCTTGTGGAGACGGCAGTTCGCCAATGATTGGCGACATCGTGCAGCTCCTCGACCAAGGATTCACGTTCCCCGATGGCAAGCCAGGTGGCATTGTTTACTGCATTGCTCCAGACGGAAGCGTCAAGTGGGGAGCATCTAACAATTTATCATTCAAGCCGACGCATTTCTGAATTTTCACGTCAGGAACAGGAGGACATATGGGCGTAACCGCAAGTTTATTCCGTTACCCTGCCGAGGTCTACGATGAGGTGAAGGCAGAAGGGACATTCTATCCGCCTGACGATCAGATCAAGGAAGAGTGCTTTCTTGACCCCGACGCCTGGCAAACCACGCTGGATAGATGGATTGTTGCGGACGATGACATGACGCGCATACCGGTCATGCTGACGCCGTTTGGCGGCATGATCTACTACCGGCGATTGGTGGAGGGAGGCGAAGACATTTCCCTGCTCGATCCTGGCACAAAAGCCATTCAGGTATTGAGCTGGAGCCTGACGGATTTCTTCAATGATTTTCTGCGCGATCCAGCCTCCGTGCGCGGCATGATGCCGATGGACATCGCCGACCTGCAAACCTCGCCGGGCAGGTTGGAAGCGGGCGAAGTCTATCAGATAGATCCGTTGTTATTACCGATGCAACTCCTCAAGGTCAACCGGGTTGACGCCAAAGAGATGCACCGGAAATTGCGTGACGCTGTGGATAACGGATCATCCGCAGACAAAGAAGGCGAAGCATTGGGGAATCCGACCCTGCAAGCCCTGTTGCCGAAAAAATTCTTGGCGGCGTTTACCGAAGCGCAGAATCAGGAAGAAGCAAAAGACAGGGGATGGCTGCGGGACAAAATATCCGCCTTGTTTGGAGAATCAGGCTCTCGCCAGACCCCTTCCGTCACGGGTCTGTATTTTTCCACTTTCGTGGGACATCATCGTCTTCTATCCCTGATGGATGATTGCCGCTATCGTCTTTTGTTTTGGGCATCCGACAGGAATGAAGCGACATCTTGTGTGGGAATTCCCCGGCTTTACAGCGGAGATTATCGTGTGGCGCTTTCGGAAGATCGGGATTGCAAAATATTGCTGGATATACAACTGCGGCAGGATTCTTCGGGGGGCGACACCAACGATGAGATATTATTCATCATGCGAACGGAAGCCGAAACTTACCTGCTGCCGGAAAATTCCCTTGGTGATATTGCCGAAGGAATCAAACGAAATGGCAGATTTCCGCACGACACCGGAAAATTCTTTACCAGAGTGGATTTATCGTATACGGTTCCGGAATATAAGTCGAAAGGCATGAAAGCGCCGCCTTGGCAATATCTTCCGGAAGTCCTGAAAAAACAGATCGGAGAACCGCAAAAACCATGACTCTGGAAAACTGCCTGGAACGTGTCATCAAGGCTATCAAGGTGTGCAAGAAGAAGCCCGCGCTTGCCATCGATGGCGAAACGCGCCTGCGGGACGATCTCGCCATCGACTCATTCGAGATGCTGATGCTGGCCAACGAGCTGGAAGCGGAATTCGACATCAGCATTGCGGAAGCGGATTTCGACGGCATCCTCACCGTGGGCGACATCGCGCGCCGGCTGGTGGAAAAATGCTGACGCGCGGACGGGAAATCGTGGCGCGCGCCGGGTTCAATCCCTATCGCGTGGATTTCGACGCCGCGCGCTTCATCGACCTCGCCTCCAACAATTATCTCGGGCTGGCTGGTCGCGTTGAAGTCAAGGAAGCGGCCATTGCCGCCATCCGGGAACATGGGGCGTCGCTGTGCGGCACGCCGGTCGCCTCGGGCCACAGCGCCTATGCCCGGCGGCTGGCCGAACGGCTGGCCGCGTTCTGCAAGCTGGAAGCCGCGCTCTTCTTCCCCTCCTGCTATCAGGCCAACAACGGCATCTTCGCCCTGCTGGCGGGAGAAGACGACATCATCGTCATCGACCGCGCTGCGCACGCCTCGCTGATTGCTGGGGCGCGCGCTTCCGGCGCGAAGATCAGTCCCTTCGTGCATAACTCGCTGGAACATCTCGCCCGCGTGCTTGAGCGCGCCGGACACTACCGGAAAATTTTTGTCGTCACCGAATCGGTCTTTTCCACGGAAGGCGCCATTGCGCCCTTGCCGGAAATCCTCGCCCTGTGCCGGGTGCACGACGCCATCCCCGTCGTGGATGATTCGCATGGCATCGGCGTGCTGGGCGCGGGCGGGCGCGGCGTCCTGGAACACTTCGCCATCACGGATTTTCCGGGCGTCTATACCGCTTCGCTGGGCAAGGCTTTGGCCGGAATGGGCGGCGTGGTCGCGGGCAAAGCCGAAGTCATGGAACGGCTGGAATATCTCTGCCCCGGTCTCATCTATTCCACCGCCCTGACGCCGCCCGCGCTGGGCACGCTCCACGGCGCGCTCGACGTGATCGAGCGGGAATTTCCCGCGCTGGGCCAACGTCTTTGGCATTACCGCGACATCATTGCGGACGCGCTCGGCGCGAAACGCCTGGGCGGCGAAGCGCCGATCAACGTCGTGGCCTGCGGCGACGCGGAAACGGCGGTGCGCCTGACCGCCGCGCTGTACCGGAACGGCATCCTGGCGACGCCATTCATCGAGCCTTCGGTGCCGAAGGACGCCTGCGTCGTCCGGCTGATTGCGGGCGCGGGACTCGCCGAAGCCGCCGCGCAACAGGCGGCGGCATGTCTTCGGACGTGTATTCAAGCGTGTTTCTGATCCTCAACCCCGGTTCGCGCGGCGGCAAAAGCCACGCCTCTTTTGCGCGCATCCATGCCGCGTTTTTCGCGCGAGGCATTGCGTATCGCTACGCGGTCACAAAAAGCCTCGAAGACGCGGAAATCCTTGCCCGCGAGGCCAACCTCGCGGGCTGCTCAACCATCGTGGCCGTGGGCGGCGACGGCACCATCAACCGCGTCATCAACGGCTTTTATGGTCCGGACGGCGCGCGCCTTTCCGAACAAACGCGGCTCGGCGTGATCTATACCGGCGCCAGCCCGGATTTTTGTCTGAGCCACGGCCTGCCGGTGCGCGATCCCGAAAAGGCCGTGGCGGCGCTGGCGCGCGGGGACGCCTTGCCCATCGCCATCGGACGCATCACCTATGCGGACGGACGTCCCCGGCATTTTTCCTGCTGCGCCAACATCGGCCTCGGCGCGCAACTGGCGCGCGCCGCCAACAGCGGCATCCGCGCCAGAATCGGCGACAAGGCCGGAACCTTCCTCGCCCTTTTGTCCACCCTCAAACATTGGCAGCCCATCGATCTGACCCTCAATGGCCGCGCGCATGCGCACATCTACAATCTTTCCATCGGCAAAACCCGCCACATCGCCTCCGGCCTCAAGATCACCCACGCGCTGACGCCGGACGACAGCCGCTTTTACGTGCTCCGCATCCAAAACCGGATCGGGCGTCACCTGCTGAAACTCTACACCGGCGCATCCCTGCCGCTCGAATACGCCGAACGCCTGGACATCGCGGGAGACGCCGAAGTGGAATACGACGGCGACGCCGACGGCAGACTTCCCGTGACGATTGCCGCCGCGCCGGGGATTGAGGTTATTGGCGCGAAAAGATGACTGTGCATGTGCTATGATGTTGTGACTGAGGATGCTTATTACGTAGCCGATCCAACCGTTTGGGTAGCGTGGCGGGTTTGGTTCCCGACATGGCGCTCAAAAATGCAATCAGGGAGTCTGCCATGATCAATATTCCCGGCAACCGGTTCAAATCCGGGCGTAAAGCGGCGCCAATGCGGGACATTTCGGCATTGACAAGCAATTTCGCGGTGCCCGCGGTTCAGGTGATCCTGCAAGACCACCCATCGCTTTCAAACTTTGGAGGCCAGCCATGCTTGCCTCCAGGTGTTGGGTGGCCGGAGAAAGAAGGGCGCGAGCTCGCGTTCCTGGCCAGAATTTCACTTGCCGAGGTTCATTGCGCTGTGGCTATCGATTGGCTCCCGACAACGGGCGCTCTTCTTTTCTTTTATGACATGGAGCAAGAACCGTGGGGATTCGACCCCAAAGACCGTGGGTCGTGGTCGGTTTTGCACGTGTCTGACCTGGAACAGCCCCTGGAACCAACAGATCAAGCCGGGAACTCGTCCATACCCTTCAAGCATGCTGGATTCCGCGGCGTCGATTCGTATCCCTCTTGCCGGCGTGGGTCTGTCGCGGCTTTGGAACCAACGGATGCAGAAGAAGAGCGGTACGCGGAGTTTGTCGATCTTCCGTATAAGGGAAAGCCAAAGCATCAGATATCCGGTTTTCCAGACCCCGTGCAGGGTGACCATATGGAGCTCGAATGTCAGCTTGCAAGCAATGGACTGTACTGCGGAGACGCATCTGGCTACGACGATCCGCGTGCGCAATCGCTCCAGGATGGAGCGATTGAATGGAAACTATTGTTTCAGTTTGACTCGGATGATGACCTTGACGTCATGTGGGGAGACAGTGGAACGCTTTACTATTGGATCCGCGAACAATCCGCTCGTTCTGGCGACTTCAGTAATCCGTGGCTTGTTCTTCAATGCTGTTAGTGGCGGCCAACAATTCATTCAAGCCGATGCCGCTTCGCGGCGCGTCTTGGTCCAGGCGTTAGCCGCAAAAGAGGATAACGCTTGGACATCGCGGAAGACGTCGAACTGGAATACGACGCCAACGGCGGACTTTCCGTGACGATCACCGCCGCGTCGGCAATTGAGGTTATTATTGGCGCAAAAAAAATGATCGTGGGACTGAAAATGAAGAAGGCCATTGCCGCTAAAATCCGCAGATTCGCCAAGTGGCGGTTCAAGCGCCGTGGCTTGGCGACCATTCAGGACATCCCGACCGATGAATTCAATGAATTGATACTTTCTCTCCAGAGTGAAGGTTGGGAAAAAGTCTTTGAGTACGCTGGCTTTGACGCCTGGATCGACTATGGAAGTGTCCGTCTGAAGAAAAATGGCGTCAAGCTCAAGTTCGAGTGGGACAACTGGGACGAAGGAAGCATCGAAGGCACTGCCGCTGCAATCACCGCATTGGCCAACCGGTTCGGTTACACCGCCACCGACAAGTGGCGCTGGTCCTCATGGGATCAGGAAGTCACCTGATCCCATTCGTCCAGGCCAACGTTTTGCTCCCATTCGCGGCTCACGAACTTGAATCCTCTTGTCCTTGCATTGTCGCAGGTCATCGCCCAACATCTTGCGCTCCAGCGGGACGCGCCGTGAGTGGCGCGCCTTGGGAACTTTCGTGTCAGACTTCTCTGGAGATTTTCATGTCTTGCCTTGGTGTTCACTTCGCGCTGTCGGACGACGATGTAGCCGCCCTTCTCGTCAAACAGAGCGATGCGGATCGCTTGGCACTACTCAAGGAAATTGAGGTTCGCTATTTCGAGGAGCCTGGACTTTACATGGCGGAAAGCGACAAGGCATGAGACGCCATGCATCGCTCCCTGGCGAATGGGCTGCTCGAATATGACGGCGGCAGCTATCCGTTGAACCACGTAGTGCTCGACGGCCTGCCGCTCTATGGGCAAGACGATTACATCATCGTAAAACTAACTCCGGTTTGAAACCCCGCCCTTCAGGGCGGTGCGAAGGTTGAGACCCCGGCCTGAAGGCCGGGGTTTCGACCGTAGCCATTGGGGAGGGGAGAGAAACCCCTTCCCAATGACGTTAGACCG
>JAITRP010000087.1 GCA_031288305.1 Zoogloeaceae bacterium
TCGCTTTCGCCGGATCCTCGCGCGCCGGGAGAGACTCCCCCGGACTTTCATTGCCATGCCGCGCCTCGCCTGCGGCATCATCACCTGGCGCGCTACCGGCCTGATGAAATAGGCTCTTAGTGTGCTTTATTTTCCGTTTTCTGAGACTATCCCCAGTTTGTTGTACAGCGTCGCCAGAGAAATTCCCAGGATGTTGGCGGCTTTTTGCTTGCCCCGCGTATCGCTGCCGTATTTGTGAAGCAGCTTTGAAATTTCCTCCCTTTCAAAAGCCCGTACCTTGGCGGCCAATCCTTGCGGAAGATCGCTTTGCGCGAAACTGGTGCAGTTTTCGGGCAGGTGGGAGATGTCGATGATTCCATCGACGGTCAGGTAACTTGAGAATTCGAGGACGTTGCGAAGTTCCCTGATGTTGCCTGGCCAATGATAGGCCATGAGGCATTTCATGGCCTGGTCGTTGATCGTGATCTTCTGTTTCAGCCGCCGGGACATGTCCGCAAGAATGTCCTTGGCAAGCAAGGAAATTTCTTCTGTGCGTTCCCTGAGGGCGGGTATGCGCAGCGGAAATACGTTAAGGCGAAAATACAGGTCATTGCGGAATTTTCTTTCTTCCACGCAGTGCAAAAGATCCGCGTTGCAGGCGGCAATGATGCGAACATCGACGCTGATTTCCTCGACGCCGCCGATGCGGCGGACCCGGTGCTCCTGGAGAACGCGGAGGAGCTTTGCCTGAAGCGAGAGTTCCATTTCGGAAACTTCATCCAGAAAGACGGTTCCGCCGTGAGCGGCTTCGAAAAACCCCTTCTTGCCGCCCTTCCTGGCGCCGGTAAAAGCGCCGTCTTCATAACCGAAAAGTTCCGATTCGAGAATGTCCTTGCTGAAGTTGGCGCAGTTGATGGCCAAAAACATGCTGTCGCGCCGCCGCGAGGCGTTGTGTATGGCCTGCGCATACAGTTCCTTGCCGGTGCCGCTCTCGGATTCCAGAAGCACCGTGGCGTCCGTATCGGCGATGCGCATGGCCATGCGCTTGACGGCCATGGAAAGCGGCGCCACGGCGGTGATCGACGCGAAGGTGTGGGGAACCTTTCTTTGTATTTCCTCGGGGCGGCTGTTCTGCTTGCCATCCTGGATGAAGGATTCGATCTCCGGTTTGAAGTTCCTGGCTTCTTCAATGAAGGTGACGACCGACAGACCGCCGACGATCTTGCCGTCAATGGAAACCGGATACATGTTGACGAAATATATGTCCGTTTGTTCCTTGCGGGGGACGTGCAGTACGGGGAGTTCGTTTTTCACGACATCGGGAAGCTGGGCATTGGGCCGGAGTTCCCTGAGATAAAGACCTTCCACCCGTTGATCGGGGTTGATGTGATTCTCCATTTCGAGGAAACGGCGATAGGCCCTGTTGACGAAAACGATACGTCCGTCATGATCGATATACACAATTCCTTCGGACATGGCGTCGAATAAGGCGCGGACTTCCTTGTTTATCACCATCCTCCATCCTGTTGTGTGATTGAAACTTCCGTGGATAAATATCGGCGGCGTTTTCATTATTGAAGGAGTGCCGGGAAGCAAACACGGCCAGAGCGGGCGTTCACGAAACAACTTTAACACGGGTCATTGTATCAATGGTTGAGCCGAAATTTATATTCCTTGAGAAAAGTGTATCTGGCGCTGCCGTTGAATTTTGCCAGCCGCCTTTTGGCATGAACCCAGAAAGATTTGATTCCGGTAAGTGGTATGCGCCCTTGACGGATTCATTTTTTCGCCATGAATGATTCATGCGGAAAATTTCCAGTTTCTTAAAAAAATTTCCAGTTTTCTGGAATCCTTCCCGTTGAAATCCGTGATGGCCGGACAGTCTTGATGTTCGTAAACACGGCGATATTATTGGGGGTGTCGATGTTTGCGTTGTTCCAGACTCTATTTGGCACGTTAGTTGCCTTTGCAGAGCCATGAACAATTATAACGGAGACAAGAAACATGTTGGCATTTCTCGGTTTTGTCGCGGTCATTGGCATGCTCGCCCTGATCATGACCAAGAAGGCCGCGCCGGTCGTCGCGCTGGTCGCGGTTCCGGTTGTCGCGGGTTTCATCGCGTCCTTTTTCGCGCCAATGGCGGACGGCAAAGCGGCTTTCATCGCTTCCGACATCGGCAAGTTCATTGCCACGGGCATCGGTACGGTAGCGCCGACGGGCGTGATGTTCGTCTTTTCGATCCTGTTTTTCGGCATTCTCACCGACGCCGGGACTTTCAGGCCGATCATTGACCGCATTCTCAGGGTCGTCGGCACCGATCCGGTGAAGATCGCGCTGGGCACGAGCATTCTGGCAATGATCGTGCATCTCGATGGATCGGGCGCCGTGACCTTTCTCATCTGCATTCCGCCGCTCCTGCCGCTGTACGACGCCGTTGGCATGAAAAGGACGACCTTGGCCACCATCGTTGCCCTGTCGGCGGGCACGATGAACATCGTGCCCTGGGGCGGCCCGACCATCCGCGCGGCCACGGCGCTGGAGATGGACGTCATGACGCTCTTCAATCCCATGATCGTTCCCGTCGTGGCCGGTTTGATGACCGTGTTGTTCTTCGCCTTCCTGCTTGGAAAGGCGGAAAAAAGCCGGTTGAGCGCCGCCAATCCGCAGGGCGCCGGCATCACCGCCATCCGGGAGGAACTGGGCGAAGAACAGCAAAAACTTCTGCGGCTCAGGCTTTTCCCGGTCAACGTGGCGCTCATCATCGTCACCATCGTGTGTCTCATCGTACTGTCCAGAAAGTTCGCGCCGCAAGTCATCTTCATGCTCGCGTTCGTGCTGGCCGTCCTCATCAACTATCGCAATCCGGGCGTCCTGAAGGAACGCGTCGACACGCACGCCAAGTCGGCAATCATGATGGCCTCGGTGCTCTTCGCCGCAGGTGCCTTCACGGGCATCATGGGCGGCACGGGCATGATCAAGGCCATGTCCGCGGCGCTGGTGTCGATCATCCCGGATTCGGCCGGAAGTTTCTTCCCGCTGATTACCGGCGTCATCGCCATGCCGGCGTCGCTGCTCTTCGATCCCGATTCCTTTTACTTCGGCGTCCTTCCGGTACTCGCCAATACCGCCAGCAGCTTCGGCGTGGAAGGCGTCAATGTAGCCAGAGCCGCGATTCTCGGCCAGATGACCACGGGTTTTCCGGTATCGCCGCTGACGCCCGCCACCTTCCTGCTTGTCGGTCTCGCCGGCGTCGAGTTCGGCGAGCACCAGAAGAAAACCATTCCCTATGCCTTCGCGGTCACCATCGTCATGCTGATCGTTGCCATGGGCATTGGGTCGATCAGAATTTGAGACAAGGAGCCAAACCAAATGAAAACAATCCGTATCGGCAGCGGCGCGGGATACGCCGGAGACAGGCTTGAGCCCGCGCTGGAACTCATCGAGAAAGGCCATCTCGACTACATCGGCTTCGAATGCCTGGCCGAGCGCACCATCGCCATCGCCCAGCAGGCCAGGCTGAAGGACCCCGCGAAAGGCTACAACAACCTTCTGGAATACCGCATGGAACAGGTCATTCCAATGGCGTTCAAGCACAAGGTCAAGGTAATCACCAACATGGGCGCCGCCAATCCCGAATCGGCGGCCGAAGTCTGCGCCGCCATCGCCAAGAGACATGGCGCCGCGCCGCTCAGGATCGCTGCGGTGCTGGGCGACGACGTTTTCGACAGGCTCGGCAAATACCAGGAAAGCGAAATCTGGGAAACCGGGCGGCCGCTCAGGGAACTGGCGGGCGAAGTCATTTCCGCCAATGTGTACCTCGGCGTCGAAGGCATCGTGAAGGCGCTTGAAGAAGGCGCCGACATCGTCATTACTGGCCGCGTGGCCGATCCGGCGATCTACATGGCGCCGCTGATCCATGAATTCGGCTGGAAGATGGATGACTGGGTCATGCTGGGGAAAGGCACGCTGGTCGGGCACCTGCTCGAATGCGCCGGCCAGGTGTCGGGCGGCTATTACGGCGATCCCGGCAAGAAGGATGTTCCCGATCCGCATCTTCTGGGATTCCCGCTCGTCGAATGCGCCGAAAATGGCGATTTCTTCGTCACCAAGGTTCCCGGTTCGGGAGGCGTGGTCAACCGTCACACCTGTACCGAGCAGATGCTCTACGAGCTGCACGACCCGGCCAATTACCTGACGCCTGACGTGGTGGCGGACTTTTCGCGAGTCACGTTCGAAGAAACCGGTCCGGACAAGGTCGAAGTCCGCGGCGGATCGGGCAAGCCGCGCACGCGGACCTTGAAGGTTTCGGTGGGCTACAGGGACTCTTTCATCGGCGATGGTTCGATCGGCTATGGCGGACCGGGCTGTCTCGCGCGGGCCAGGGTCGCCGCCGAGACAATACGAAAAAGGCTGGAGCTGCGCAAAATCCCGATCGACGAAATCAAAATCGATTTCATCGGCCTCAATTCGATCTACTGGAATCACAACCGCGGCCACAGGGAACCCGAAGAGGTGCGTCTGAGGGTCGCGGCGCGCGTGAAGGACAGGGTTTCCGCTTCCCGTATCGGCCAGGAGGTGGAAACGCTTTACGTCAATGGCCCCGCGGGCGGCTGCGGCGCCGAGCAAGGCGTCCGCGAGATCGTTTCCATCGCCTCGTTGCTCATCGACCGCGACGACACCGGCGCCAGGGTCATCTACAAGGAGGCGGAAAAATGAAACTGTGGGACATCGCGCATTCGCGCACCGGCGACAAGGGGAACATTTCCAACCTTTCCCTCATTGCCTATGACATGAAGGATTATCCGCTGCTTGCGGAAAAGGTAACCGCCGAAAAGGTGAAAGCCTGGTTTTGCGACATCGTCAAGGGGGGCGTCACACGCCATGAGCTTCCCCAGTTGGGCGCCCTGAATTTCGTCATGCATGACGCCCTTGGCGGTGGGGTTACCAGGACGCTTTCGCAGGACATGCACGGCAAGGGTCTGAGTTCGTATCTCCTGGACATGGATATATGACGAAGACAAGTTCCCGGAACTGGATGGCGGCAACCGGCTCCGAATGGCCGAAACCATCCCGCATGGTCTCGCGGGACGGTTTCACGAAAAAACACGAAGCAAGAAATTAGCGGCAGCCCTTCAGGGCTGCCGGTCTAACGTCATTGGGAAGGGGTTTGCATCCCCTCCCCAATGGCTACGGTCGAAACCCCGGCCTTCAGGCCGGGGTCTCAACC
>JAITRP010000095.1 GCA_031288305.1 Zoogloeaceae bacterium
GGTTGAGACCCCGGCCTGAAGGCCGGGGTTTCGACCGTAGCCATTGGGGAGGGGAGAGAAACCCCTTCCCAATGACGTTAGACCGGCAGCCCTGAAGGGCTGCCGCTAATTTCTTGCTCTATCCACCGTATAAAACCCGCTGCCCGCCCACTGCGTTTCCTTCGGCACGAGGCAGGTTTTGTGTTCGATGTGGTGCAAAAATTCGTCCCGGAAATGCCGGACAAAACTTTGTACCGGCATGGCGGCGGCGTCGCCCAGGGCGCAGATCGTGCGTCCGCCGATATTGCCCGCTATGTGCGCGAGGGTTTCCAGGTCGTCGGAACGCCCTTCCCCGTTTTCAATGCGATGTACGACCTGATACAGCCAGCCCGTGCCTTCCCGGCAGGGCGTGCATTGGCCGCAGGATTCCTCGTGATAGAAATAGGAGAGCCGCTCCAGCGCCTTCACCATGCAGGTGGTCTCATCCATGACGATTACCGCGCCGGAACCGAGCATGGAACCGGCCTTGCTGATGGAATCGTAATCCAGCGCGCATTCCATGATGATTTCGGCGGGCAGCACCGGGGCGGAAGAGCCGCCGGGAATCACCGCCTTCAGCTTCCTGCCGCCGCGCACGCCGCCCGCGAGTTCCAGGAGTTGGGCAAAGGGCGTGCCGAGCGGGACTTCGTAATTGCCGGGGCGATTCACATGCCCGGAGACGGAAAAGAGTTTCGTGCCGCCGTTGTTGGCCTTGCCCAGATTCAGGAAGGCTTCGCCGCCCATCTTGAGAATGAAGGGGATGGAGGCCAGGGTTTCCGTGTTGTTGATGGTCGTGGGTTTGCCATAGAGACCAAAGGAGGCCGGAAACGGCGGCTTGAAGCGCGGCTGTCCCTTCTTGCCCTCGATGGATTCCAGGAGCGCCGTTTCCTCGCCGCAGATGTACGCGCCATAGCCGTGGTGCGCGAAAAGCTCGAAGGAAAAGCCGGAACCGAGGATGTTTTCGCCAATAAAACCCGCCGCGCGCGCTTCTTCCAGGGCGTCTTCAAAGCGTTTGTAGAGTTCCCGGATTTCGCCGTGGATGTAGTTGTAGCCGCGATTCGCGCCGATGGCGTACGCGCCGATGGCCATGCCCTCGATCACCGCGTGCGGGTTGTAGCGGAGGAGATCGCGATCCTTGAAGGTGCCGGGTTCGCCCTCGTCGGTGTTGCACACCAGGTATTTGTCGCCGGGAAAGGAACGCGGCATGAAGCTCCACTTGAGACCCGTGGGAAACCCCGCGCCGCCGCGCCCGCGCAGGACGGATGTCTTGATTTCGGCAATCACCTCTTCCGGCGGCTTTTTTTCCGCGAGGATTTTTTTCAGCACTTCATAGCCGCCGCGCGCGACGTAGTCTTTCAAGCGCCAGCCCGCGTCCTCGCCATAGCCTTGCGGGAGATTGCCTTTGAGTCCGGCGCTCAAGACCGGATGGATTGCGCCCAGGATTGCCATTATTCGCAGCCCTCCAGCAGTTGGTCGATCTTCTCCGGGGTCATGTAGCTGCACATGTGGCGATTGTTTACGAGCATGACCGGCGCGTCGCCGCACGCGCCCATGCACTCGCCTTCCACCAGCGTGAATTTGCCGTCCGGCGTGGTCTCGTTAAAACCGATGCCCAGTTTCTGTTTTACATATTCCGCCGCGTGATACGCGCCGGAAAGGGCGCACGGCAGGTTGGTGCACACCGTGAGCTTGTATTTGCCCACCGGCTTCAAGTCGTACAGGTTGTAGAAGGTCGCCACCTCGAAGGCGGCAATCGGCGGGATGCGCAGATAGCCAGCCACGGCCTCGATTGCTTCCGGCGGCAGCCAGCCGATTTCTTCCTGCGCCAAGGCCAGACAGGCCATGACGGCGGAACGCCGCTGCCCCGCCGGATACTTGGCGATCTCACGGTCGAATTTTTGCAGGGTCGCTTCGCTCAAATGAAAGCGATCCCCGAAATTCTCTTTCGGACAATTGACGGAAGCGTGGGTCATGTTGTGCGCCATTTCCTCATTTCCTTGGTTTCAGTCATTGGGCGCTCCCTCAATCCGGGTTTGTTTCGCCTTCCCGATGCCCGCGTTCACCATGTCTACGAACGCCTGCCGCGCGGCATCGTCGGCGAAGGCGGAGAAAGGCACGACGGTCAGCAGCCCCAAAGAACGGTTATTCAGCAGAATGGCCAACCAGTCATCCCCGCGCTTTTTCGCCCGAATTTCACGAATTTCCAGAATATACGACCAGAGAAAAAGACTTTGTGCCTGTCCTTCTGCCTGCGAGCAGGAAATTCCATCTTCTCCCACCGTCAGGGAAACTTCCCCGGCGGCGCCTTCGCTGTTTTTCCTGTGCATGAAGATCTGGAGCAAGAATGAGAACAGGAAACAGGCGGCAAAGCAGACCATGCCGAATAATTCCAGCGCAAAGCTTGATCCCCGGCGCGAGAACATGTCAACGGCAAGCGCCGCGAACCCCAGCGATGCCGTGATGCTAAAAAGATGCTGATAGAGATTCATTGCCCGGCTCTTCTTCACGATGAGCATTGCGGCGGCCTGCCGGAGTTTGGGAGAAATCCGGTAACGCAATGCCATGTCCGTCATTTTCTCGCTCCGCGAAAGCATGGCGCGCCGCCGTCGAGAGAATCGCCCTGGAGGCCGATGAGGAGAAGCGCCGCGTTCATGGCTCGTTACCGGTCGATCTCGCCGAAAACGATGTCTTGCGAGCCGATGATGGTCACGACATCGGCCAGCATGTGGCCGCGCGCCATTTCGTCCATCGCCGCCAGATGCGCAAAACCGGGGGCGCGGATCTTCAAACGGTAGGGCTTGTTTGCGCCATCGGAAATGGCGTAGATGCCGAACTCGCCCTTGGGATGCTCGATGGCCGCGTAGGCTTCGCCTTCCGGCACGTGAACGCCTTCGGAAAAGAGCTTGAAATGGTGAATCAGGCTCTCCATGTTCGATTTCATCGCTTCACGCGGCGGCGCGGCGACCTTGTAATTGTCGGCAATCACCGGGCCGGGGTTCTCGCGCAGCCAATCGACGCACTGGCGGATGATGCGGTTCGATTGCAGCATCTCTTCCATGCGCACCAGATAACGGTCGTAGCAATCGCCGTTGACCCCGACCGGAATGTCGAAATCCATTTTATCGTAGGCGGCGTAGGGCTGTTTCTTCCTCAAATCCCATTCGACGCCGGAACCGCGCAGCATCGCGCCGGTAAAGCCCAGTTGCTTGGCGCGTTCGGGAGACACCACGCCAATATTGACCAGCCGTTGTTTCCAGATGCGGTTGTCGGTCAGAAGCGTGTGGTATTCGTCATGACATGCGGGAAAACGGTTTGTAAAATCTTCCAGAAAGTCGAGGAGCGACCCCTGCCGGTTTTCGTTGAAGGCCTTGACCGCCGCCTTGTTCTTCCAGGGCGATTCCCGGTACTGCGGCATCCGGTCGGGCAGGTCGCGGCAGACGCCGCCGGGACGGTAATAAGCGGCGTGCATCCGCGCCCCGGAGACCGCCTCATAGGCATCCATCAGGTCTTCGCGCTCGCGGAAGGTATAGAGGGTCATGGTCATCGCCCCCACGTCCAGCCCGTGACAGCCGATCCACAGCAGATGATTCAGAAGCCGCGTTACCTCGTCGAACATCGTGCGGATATGGCGCGCGCGCTCCGGCGCCTCGATGCCCAGGAGCTTTTCCACGGCCAGGCAATAGGCGTGCTCGTTGCACATCATGGAAACATAATCCAGGCGATCCATGTAGGGCACGGACTGCGCCCAGGCGCGCGTCTCCACCAGCTTTTCCGTGCCGCGATGCAAGAGGCCGATATGCGGGTCGGCGCGTTCCACCACTTCGCCGTCCATCTCCAGCACCAGCCGCAACACCCCGTGCGCCGCCGGGTGCTGCGGGCCGAAGTTCAGGGTGTGATTGCGAATTTCAGTCATGCGCCCCTCCATAACCGGGTTCGCGCCGGATGCGCGGCGCAACTTCACGCGGGGCGATGCTTACCGGCTGATAGACGACACGCCCTTCCTTTTCGTCGTAGCGCATTTCCACATGCCCGGAAAGCGGAAAATCCTTGCGCAGCGGATGCCCCACGAAACCGTAATCGGTGAGAATGCGGCGCAAATCCTCATGCCCCTCGAACACGATGCCGAGCAGATCGAACGCCTCGCGCTCATACCAGTTGGCGGAAGTCCACAACGGGGTCAGGGAAGGCAAGAGCGGGAAATCGTCATTTTCCGCAAACACCCGCACGCGCAAGCGCCAGTTGTGGGCAAGCGAAAGCAAATGCACGATCACGGCAAAGCGCCGCCCCTTCCCGCCTTCCTTGTAGGTCGAATAATCCACGCCGCACAAGTCGATCAATTGCGCAAAATCCAGTTCTGGACGAAGGAGCAGATCGCGCATGACTGATTCATAATCGGCGGCGGCGATCTCAAGGCTGAGTTCATCTTGCGCCAGGGAAAGCCTTGCGACACGCTCGCCCAGACAGGTTTCCAAACGCTGGCGGAGGGTCGTGAGCTTGGCGGTCATGGTTGCGGACAGGAGAAAATTCAGCGGGCGATGGTGGATGTGCGGCGGATCTTGTTCTGCAACTGGAGGATGCCGTAGATCAGAGCTTCCGCCGTTGGCGGACAGCCGGGCACATAGATGTCGACGGGCACGATGCGGTCGCAGCCGCGCACCACGGCGTAGGAATCATGGTAATAGCCGCCGCCGTTGGCGCAGGATCCCATGGAGATCACCCAGCGCGGCTCCGCCATCTGGTCGTAGATCTTGCGCAGCGCGGAGGCCATCTTGTTGGTCAGCGTGCCCGCCACGATCATCACGTCGGATTGGCGCGGCGAGGGGCGGAAGAGGATGCCGAAGCGGTCAAGGTCGTAGCGGGCGCAGCCGGCGTGGATCATCTCCACCGCGCAGCAGGCAAGTCCGAAGGTCACCGGCCATATGGAGCCAGTGCGCACGTAATTGATCAGCGCATCCGCCGATGTGGTGACGAAACCCTGTTCCAATATGCCTTCTATCGACATCGTTTACTCCCAATCCAGCGCGCCCTTGGCCCAGGCATAGGCATCCCCGACCAGGATGATGAGCAGGAACGTCAGCGCCTCGATGAAGCCGAAAAGCCGCATGTTCTCGCTTGCCGCCATTTCCTGGAACACCGCGCCCCAGGGAAAGAGAAAGGCGATTTCCAGATCGAAGAGGATGAAGATGATGGCCATCAGGTAATAGCGCACGTCGAACTTCATGCGCGCGTCGTCAAAGGCCCCGAAGCCGCATTCGTAGGCCGAAAGCTTTTCCGCGTCCGGACGCTGCGGCGCGATGAACCAGCCCAGAACCACCGGCAGGACGCCGATGAGCAGGCCCACGAGGACGAACAGCAAAACCGGGAAATAATTTGTCAGCATAGCCAATCGCGTCTGTCGAGCAAAAAACGGACAATCATGTTCAGGGCGCCAAAAAGTAAAACCTTGCTTCTTGCCGGTTTGTCTTGGGCTTGCATCCTGCCAACCAACGCAAAACCCTTTGCGGAGCGCAAGCCCATCCGACCTTGGGGTTGCGTTGCCTTCCTGCTCCAAAAAGGGCAGGACTTGCCTGTCCTTCTTTGCGAACCGAACCGGCAAAAAGTGGTTTCCCACCTTTTGACGCTTCCCCCTCCTCTTGGTGCCGACGGCGAGACTCGAACTCGCACAGCTTGCGCCACTACCCCCTCAAGATAGCGTGTCTACCAATTTCACCACGTCGGCATGGAACCTCGCGCGATGCGACAATCCGGCGCGTCGCCTTGCGTCACCCTCCTTCCTGCAATTCTTTCCCGCGTGTCTTTCACTGGGGAATATGGTCGGCTCTGGAGGCCGCCGCATCCCGCGGTTTGTCTTCCGTTGCCGGATCCTCGTTAACGGCGGGCTGTGTCGGGGCGGGCGGCGCGGATTGTACAACACCCTCCATGATGCTGCCAGAACTTTTGGGCGCGCTGAAAAACAGATGCGACAATCCCAAGCTGGTCAGGAAAAACACCGCCGCCAGCACCGCCGTGCTGCGGCTCAGGAAATTCGCGGAGCCGGAAGCGCCAAAGAGACTGCCGGAAGCGCCGCTGCCAAAGGCCGCGCCCATGTCCGCGCCCTTGCCGTGCTGCATCAGCACCAGGCCGATAATGCCCAGCGCCGCCAGGATGTGTACCATCAACACCAGAAACAACCAGTTCATCACCAAATCCTTCATGTGTGCGGCAAAAAGCAAAAAACCACTTTTTGCCGGTCTATCTTGAGTTTGAAGGCAAAGCAAGCTTCGCCTGTCCTTTTTGCTGACGGAACCGGCAAAAAGCGGGGGTTACTTTTTGCCGCCTACGCCGCCCGGCAAATCGCCAGGAATTCATCGGCATCCAAAGCCGCGCCGCCGACCAGGGCGCCGTCGATGTCGGGCTGGGCGAACAATGCCGCCGCGTTGGCCGCTTTTACGCTTCCGCCATACAGAATGCGCAGATCCGCCGCCACCGCAAGATCATCTTTTGCCACGCGCTGCCGCAACGCCTGATGCACGCCTTGCGCCGTCTCCGGCGTGGCCGTAAGACCAGTGCCGATGGCCCAGATCGGCTCGTAGGCCAACACGGCGTTGGCAAACGCCGCCACGCCATGCAGGGAAAGCGCCGCGTCCAACTGCTGGAACACGACTTCCAGTGTGCTGCCGGCCTGCCGCTCTTCCCGGGTTTCTCCCAGGCACAGGATGGGCGTCATGCCAGCGGATTGCGCCGCGCCGAACTTCCGCGCGACCAACGCATTCGTCTCGCCATGCAACGCACGACGCTCCGAATGCCCAACCAGCACGTAACGGCAGCCAAAATCGGCCAGCATAGAAGCCGCCACTTCGCCAGTATAAGCGCCCGCTGCGCGCTCGCTGACATCCTGCGCCCCAAGAAAGAGCATGGAACCGGAAAGCAACCGGGCAACCTGATCCAGATAGGGAAACGGCGGGAAAACCGCAATTTCCGCCGTTTTGCGCTGCGGCAACCCCGCGCGCAACTTTTCCAGCAACGCCGCATTGGCCGCCAACGCGCCATTCATCTTCCAGTTTCCGGCAACGAAAGCGGAGCGAACAGGGGGCATGAAACGATCTCGGAAAAATCACAATTATAACGGTGATTTTCCCCGGCGCAAAGCTGCTGACTCTCCCCGGAGTGCGATCCGAAGTGGAGGAAAAATCGTCTAGGACGAAGCGCCGTCACGCTCCCTCCCTTGACAAGGGGGAGGGGTTTGCGGCAGTGGAAAGAGGCGCCAAGCGATACAAGCTGAACCGCCGCAACCCCCCCTTCTCAGGGGGGAAGACAACCGCACTTTCCCTGATCGCCAAGCCATGCTCAGCCTTGAGAAACCAGCAACGGCATACCTATTGGAGATCGACGTCACCTTGACTTCCTCCTCTTTGGATCGCACCCACTCTCTCCGCGCGTATTTACACATGAAAACCGGGCAGGCGTATGATTCGCGCTTTCTGCTCGCGGAACGGTTGACGGCGGGCGTGGAAGAGGCGATGACAACAACAGAACCGAATGCCCCAGAATCACAAGTCATTGAACCCATTTTCCTCGATTGCCCCGGGTAAACTGGCGCAAAGCGGGCAGTAGAGCGGGTCATAGCCGATAAAGGAGGGACGCCCGATGGGTGAAAAGGGAATGAAAAGCAAGGCATTGGCAA
>JAITRP010000100.1 GCA_031288305.1 Zoogloeaceae bacterium
GGTTGAGACCCCGGCCTGAAGGCCGGGGTTTCGACCGTAGCCATTGGGGAGGGGAGAGAAACCCCTTCCCAATGACGTTAGACCGGCAGCCCTGAAGGGCTGCCGCTAATTTCTTGCTCAGCGCGCCTCCCGCTCACGGCTAAGCTCGCCACGGGTGACGCCGCTTCCCGCGGCGGGCGATCTGGTGGTTTCCTCCGGCCGTTGCGACGACGAGGACGCGCTTCCCGGCGCGCCGCCGTTCGCGCCGCGCGCCAGCGTGCCGCCCGCTCCCGTCTGCATCAACTGATCCAACGGCAGGTACAGCAAGTTGCCCTGTCCCTTGGCATCGACCATCACCTTGCTGGTGTTGGCGTAGACCTGTTGCAGGGTTTCCAGGTACAGGCGCTGCCGGGTGACGGCCGGCGCCTTGGCGTATTCGGCGAGAATCTGGGAAAAGCGGCTGGCGTCACCTGTCGCGGTTTCGATCATGCGTTCCTTATAGGCCCTTGCCTCTTCCAGTATGACCGCCGCCTGGCCTTCGGCCTTTGGCACCTTGTCGTTGTAGTACGCCTGGCCTTCGTTTTCCTGGCGGGTCTTGTCCTGCACCGCTTTCACCGCGTCCTCGAACGCGGCCTGCACCTGTTCGGGCGGCTGGGCGTTCTGCATGGTGACCTTGGAAATCTCTATGCCCGTTTCGTAACGGTCGAGGATTTCCTGCATCAACTGGCTGACCCGCTCGGTGACCGCGGTACGTTCCTCGTTGATGACCACGTCCATCGTCCGCTTCCCCACCACTTCGCGCACCGCCGTTTCCGCCACCTGCATCACCGCCGCCGCCGGATCGCGATTCTTGAACTGGTAGAAGACCGCGTCCTTGATCCGGTACTGCACGGCAAACTGGACGTCGATGATGTTTTCGTCGCTGGTGAGCATCAACGATTCCTTCAATTCCTTGTTGTTCTTGTTGCGCGCGTCGCCGCGATAGCCGATGGTCAGCGAGCGCACCTCCGACACATTGACGATTTCATGCGTGGCGAAAGGATAGGGCAGGCGCCATTGCAGACCGGGCTGCGTGGTTTCCACATGCCTGCCGAACCGCAGCACCAGTCCGCGCTGCGAGGCATCGACGATATAAATGCCGGAAGCCGCCCACACCACCAGGGCCAGGCCAATCACGATGGAAATCAGCAGGCGCGGGTCCACCCTCGGCGCATCTTCCTTGCCGCCGCCAGCGCCGTTGCCGCTGTTGCGCCGCTTTTCCTTCCCTTTGTCGCCGGAAGGAAAACCGAGCCAATCCTTCAGGTCGTTCCAGAGTTCATCGAAGTCGGGCGGATTGGGCGGACGACGTCCTCCGCCGTTATTGCCCCATTGCGGGTCGTTCGTGGACATGAAAATGCCGACTAAGCCAGAGAGGATCATGTATGGATTTTTCCGTCAGAAACTTCAAGATTCATAAGACGCGCCCGGCAGGTTACGCAACCTGTTTTTGGCGCATTCGCCCAACGCCGCGCGCAGCAAGGGCAAACCCGCGCCCGTGCGCGCGCTCAATTTGACGCTGCGGATTCTACCATAGTCATCCCGCTCCGCTGCGGGAAGAACACCCGTCAAATCCACCTTGTTCCAGACGAGCGTCTGCGGCACCGCGCCCGCGCCGATTTCGGCAAGCACCCGGTCGACCGCCGCGCGCTGCTCGTTGCGCGCGGCGCTGGCGCTATCGACCACATGCAGCAACAAATCCGCGTCCGCCGTCGCTTCCAGCGTCGCCCGGAACGCCGCCACCAGGGAATGCGGCAGGTCACGGATGAAGCCCACGGCGTCGGAAAGCACCACGTTGCCCGCGCCTTCCAGCCAGAGCTTGCGCGAAGTGGCGTCCAGGGTGGCGAAAAGCTGATCCGCCGCATAGACCTTGGCATGGGTTAGCGCGTTGAACAGGGTGGATTTGCCCGCATTGGTGTAGCCCACCAGGGAAACATTCAGCGTATCGCCTCTCAGGCGCGCGCTTCTTTGCACGCCGCGCTGGCGGGAGAGCCGCGCCATGCGCTCTTTCAGCGTCTTGACGCGCTTGCCCAACAGGCGGCGGTCGGTTTCCAGCTGCTTTTCCCCCGGCCCGCGCAGGCCAATGCCGCCGCGTTGCCGTTCCAGATGCGTCCAGCCGCGCACCAGCCGGGTGGAAAGGTATTCCAGTTGCGCCAGTTCCACCTGCAATTTCCCTTCGGCGCTCTGCGCGCGCAGGGCGAAAATATCCAGAACCAGGCTGGTGCGGTCGATCACCCGGCATTCCAGCAAACGCTCCAGATTTCGCAACTGCACCGGCGAAAGATCGTGGTTGAAGACGACCAGATCGGCATTGGCGGCGGCGCGCGCCGCCGCGATTTCCTCCGCCTTGCCCTTGCCGGCGAAAGTACGCGCGTCCGGACTCTGGCGGCGACCGCTCACCTCGGCGCACACCGTGCCGCCCGCCGATTGGGTCAGCAGACGCAATTCCTCCAGACGCTCGGCAATATCCGCTTCGCCAAAATCGAGCTGTACCAGCACAGCCCGATCACCAGGGGCGGGTCGCTCAAACATGCGGGAAAAGCGGCGGTTCCACGAACGCTATTCTTCTTCGACGCCCTGCGTCCCGACCTGCGCCAGCGTCACCGAACGCGCGGGAACCACCGTGGAAATGGCGTGTTTATAGACCATCTGGGTGACCGTGTTCTTCAAAAGCACGACATATTGATCGAACGACTCGATCTGCCCCTGCAATTTGATGCCATTGACCAGATAGATGGAAACGGGAACGTGCTCGCGCCGCAAGGCGTTGAGAAATGGATCTTGTAAAAGTTGTCCCTTGTTGCTCATGGTGTGACTCCGTGTTGTTGTTATGGAAAAAATCGAAAGGAGGAATTTAACCCGATTCCGCCAGCGGACGCCAGCAGGAAATCAAACGCCCGTTGCTGTATGCACAGAAAAAGCCCGGCTTCCGCCAACGGAGGCCGGGCTTTACGAGGCAGCGGCCAGGATCAGGCGGCGGCGCTCAGATTGGAGAGCACGACATTGGGACGCAGCTTGGGCAGCAGTTTTTGCAGTCCGCGCCGGGCCTTGGTGTTGATTACCAGCGGCGCGCGCAGATTCGCGCCCACGCCGACGGTCGCGCCGTTTTCCTGCTTGAAAAGGATCATCAACACCACCACGTCACTGACGTTGGCAGAGTTGGCAAGCCCCAGCAGAGCGGTTTCCGCGTCGCTCAGTTCCAGTTCGTAGGTAAAACCCAGCGCGGCGGGTTCGATGATCTGGAAGGCCACATGCGGCGAATCCAGGGATTGCAGGGTAAAACTCACCGGCTGCGGACCGACGTTGGTTTCATGAATCAACATGAAGCGCCTGTCGTTCTCGAAGCTCACCAGCCCTTGCGGGAACTCGATGATCTGCTCCGGATTCACCTCCACGTTGCCAAACAAAAAAGTTTCGACCTTCATTACACCCCTCCTTGATTGATGAATGACACAACATCCGCGATATTATCAGGGACACAGAGAACGCGTCAAAAAGTGGAAATCCCACTGGGTGCAATTACACAGCCGTCAGTAACTTAAACAACATAAATATTTTCATTGTGGCGTAATGAGTAAGGGTAGGCGAGAGGTTTTACTTTTTGCCGCACGTTGTAAACAACGCCCTTTGCACGGCGGCGCCCAGATGCGCGATTTCCTCGTCGTCGAGGATGTAAGGCGGCATCAGGTAGATCGTGTTGCCCAAAGGGCGCGTCAGGACGGCGTTTTCCAGCGCGGCGCGGTAGAAGCGGCGGGGGAAGGCGGGATCGTCCGTTGCCACGTCGAACGCCAGGATCATGCCGCGCTGGCGCAGGTGGCGGACGTTTTCGTGTTGGGCGACGGGCGCGAGCGCGGCGTACAACTTGCGCGCGCGCTCGATATTGGCGCGGAGCACGTCATCTTGCCTGAAAATATCCAGCGTCGCCAGCGCGGCGCGGCAGGCGAGGGGGTTGCCCGTGTAGGAGTGGGAATGCAGGAAGCCGCGGGTAGTCCGTTCATCATAGAACGCCTGAAAAATCTCATCGCGACAAAGCACGATGGAAAGCGGCAGATAGCCGCCGGAAATGCCCTTGGAAAGACACAGCAGATCGGGGCGGATGTTCGCCTGTTCATGCGCGAAAAAAGTGCCGGTACGCCCGCAGCCCACGGCGATTTCATCGCAAATCAGATGCACCTGGCAACGGTCGCAAAGGGCGCGCGCCAGGCGCAGGTATTCGGGGTCGTACATCACCATCCCCGCCGCGCCTTGCACCAGGGGTTCGAGGATGAGGGCGGCGATGTGTTCACTTTCCGTCGTCAGTTTTGCCTCAAGACACTGCGCTGCGCGACGCGCGACATCCGCGGCGGTTTCATCCGCCCTCGCCAGCCGCGCGTCTGGACAGGGCACGGTGTCGGCGGCGCGCGTGAGCGGCGCGTAGGCGTCCCGGAACAGGGCGACATCCGTGACGGCCAGCGCGCCTATCGTCTCGCCGTGATAACTGCCAGAAAGACAGAGAAAGCGGTTCTTTTGCGCCTTGCCGTGGTTTTTCCAGTAATGAAAACTCATCTTGAGCGCAATTTCCGTGGCGGACGCGCCATCGGAAGCATAAAAGGCATGCCCCAGCACGCCATCGGTCAGCGCCCGCAGCCGCTCGGCAAGCTCGATCGCCGGACGATGCGTAAAGCCCGCCAGCATGACGTGTTCCAATGTCTCCAGTTGCGTTTTCAAGGCGGCGTTGATGCGCGGGTTGGCGTGACCAAACAGATTGACCCACCAGGAGCTGACGCCATCCAGATAGCGATTGCCGGAAAAGTCGTAAAGCCACGCGCCTTCTCCGCGTTCGATGGGAATCAGCGGCAGGGCGTCCGCGCCCTGCGCCGCATGCTGTTGCATCTGCGTGCAGGGATGCCAAACGGCGGCAAGGCTGCGCGCAAGCCAGTCGGCGTCTGGCGAAGAGTTTCTTGCGCGCGCTGTTTTCCGATTTTTACGCATCAGTGCAGGGTGGTGGGCATGGCGTCGGCCTGCTCCGGTATTTCGGCGTGGACGAGTTCGCCGTCCGCCGTTGGGAAAAGCGGCGCGCCGCAGTCGTCGCAAAACTCCATCGGCATGCGATGATCGAGGCTGACGATGTCCTTGATGCCGCAATCGCGCAGCACGGCGTCAATCTGGGCGGGGATGTCGCTATGCTCATCTTCCTCGCCCAGCAGCGCCCAGGAGACGCCATGATAAACCTGGTTGTCATGATCGCGCGGCGCAAGGCCAACGCGGTATTCTTCCAGCCGCTGGTCGTAGCAAGGCGCAATGACGGCGCGGATTTCTTCCGGCATCAGTCCCAGCGTGGTCTGCAAAAAAGCTACGGACGCCTTGATGGCGTAGGCGCGCGCGGCGCGGTCAGCGTGACGGCAGGCGGCATGATACGCGCCCGCGGACAAGGGCTGGTAAGCGCAACCTGTAAGCAGCGGCGCAAGGTTGGGGCCGCCCTGTTTTTCCCAGGCGGCAAGTGACGCGGCGCGGTTTCCGTCGGCTTCGTTCCAGCGAAAAACAGGCGCGCCTTGCGGCACGACGACCACGCCGACAAGGTAGCGCACATCGGAAAGAAAGCGGGTGGTTTCCGGCAAGTCCCGGGTGTCCAGAGACAGGTCCTGTTCTTTTGCCGCCTGTTCGCACAGGGCTTCCAGCAATCCGCGTATGTCGCAATAGCCGCGCGGCAACTGATCCGGGCCAAAAAAGTAATCCGCCAGCGCCAGACGCGCCTCGCGGCTGAACATGTGCGCGCCCAACTGCACCTTGAGCGCGGCCAGATGGGATGCATTGATATGGGCGGCGGGAATGGCGTAGCGCGACCAGGCGAGAATGGGCGCGGCGAACAACAGGGCATCGAGACGCTGCTTGTTGCCGCTGGTCTCCAGGGTGCAGGATTCGACTTGCGCCTCCACCACGCCCGCAAGTTCGTCGCAGGCGTGCGGGTGGGATTCGTAGAGCCTGTCCAGCGTCGTGTTGATTTCCTCTTCCGCGCCGTTCTGGATCAGGGTCTGCACCAGACGGGTGAGACGAGATTCCCAGAAAATGTCTTCCAGGCGGCAGTCGGATTCGGAAAGCCCGACGGCAAGACGTTGAAGTTCAGCCGCGTCCCGCGACAAGCGATCGCGAGCGCCGAAACGGGAACGTTTCATGATTTGACCCTGATAAAAACGGCAAAAAGCAAGAATCCACTTTTTGCCGGATTGGTTAGGGTTTGAAGGCAAAGCAAGCTTCGCCTTCAAACCGTAAAAACCCAACGCAAAACCAGCGCGGCCTTGAAATTCTCGTAGGGGCGCAGTACGCCCCTAGGACCGAGCGGTCAGGCAGTAGTGGGTTTCGTTGCCTTTACTCCAAAAAAAAGCGAGCTTCGCTTGCCTTTTTTTTGCTGACTGAACCGGCAAAAAGCAGGTTTTTACTTTTTGACGTTTTTTTATTCTACCTTCTCCGGCGGATTTTCTGCCGATTTTCCGGGCGGCAGGAAGAAATCGCCCGGATGTGTGAAGAACCGTCGCATCAGACCGAGCATAAGTTGCCGCCCCTGCGAGAAAGTGACGCCGCGCGCGCGCAGGGCGACGAACAGGGCAAGCGTGAAACTGACGCCGAGATTGATCAGCCCAATGCCCGCCACGCCAATCGCCGCCCAGACGAAAGCGCCCAGCGGCGGCGAAAAACCGTGTGCCGCCGCCGCATAGCCCAGATAGGCGGAAGAAAAGGCGACATGGCGAATATCGAGGGGCAGGCTCAACAGGACGCCAATGCCCCAGGCCGTCGCCAGCATGACGCCAAACAGAAAATTGCCGGCGAGCGCGCCCATATGGTCGCCGACATAATTGGCCAGGCGTTCCAGCCGCCTTGCGCCGAGCAGCCGCCTGATCCAGCCGAGTTGCTGGATGCGTTGCGGAATGCGGTTATAGGTGGCGAGGTTGTCGAAGTACCCGGCGACCAGTCCGGACAGGAACAGGCAGACGCCCGCCACGCCCGCAAAGAGCAGCGAGCCGCTGGCGAAGGGATGATGCGCGGCCAACAGGTTATCCGCTTCCCCGACGGTGATGGCCGGGCGTTCGCCCAGGAGGAGAAAGGCCATGCTGGCGGAAATGGCGATGGGGATCGCCATGCCGACATTGCCCAGAATGGCGACCAGTTGGCTGCGCGTGGTGCGGGCAATGAGCGTAATCAGGTTTTCCAGATCCCGCGCCTTGCCGCGCGCCTCGCCAATGGAGGCCGCCAGCGCGTTGGCGGTCATGGCGGGCTGTTTGGTGGCAATGGTGAAGCCCATGACATAGACCAGCACGAAGCCCAGGCCATAGTTCAGGGCATAGGCGAAAATTTCGTTCAGGGGCGCAAGCTCGAAGCGGTGCAGGAATATCTTGCACAGGGCGATGAGCGCGATCAACCCTCCCGCGCCCAGCGCCGCCTTCGCCATGCCGAAATACTCGCGGCGCGTTTCCGTGATGTAATGTTCGCCCGCCTTGCCCGCGTATTCCGTCACCCGCCGGGCGGTGATTTCCAGGTTCTGCCGCCAGAAGGTGGCAAGGTCGTTCTGCCGGCAGGAGGCAAAGACCAGGTTCTTGAACAGCGCGATGATTGCCGGGTAGGCCGTGCGCCCGCTTTTTTCGCGCCGCAATTCCCCGGCGATGGTGGCAAGCTGTTCCGCCCGGCTGACATGGTCGCGCAGACGTTGCAGCTTGTAGGTGAGTTGCAGGCTGGTGCCCGCGTGCGCCGAACGCCGGTGGATGCGCTCCACCGCTTCACGGCACTGATCGAAGAGCACCAGCAGTTGTTTTTCGTCGTCGGTGACGGCGGCAACGTCGTTCCAGCGTTCCTGGCAGCATTCCACGAAGACGCGGGTCTCCAGGTTCTGCGCAAGAAAGGGCGAATCCGTGCGCGCGAGATTGGCGTCCAGCCGCAACAGTTCCGGATCAAAACCAAGCGCCGTCATCTGGTAGGAAAGCAGCCACAAACTGTGCAGAACGGTCGGCAAGCCGCCCGGCAGCGCGTCATCGTTTTCCGCCGACTCGTTTTCGCCAAAGCGCAGGCATTCCAGCAGCCGCATCCACAGGGCGCTGTCGACGCCGCCAACCCAGCGTTCATCGGTCTTGTGATCGAAGATGTCCTTGAGCACATCGCCCAGCATCTCATCTGGATTTTGCACTTCCGGCAGCAAGGTGTGCGAGACGCGCCGCCAGGTTTCCGTGAAGAACCCGGTGCTCGGCAAGATGCCCAGTTGCATATAGAGCGAACCGGCGCGGCGCGTGGCAAACAGTTCATTCAACGCCGCCCGCACCCGCGCCCGTGAGGCCGGATATGCCGTCAACAGATCCGCCAGCGCCTCGATGCGCGCGCTGGCATAGGCGACATCATCCGGGTTTTTCGGACGGATGCGGCGCACCAGTTCGCGCAACAAGGACGCCGAAGACTCGACGCCACTGGTCAATAACAGAGCTTCCATGCTTCTTTCAGTATCCCGGCACCAAAACAGTCATCATAAAGAAAGAGAAAGCGGCGTCGCCGCCATCGCAAAAAGGCATTATCGCCGAAATCCAGGATTGGATCCGTGTCATCGGGAATCAGGAGTGTGGCGCAAAGTGAAAACTCACTTTGCGCCAGTCTATTCAGCCAAAAATACCAGGCAAAGCCTGGCATTTTTTTGGGGGGCAACGCAACCCACCACCATCCGTCCGCATGATCGTAGGGGCGCGCGCAGCACACATCTACGGCAACCACACAGGCCGGACGGGTTTTATATGTTGTGGGATTATCCACATCGTCATTACGAGACGCGATTCGACGCACAACTCCCTTGTATGTCGGAGAATTCGATTTGAGGGCGCCAGATCGATACCCCCAAGCGCTGTCTGCAAGACAAGTTCGTTGGGGAGCGAGGATCGGCGCCCTCATTTTCTGGCGGCGGGTTGCCTGAAACCCGGACGGTTGCACGGGAACACGCCGCATGGAACACAAGGAAGGGAGAAGCGACAAGGACATCTTCGTTGGCGCCGACGTGAGCAAGGCGACGCTGGACATCGCGGCTTTGCCGGAAGGCGCGCCGCGGCAATTCACGAACGATGAGGCCAGCATTGGGCCGGCATTGCCGTGATCGTCGCCTGGTTGCAGGAGGAACGCGGCGTGACGCGCGTCGCGCGGGAAACGACGGGAGGATACGAGACCTCCCTGACGGCGGGTTTGCCGGCGGCCCGGCGGGACATCCGGGAGCACATTGCCTGGCTGGATGCGCGCATTGCCCATTTCGAGCGGGAACTCGACATGCGCTTGCGCAAAAGCGAGGCGCGGAAAGAGAAGGTGGAATTGCTGGAAGCGGCGCCCGGCGTCGGGAAGGTGACGATCTTCACCCTGCTGGCCCGTCTGCCGGAACCGGGGCAACGCAACCGGGGACAGATCGCGGCGCGGGTTGGTTGGTTGGGGGGGCGCCCTTCAACGGCGACAGCGGCAAGCGGCGCGGACAGCGATACCTCCGGGGCGGGCGCGGCGAGGTGCGCGGCGCGCTGTACATGACCACGCGGACGGCCCGGCAGTGGAATCCCGCGATCCGGCAATTCTTCGAGCGATTGATCGCCGCCGGCAAACCCTGCAAAGTCGCCATGACCGCCTGCATGAGGAAACTCCTGACCCTCATGAACACCCTCGTGAAAAGGAAAACCGCATGGACGAATCTTTCCGCCGCTTGACACGGTTGCTCTCCCGGCCTTCGGCCCCCCTTGCGGGGCGCAAGCCCTCCCCCGCAAGGGGGGGGGAGAGAAGGACGCGCGGGCGCGATGCGTTCGGTCGCCCGGCAGGGGCGCGGCGCGCCCTGCATCCGTCCCCTGTCTTCTGTCTTCCGATCAGAAGGCGTAGTTCATGCGGAAGCTGCCGGTTGCGCCTTCGCG
Organism: Zoogloeaceae bacterium; assembly: GCA_031288305.1. Taxonomy (GTDB): domain Bacteria; phylum Pseudomonadota; class Gammaproteobacteria; order Burkholderiales; family Rhodocyclaceae; genus Azovibrio. Next base: position 9,900 of record JAITRP010000100.1, read on the forward strand.
TTTGCCGGCGTAGCCCTGCAGGCCGAAGTCCAGCGACAGCGGCTGGTTGGCGGCGGGATTCAGCGTGAAGCCGATTTCCAGCATCCCGGTGTCGCCCTTCAAGTCCGGCGCGTCGATGGGGTCGTCGTAGTAGCGCGCCCT
>JAITRP010000115.1 GCA_031288305.1 Zoogloeaceae bacterium
TCGATCTTGTGCGAGAGATCGCGTATCCAACCTTCGCGCTTTGCCCGCTTGTTGATTGCGCCATGCGTGATGCCGTGCATGGCGGCGATCTGGCGCAGGGGGATGATGCCCGCGCAATATGCGGTTTCGACGGCTTCCCAATCGACGGATTTTCTGGTTGCGGGCGTATTCATGCCTCAATCGTATCGGCATGAGAGAACGAGGAAAACCAATGTACGTAGCTCTTCATCAACCCGACAGACGAGGTGTCGGTTGGGGGGTGATTTTCAGCGCCTTCCACTTGTCCCTGTCCAGACCTCGATCATCGTTATACTTATCCGTCATTTTCATGGATTTGTGTCCCAAAAGCGTTTGTGTGTCGATTCCCTGCTCACGATACAGCCGTTCCGCGAGCGAGCGGCATTCGTGCAGGCTTGGCCTTGTGCCCTCGCCATTCCATTTTCCGCCCAGCGCCTTGTGCATCATGCGCAAAAAACTGCTGGTCAAACGTCATCCACTCCGGGCGGAAGACGGCAAGCATTTTGCGCAGTATCATGGCAGCAACTCCAGCGATTCCAGTAGCTTCACTGTAGCTGCAAGCTGTATGGATTGTCGGGGATTAACAGGGAGCGAGAGGGATCAGGAGGGATTGGATTTCGTTCTACAAAAATTTCTGACTCCGCGCCGCGCTTGGGTTTGCGGGGTGCTATTTTTTCAGAATAGTAGATTGGTTTTTTGACGTAAAATGCTGATTTTCTTTGAAACCCTTTTAGATTGTGGCTCCAGGTGTCACCGGTTCGATCCCGGTATGTCGCCCCAGTTGAAAAAACGTCAAAAAGTAAAACCCCGCTTTTTGCCGGTTCAGATAGCAAAAAAGGGACTGCTTCGCTTGTCCTTTTTTGGAGTAAAGGCAACGCAACCCCGCAACCCCAAGACTGCGCTGGTTTTTCGTTGGATTTTCACGGTTTGAAGGCAAAGCCTGCTTTGCCTTCAAACCCAAGACAAACCAGCAGATGCCGGCAGATGCGGGTTTTCACTTTTTGACGTCTCCTTGCCATGGTTTCTGAATCCCCCGCTTTTGCTCGCGCGCTCATTGACTGGCAGCGTCTGCATGGCCGGCGCGATCTGCCTTGGCAGGGAACGCGCGACGCGTACCAAGTCTGGCTTTCCGAAATCATGTTGCAGCAAACCCGAGTGGCGACCGTGCTTGGCTTTTTCCCCCGCTTCGTGGCGCGTTTTCCGGATGTAGGGACGCTTGCCGCCGCGCCGGTCGAGGCGGTGCTGGCGCTGTGGGCGGGAATGGGATATTACGCCCGCGCCCGCAACCTGCATCTTTGCGCGCGCCAGGTCGTCGAAAAACACGCCGGAAACTTTCCGCAAACGGCGGCGGAACTGGCCGCATTGCCCGGCATCGGACGTTCCACGGCGGCGGCCATTGCCGCTTTCGTGCACCATGAGCGCGCCGCCATTCTCGACGGCAACGTCAAGCGGGTGCTTTGCCGCCATTTCGCCATTTCCGGCGCGCCGGTCGGCGCGGTGGAGCGCGCGCTCTGGAAACAGGCCGAATCCCTGCTGCCCGCCGCCTCCGACATGCCCGTCTACACCCAGGGATTGATGGATTTGGGCGCGACGCTATGCACTCGCCGCGCGCCGCGCTGCGCGTGTTGCCCGCTGGCCGCAAGCTGTCTGGCGTTCCGGCAGCATCGCGCGGAAAGCCTGCCTACCCCCAAGACGCGGATCGAGAAGCCGCATCGCGTTGCGTGTTTTTTGCTCATCAGCGACGGCGCGCGCATTCTCCTGCGGCGCCGTCCGATGACAGGCGTCTGGGGCGGCCTGTACGCGCCGCCGGAGGATGTTTCCCTGCCGGCGCGCCTCGGACTTGCCGGCAGCCCTCCCTTGTCATTGCCGCCGCGCACGCATGTCTTCACCCATTTTTGCCTGAGGATTCACCCCATGCTCTACCGGGTGGCGCGAATGCCGGTTCTGGACGACGCCGCGCTGGAATGCCTTCTCATCAACGACGCGCTGCAGGCCGGCATTCCCGCGCCGGTGGCGCGCCTGCTGCGCGAGATTGCGCCGCCGGTTGCCCAAAAGCGCGCGGCAAAAAGCAGGGAGTCACTTTTTGCCGCTTCCTGAAGGCAAGGTTGATCGATAAAAGAGTAGACTCATGCCCCACGCTGGAAAAAACCATGACCGAATCCTCGCCTTTTCCCAAGTTCCTGTCCGCTTCGCCATCCGACCCCGCGGTAGCGCAGTTGCGCTTGCCGCCGCATTCCATCGAAGCCGAGCAATCGGTGTTGGGCGGTTTGTTGCTGGATAACGCCGTATGGGATCGTCTCATCGGCCAGATTGCCGATGCGGATTTCTATCGCGACGAACACCGGCGCATCTTTCGCCAGATCAGCGCCCTTTTGGGCGCCAACCAGCCTGCCGATGTCCTGACCGTGGCCGAGGCGCTGGAAAACGCCGGAGAGCGCGCGCATACCGGCGGCTTGGCTTATCTGGGCGAACTTGCCAACAATACGCCGTCGGCGGCCAATATCGTCCGCTACGCCGAAATCGTGCGCGAACGCGCCATTCGCCGCAAACTGATCGCCATTTCCGATGAAATCGCCGCCAAGGCGCTGAATCCGCAGGGATGCGAAACCCGGGAACTGCTGGACGAAGCCGAAGCGCGAATTTTTGAAATCGCCGAAAAAGGCGCGCGCGCCAACGACAGCTTTGTCCACATTCACCCCCTGTTGACCCAGATGATCGAACATACGCAGGAACTGTTCGACAGCGACAATCCCGGCAACATCACCGGCATCGCCACGGGTTTTGCGGACCTGGACGAGAAAATGTCGGGCTTGCAGCCCGGCGATCTGATCGTGGTGGCCGGACGCCCCTCCATGGGGAAAACCGCCTTCGCCCTGAATATCGCCGAACATGTCGCCGTGCGCGAAGGATTGCCGGTCGGCGTGTTTTCCATGGAAATGGGCGGATCACAACTGGCCATGCGGATGCTGGCTTCTTCCGCGCGCGTGGATTCCCAGCATCTGCGCACGGGACGCTTGCATGACGAGGAATGGGAAAAAATCGCCGACGCCATGAAACCGCTACACAACGCGCCGCTGTACATCGACGAAACCGGCGGCCTGAATCCCCACGAACTGCGCTCCCGCGCCCGCCGCCTGCACAGCAGGAACGGCTCGCTGGGGCTGATCGTCATCGACTACATCCAGTTGATGAGTTCCGTTCGCCAGAACGAAAACCGGGCGACGGAAGTTTCGGAAATTTCCCGCGCCATCAAGTCGCTGGCCAAGGAATTGCACGTGCCCGTCATTGCCCTGTCGCAGTTGTCGCGCAAGGTGGAAGAACGCACCGACAAACGCCCGCTGATGTCCGACCTGCGCGAATCCGGCGCCATCGAGCAGGACGCCGACGTCATCATCATGCTCTACCGCGACGAGTATTACAACAAGGAAAAAAGCCAGTTTCCCGGAACCGCCGAAGCCATCATCGGCAAGCAGCGCAATGGCCCCACGGGGACGGTGCGTCTCGCCTTTCTCGGCGAATACACTCGTTTCGAAAATCTGGCGCAGTCGCAGGACTGATTCCATTTCCAGGTCATTCGTGACGCGAAGACGAGCCACGGACAGTGCAATTTTGTACGGCAAGGCGAAGTCGACAACGTCACGGATGATTTGGAAAGGGAATGAAACGAATTACAATCCTGTCCTCCTCACGATTACGGCAAGTTCCGACATGTCCGGCAATACCTTTGGCAAACTGTTCTGCGTAACCTCTTTCGGCGAATCGCACGGCGCGGCGATAGGCTGCGTGGTGGATGGCTGCCCGCCAGGGCTGGCATTGGCGGCAACGGATATCCAGGCGGAACTGGACAAACGCAGGCCGGGCGCTTCGCGGCACGTCACCCAGCGGCAGGAGCCGGACGCGGTGGAAATTCTCTCCGGCGTATTCGAGGGACGCGCCACCGGAACCCCCATCGCGTTACTGATCCGCAACCAGGATCAAAGAAGCCAGGATTACCGCGCGCTCGCGGATACCTTTCGTCCTGGTCACGCCGATTACGCCTATTTCCAAAAATACGGCCTGCGCGATCATCGCGGCGGCGGCAGGGCCAGCGCCCGCGAAACGGCAGCGCGGGTAGCGGCGGGCGCGATTGCGAAAAAATGGCTGCGCGAACACGCGGGCGTGCGCATACGCGGCTGGATGAGCGCCCTGGGGCCAATCGAGATTCCCTTTGCGCGGGACGCCGATATCGACGCCAATCCCTTTTTCGCGCCCAATCAGGAAAAGGCGCCGGAACTGGAAGCCTTCATGGACGCCCTGCGGCAATCTGGCGATTCCATCGGCGCGCGCATCGACGTCACTGCCCAGGGCGTGCCGCCCGGCTGGGGCGAGCCGGTGTTCGATAGGCTGGACGCCGACATCGCCAGCGCCATGATGGGCATCAACGCCGTCAAGGGCGTGGAAATCGGCGCGGGATTTGGCGCGATCACGCAAAAGGGCAGCGAACACGGCGACGAACTCACGCCAGCGGGTTTTCTTTCCAATCACGCGGGCGGCGTGCTCGGCGGCATTTCCACCGGACAGGATATCCTGGTGCGGCTTGCGCTCAAGCCGACTTCCAGTATCCGCCTGCCGCGCCGCTCCGTCACCCTTGCGGGCGAGGCGACGACGGTCGTCAGCGAAGGCCGCCATGACCCTTGCGTGGGCGTTCGCGCAACCCCCATTGCGGAAGCCATGCTGGCGCTGGTGCTCATCGACCACGCCCTGCGCCAGCGCGCGGCGCGCTAAATGAGAAAACGCAGGACTGACGCCATGTCCGATTACTTCTTTGGCGACCCGTTTTGTCTGGAAGACCTGCCGCTGGCGCGTCCGGCAGGAGGCTATGCGGTGCAATACCTGGGCAGCGACCAGTTGCTGGATCGACGCGCCCATGATTTCTTGCCGGCGCGCCATCCCGATCTGCGCGCTCTCTACCCCAGTTTTTCCTCAGCCTCTGCCGCCGCGCGATCATGGCGGGAAGCGCATCCCGAAGCCGTGCCGGATCTCGCCATCGTCCCCGCCGCTTTTGACGCGCTCGCCAAACGCCACATCCTGATTTACGGCGTCCTGGGACGCGAATCGCCATCGCCTGAGGCCGTCGCTGCCGCCGGTTTTTTCCAATCCCCCGGATTCCCCGCGTGAACAAAGCCTTTATGCGCGAAGCGGAAACGGAGGACGACGACGAAGACGCGTCGCCTTCGCTCAAATTGCCGCCGGGCGGCAAGAATTACATTACGCCTGGCGGATACGCGCGTTTGCTGGCGGAACAGGAAGAACTGATTCGCAACGAGCGTCCGCGCGTCGTGGAAATCGTCGCCTGGGCGGCCAGCAACGGGGACCGATCGGAAAACGGCGATTATCTGTACGGCAAGAAACGCCTGCGCGAAATCGATCGCCGCATCCGTTTCCTGAACAAGCGACTGGAAAACGCGCAAGTGGCAGACCCATTGGCGCAAGGCGAAAACGACCAGATTTTTTTCGGCGCGACGGTCACGCTGCGGTTTGACGATGAGCCAGAACAGACTTTTGCCATCGTCGGCATCGACGAAGCCGACGCCGCGCGCGGTCGCATCAGCTGGATTTCCCCGCTGGCGCGCGCGCTGATCAAGGCGCGCGCAGGCGACAGCCTTTGCTTCAAGACCCCCGCGGGCATCCGCAACATCGATATTTTGTCCGTGCGCTATTTACCGCTGTAAAAAACGTCAAAAAGTAAAAATCTACTTTTTGCCGGTTCACACAAGCAAAAAAGGACAGGCAAAGCCTGCCCTTTTTTGGAGGAAAAGCAACAAAAGCCCACCGTTACCCGTCCGTACGGTACAAGGGCACACACTGTGCGCGCCTCCACGGCAACCGCGCACGCCAGATGGGTTTTCCTACCCTCTGACAAGGGGGAATTGAGGGGGGTTTGCGGCGGCATCATGTAAAAAGTCGATTTTGCCGCTGCAAATCCCTCCTCTCTTCCCCTTGTGTGTGGCTTTGCCGCATCTGGCTTCGCCAGACCAGCCTTCGGCTGTCCTTCCGCCTTCGGATCCAGTAGGGGAAGAACAAAATAGCAAATGCTTACGCGCCATGATGAAAGCATTCATGCGATTGCTCTGTTCTGTCCTCTGAACCTGCCAGCGGCTATAATTCGACGTTTTCGCTTTTCTCTTCCCCTCTCATGGAACTCGCCAAAAGTTTTGAACCTGCGGACATCGAGCGTCGCTGGTACGCCGAATGGGAATCCCGCGACTACTTCGCCGCCGGGCTGGATGCCGCCAAGCCCAGGGAGGCCGCTTTCTGCATCCTCTTGCCGCCGCCCAACGTCACCGGCGCCCTGCACATGGGGCATGGCTTCAACCAGACGCTGATGGACGCGCTCACCCGCTATCACCGGATGAAGGGCGACAACACCCTGTGGCAGCCAGGCGCCGATCACGCGGGCATCGCCACGCAAATCGTGGTGGAGCGCCAGTTGGACGCACAAGGCGTCTCCCGTCACGATCTGGGGCGCGAAAGATTCCTGGAAAAGGTCTGGGAATGGAAACAGCATTCCGGCGGCGCGATCACCCGCCAGATGCGCCGTCTGGGAACCAGCCCCGACTGGAAGCGCGAACGCTTCACCATGGACGAGGGCTTGAGCCGCACGGTTGCCGAAACCTTCGTTCGCCTCTACCGCGAAGGCTTGATCTATCGCGGCAAACGGCTGGTCAACTGGGATCCGAAACTCGGCACCGCGGTCTCCGACCTCGAAGTGACACAGGAAGAAGAAGACGGCTTTTTGTGGCACATCCGCTATCCGCTCTCCGGCGCCAGCGGCCACCTGACGGTTGCCACCACCCGGCCGGAGACGATGCTGGGCGATACCGCCGTGATGGTGCACCCCGAAGATGAACGTTATCGGCATTTGATCGGCAAAACCGTGAAACTGCCGCTCACCGGGCGCGAAATTCCCATTGTCGCCGACGAGTACGTTGACCGGGAATTCGGCACCGGCGTCGTCAAGGTCACGCCGGCGCACGATTTCAACGACTATGCGGTCGGGCAGCGCCACCAGTTGCCGATGATCTCCATCCTCGACCTGACGGCGCGCATCAACGACGCCGCGCCGCAAAAATACCGCGGCCTGGACCGTTTCAAGGCGCGCGGAATCATCGTCGCCGACCTGGAAGCGGCGGGGCTGCTTGAGAAGACCGAAAAACACAAACTGAAGGCGCCGCACGGCGACCGCACGGGCGTCGTGCTCGAACCGATGCTCACCGATCAGTGGTTTGTCGCCATGGAAAAACCCGGCGCGGACGGCAAATCCATCACCGAAAAGGCGCTGGAAGCCGTCGCTTCCGGCGAGATTCGCTTCTACCCGGAAAATTGGGTCAATACCTACAACCAATGGCTCAACAACATCCAGGACTGGTGCATTTCAAGACAACTGTGGTGGGGACACCAGATTCCCGCATGGCATGGCGAAAACGGTGAAGTCTTCGTGGCCGCAAACGAAGAAGAAGCGCGCAGGGAAGCCAAGGCCGCGGGCTATACGGGCGCGCTCACCCGCGACCCGGATGTGCTCGACACCTGGTATTCCTCGGCGCTGTGGCCCTTCTCCACCCTCGACTGGACGCCGGAATACCCGCAACAATCCAATCCGGCGCTCGATCTCTACCTGCCTTCGACCGTGCTCGTCACCGGCTTCGACATCATCTTTTTCTGGGTGGCGCGCATGGTGATGATGACCAAACACCTCACCGGCCAGATTCCCTTCAAGCACGTCTACGTCCACGGTCTCATCCGCGACGCGGAAGGCCAGAAAATGTCGAAATCCAAAGGGAACGTGCTCGACCCCATCGACCTCATCGACGGCATCGGCCTGGAAGACCTGGTAAAAAAACGCACCACGGGCCTCATGAACCCCAAGGACGCGCCCCGGATCGAAAAGCGCACCCGGAAGGAATTCCCCAACGGCATTGCCGCCTTCGGCACGGACGCGCTGCGCTTTACCTTTGCCTCGCTCGCTTCGCCAGGCCGCGACATCAAGTTCGACCTGAACCGCTGCGAAGGCTATCGCAATTTCTGCAACAAACTCTGGAACGCCGCCCGCTTCGTGCTGATGGTCGTCCTGGCGGACGGCGATCTGGCGGACAGCGATCAATTGGAGGATGAAAAGCCCGATCAAAATCCTCCGCAGCTTTCCCATCCCGATCGCTGGATCATCGGTCTGCAGCAAAAACTGGCGGCGGAAGTCGCCCGGCAGTTTGCCGAATACCGCTTTGATCTCGTTGCCCAGGCGCTCTACCACTTCGTCTGGGACGAATTCTGCGACTGGTACCTGGAAATCGCCAAGGTGGAAATCGCGGCGAGCGGGGAAGCAGCGCGGGCTGCCCGGCACACGCTCCTCTTGACCCTGGAAGCCGTGCTGCGTCTTCTCCACCCCCTGATGCCCTTCATCACCGAGGAACTCTGGCAGGGCGTCGCGCCACTGGCCGGGCGCAAGACCCATGCCTCGATCATGCTGTCGGCTTATCCGGAAGCCGATCCCGAGAAAGTCGACGAGACCGCCGTAGCGTGGATGGATGCGCTCAAAACCTCGGTCTGTGCCTGTCGCAACCTGCGCGGCGAGATGGGCGTCTCCCCGGCGGCGCGCGTGCCGCTGGTGGTCGCGGGTCAAAAGGAGGAGATCGGGAAAATCCAGGCATTCGCGCCCCTGCTCTGCGCGCTCGCCAAACTCTCCGATATCCGCTACGCCGAAGATATCCCCGCCGACACGCTTGCTCCCACCGCCATCGTCGGCGAAACCCGCCTGATGCTGATCGTGGAAATCGACCTGGCCGCCGAAAGCGCGCGACTGCAAAAGGAAATCGAAAAGCAGGAAAAACAGGCGGCGCAGGCCAAGGCGAAACTGGAAAACGCCAATTTCCTCGCCCGCGCCCCAGAGGCCGTCATCAACCAGGAAAAGGAACGCCTCGCGCAATCGGCGGCAATCCTGGAAAAATTGAAGGCGCAGCAAGAAAAACTCGCGACACGCTGACCGCCATGCCGAGAAAATTCCATGCATCCTGTTTCTCGCAATCCTTTTGCAATGACAGAACGCGCCATCATGCCAAACAACTCTCTCCCCCCGGGATTCCTTTGGAATATCGCCCGGATATCGACGGTCTGCGCGCAATCGCGGTGCTGGCGGTCGTTGGCTTCCACGCCTTTCCAGGAAGGTTGCCCGGCGGCTTCATTGGCGTGGATGTTTTCTTCGTCATTTCCGGCTACCTGATTTCCCGCATCATCTTGCAAAAGCTCCATGAGGGGCGTTTCAGCTTTCTGGATTTTTACGCGCACCGCATCCGGCGCATCTTCCCCGCGCTGATCGTCGTCCTGGCGTTTTCGGGAGCGGTCGGCTGGTTTTTCCTGTTGCCCCACGAATATCAGCAATTGGGAAAACACATGCTCGCCGGCGCGGGCTTCGTGGAAAATTTCGTGCTCTTCTGGGAAGCGGGGTATTTCGATGTCGTTTCGGAATTGAAGCCCCTGATGCACCTTTGGTCGCTTTCCATCGAGGAACAGTTCTACCTGCTCCATCCCCTGATCCTTTGGGGCGCATGGCGTCTCCGGGCCAATATTCCCGCCGTTTTGCTGGTTCTGCTCCTCTTTTCCTTCGGCTACAATGTCTTCGGCATAACCGGAAATCCCGAACGTGTTTTTTTCTTCCCCCAGAGCCGTTTCTGGGAACTCTGGGCGGGCGCGCTCCTGGCGTATCTCGATTTATTTCATCGGAAACGCCTTTTGCGTACTCGGGGAAAATCAGGTTTTCTTCTTCATCATTCGTTTCTCTCGCTGAGCGGCTCTTTACTGATTCTGGCTTCCATTTTCATCCTTCACCGGGAGCTGTATTTCCCCGGATGGTGGGCGCCGCTGCCCGTCATGGGCGCGTTCCTGCTGATCCTCGCCGGGCCGAAAGGGTGGGTGAACAAAAATCTCCTTTCCCAAAAACCCGTGGTGTTCATTGGTCTCATCAGCTATCCGCTGTATCTCTGGCACTGGACGCTTTTATCCTTTTCGCGCATCCTCATCGAAGTGGGAGAAATGTGGACTTTCATCCAGATGGCGCGGGTGGTCATCATTCTGTGCAGTATTTTCCTCGCCTGGCTGACCTGGCGCTATCTTGAAAGACCCATCCGCTTCGGACGGAAAACCAAAACCAGAATGGCGCTGTTGATCGGCGGCATGATTACGCTTCTTGGCATGGGATTTCTCATCGAAAAACAAGAGGGTTTCAAAACGCGCGTCGATGAGAACCTCGCCCGAATTGTCCGCGCTTATAAAGAATGGGAATATCCGGGGAAAATGCGCACCGGGAAACTCGACGGCATCTCCTACCATTTACTTTCCTCCACCCGTCACGCCACCACGCTTTTCATCGGTGACTCGAACATGGAACAGTATTACTCTCGTGTGGAAGAACTGATTCTTGCCGATCCGGAAAACACCAACAGCGCCATTTTCAAAACAGGCCCGGGGTGCTTCCCCATCATGGAAATGACTTATGACAAGGGCTTTCAACATTGCAATACCCTGGCTGCCGACGCCTTGCAACTGGCGCGGGATCTGCCCCAGGTGGAATCCGTGGTGATAGCCGCTCTGTGGCATCAATATCTCAAAACCGGACTGTACACCACGAAGAATATTGCGCCAGGGACACCGGACTACCAGAATGCCTTGCAGCAATTATCAAATTATCTAAAAGCCCTGGTTGCGATAAAGAAAAAAGTCTGGGTGATACTGACCATTCCAACGGGAGAGAAATTGAGTCCGGCCTACATGGCGGAACGATCTCCGAAAAATTTTCCACGGGTCTTCCGCACGCGAAAACAAGAGAGCGGCATCGAAAGAAAAAGCCTTGATTACGACCGGATTCATGCCGATCTTGCCCGCATCGCCCACGAGGCGGGCGCGACCGTGATCGACCCGGCAAAATTCCTGTGCAATGAGAAAAGATGCGAGGCGCTGGATGAAAATGGCGCCCCCATGTACAGGGACGAGGAGCACCTGCGCCCTTCCTTCGTTCGCCGCCGGGCTGTCTTCATCGATCCGGCCTTGCGCTGAGGAGTCGTCAAAAAACAGGAGGGTACTTTTTGGCGTGCATCAACGTCGTGGATATTTCCATGTACCATTCCTTTTTCGCCGACAATGGAAGCAACGCCATGCCTACCCTGACCCAAATCACCTTGTACACCGACGCGGACGGTTATGCCCGTTTTCGGGAAGACCCCCTGCCGTTCCCAGAAGGAACGCCCGCCGTGCGTCTTTCCGGGCGCTACCCTGCAAAAAGCGTCCAGTTCCGGCATTCTCCGGTTGGGTTTGCCAGCGAATTCCACTGCACGGCCCAGCCGCAATGGACCTTCATTCTTGCCGGACAAATGGAAATCATCCTGCGCGACGGCAGCCGCCGCCTGTTTTGTGCGGGAGAGGGCTTTTATTCCAATGATCTGTTGCCCGAAAACGAAGCCTTCCATCCCCAAATCCACGGCCACAAAAGCCGTCAGGTGGGGGATGCGGCGCTGGTGACGCTGTTCATAAGCGCGCGTCAAAAAAAGTAATTCCATTTCCAGGTCATTCGTGACGCGAAGACGGAAGACGAGCCACAGACAGTGCAATTGCACGGCAAGGCGAAGTCGACAAAACGTCACGGATGATTTGGAAAGGGAATAAAACCTGCTTTTTGACGGTTCAGACAGCAAAAAAGGACAAGCAAAGCTCGTCCTTTTTTGGGGGAAAGGCGACGAAACTCCACGACCGGACTGGGTTTGCGTTGGGCTTGCGCCCCTCGCCCAGCCGCTGATTCGGCTCCCGGGACTTTTGCCTGCCGCCCTGGGAAAGAAAAACTACACCTGCATGTTCATCACGTCCTGATAGGCGCTGACCAAGCGGTTGCGCACCTGCACCATTTCCTGGAAGGAGATGGAGGCGGTTTGCAGGGCAATCATGACTTCGTGCAGACTTTGCTCGCTGTTGCCGGCGGCAAGATTTTCCGCCATCTGCGTCGCCTGCTTTTGCGCGTTGTTGACCTGATCGATGGAATTTTTCAATACCTGCGCGAAATTGGCGTCGCCCGCCGCGCCGGACTCTGCGGCCTTCGCGCTGCCGCCCGCAGCCTGCGCGGCAGTGCTGTGCAGGAGGTTCAGCATCTGTTCTATGCCTTTGGTATCCATGATAGAACTCCACTAAAGTGTTATTGACCTGTAGCCTCAGCCGTTCTTCACATCAGCAAATTCCAGGCCAGCGCGCCTCAATCCTGAAGATAGCCTTCTTCCTTGTACTGCTTCAGTTTGTAGCGCAGGGTACGGTCGGAAATGCCCAGGCGCTCGGCGGTTGCCTTGCGGGAGCCGCGCACTTCCGCCAGCGTCCTGAGAATGTGTTCCCGTTCCAGATCCTTCATGTTGCCATTATCGGCGCTTTTTTCCGCATCCTGCAGTTTTTCTTCTTCCGCCAGCGGCGGGATGGCCGGGGAAGGCGCAAGGGACAGGGCCTTTGCCTCGATGATTTTCCCCGGCGCGAGAATCATGGCGCGTTGCAGGGTGTTTTCCAGTTCGCGCACGTTGCCAGGCCAGGGATAAGCGGTCAGCGCGGCTTCGGCCTGTGCGGAAAGGGAAAGCCCGCTTCGTCCGATGGAAGCGCCATGTTCCTGCACGAAATGCCGCGCCAGCGGCGCGATGTCGGCGGGACGCTGGCGCAGGGCGGGAATGAGGATGGGAAAGACATTGAGCCGGTAATACAAATCCTCGCGGAAGGCGCCGCGCCGCACGGCTGCCGTCATGTCGCGGTTGGAAGTGGCGATGACGCGGATGTTGAGGCGAATGGGCTTCTTGCCGCCGACACGCTCCACCTCCCGCTCTTGCAACACGCGCAGCAGCTTGGCTTGCAGGGAAAGCGGCATTTCCGTGACTTCGTCAAGCAACAGGGAACCATCCTGCGCCTGCTCGAATTTGCCCGCCTGCGCCGTCTGCGCGCCGGTAAACGCGCCTTTCTCGTAGCCGAACAGGGTGGCTTCCAGCAGGTTTTCGGGAATGGCGGCGCAATTGATGGCGACGAACGGCCCTTCCTTGCGGGCGGAATTCTTGTGGATGAAGCGCGCCACCACTTCCTTGCCGACGCCGGATTCTCCGGTCAGCAGCACGGTGGCGTCGGTCTGGGCGACGCGTCCGGCAATGCCGAACAGGTTGATGCTGACCGGATCGACGGCAATGACGCCCAGAATTGCGCCGGGTTCCGGCAAGGCGTATTTGTCGATTTGCGCAAGCAGCGCCGAAGGCTCAAAGGGTTTCAGCAAAAAGTCGCACGCGCCGGATCGCATGGCTTCCACCGCCTTGTCCACCTCGGCGTAGGCCGTCATCAGCAATACCGGCAATTGCGGCTGCCGCTGGCGGATTTCCCGCAACAACGCGATGCCGTCCATGGGCGACATGCGCACATCACTAATGACAATGGTGATTTTTTGCGCCGCAAGAATCGCCAGCGCCTCCGTCCCGCCGGAAGCGCAAAACACCGTTCGCCCCGCCAGCTCCAGCGTATCGCAAATCGCCTCACGCAGACTGGCGTCATCTTCCACAATCAGGATGCCTTGCTTTTCGGTGACATTCATGGGGTATTCTCGTATCGTGCCGCAAGGTGGTGATTGTAACCCGCGAGCAGAGGACTTAGGACAGAACGCTCGCCAAGTTCACTTTATGGCTTGTATTCAGTAGTCCGTGGTCGCGGGTTTGGCATGGATTCCGTTCCGGGCGCACGCTGCGCGCCCCTACAAAGGCCGCGCGACAACCGCTCCGTCTTCCGTCTTCTCTCCCCATGCCCGCCGTGCGCGGCGGGCGACGGTGAAGCCTTGTTCCAGCGATGCGCCGTCATTTTCTTGCAACGCGGCCTTGAAATCGCGCAACTGTTTCTGGTAGGCGTCGATTTCCCGCAGCAGGGCGGCGCGGTTGGCGAGGCAGATGTCGCGCCACATTTCTGGGTGGCTGGCGGCGATACGGGTGAAATCCCGGAAACCGGAAGCGGCGAAATCGAAAAAGAGCGGCGCGTCGGGGCGTTCGGCCAGATCGCGCACCAGCGCGAAAGCCAGGAGATGCGGCAGATGACTGACGGCGGCAAAGACGCGATCATGTTGCGCGGGCGTCAGTTCGCAAACTTCCGCGCCGCACAGACGCCAGGCGCGTTTGGCCCGTTCCAGGGATCCCGCGCCGTTTTCCGGCAAGGGCGTCAGCACCACCTTGCGGCACCAAAACAAATCGCTTTTCGCGGCGGCTACGCCGCTGTTTTCCGTGCCCGCAACCGGATGCGCGGGCACGAACTGGCCGATCCTGCCGCCAAAGGCCGCATACGCCGCCCGCACGACATCCTCCTTGGTGCTGCCGCCGTCCATGACCACGGTATGCGCGCCGATATGCGGGGCGATCTGTTCGAGGACGGCGGGCAGTTGCCCGACGGGCGTTGCCGCCAGCACCAGATCCGCGTCCGCGAGTTCTTGCGCCAGATGCGCGCCTGCCCGATCGATGACGCCCAGTTCGCGTGCTCTTGCCAAAACCACTGGCCGCCGTCCGAATCCCACCACTTCCCCCACCGCCCGCGCGGCCTTCAGCGCCAGCGCAAACGAGCCGCCAATCAGCCCGACGCCGTAAATGACCACCTTGCCAAATTCCACGAGAACCGCCGTACGCATATCAGAAGAAAAAGAATTCATGGCGGTGGTCGCGTATTGGGCATGACGTGGACATGATGCGCTCATAGGGATACCACAGAATACAGACGACAAAGGCGCACAGCGCCGCTCCGTCTTCTATCTCCTGATCAGGGCATGACGGCAATGTTGCCGGCTTCTTCCTGCGTAGTCAGCAGGATGTAGCGGTTGCGGTCTTCCGCGAATTTGGCGCGGATTTTCGCCAGTTCATTTTTCTTGACATCCAGCAACGCGCTCTGCGCCTTGATGGTGGTTTCTTCGTTGCGAATCTGACTGGCAACTTCCGGCGTTGTCTTGCCAGAGTCAGAAGCCGCCACTTCGTCCTCCAGCGCCCGCTTGCGTTTCTTCGCAGCGTCAATCAGGGATTGGGCGTTCTTGATGGCGACTCGGACATCGGCTTCGCTGCGCTCGCGTATCCGATCAAGGTCTTCCACGCTGTCGTAGGTTTGCAGCAAGGCGCGATCCTTGCGCGCCTGATCGCGGACACGATTCCGTTCTTCCTGCTTCTGGCTGGCCTTTTCCGCAGCCAGCCTTTTTTCTTCCTCGCTCATGCGCGGGGTAACGGTGCGGATCAAGAAACCATGCTGGTTGTAGACCTTCAGCAGACGGCCATTGCAACGCGGCGGCATGACATCGCCACAGGTGTAATGACCGCTGGCATCGTTGCAACAAATGCTCTCATTGGCGGCGGCAAGCGCCAAAGCGGCAGGAAACAGGAAAAACGCCAGACTGACGACCGCAAAAAACCGCGCGCCCCGCATCCACAGGCCAAGGGCGACAACCATCTTGTATTTTTTCCGCACAACCTCTTGCTTGCTTGCGTTCACATTACTCTCATGCGCACAAAACAACGAATCAGTCTCATCAAAATACATACCAGCCCGGAAAAATTCTATGTCCATGATTTCAAAGCCTTTCCGCGCTCGTATTCATCATGGCATGGCGCTGGCTGACGTAAATTGACACAACGCGACAAAACACGGGAAAGCGGACGAACGTTGCTACTGCCGGGACGCAGCCCCGATGCGCGCGCTTTGCCGCTTTTCCGCACAGGAGGCCACATGTTTACCCCGCCTCGAGCGCCGGAACGCGCCCGCTAATGGCGTTGCCGGGATCCGTGAGCAGTTCCCGCATATCCAGAATCAGCACAATCTGGCCGTTGGAAAGCGTAGTCACGCCAGCGACGCCGTGCGGACGGAAATCTTCCAGCGACTTGATCACCGCGTCGTCGCGTCCGGCAAAACTATCCACGCCGAGAATGAAGCTGCGCTCCGCTGTCTGCATGAGCACGCCGTATTCGGGATAGCGCTCCTGCGGCCAGCCGAGCAAGCGCACCAAGGGAATGACCGGCAGGATTTCGCCGCGCACCACCAGCGTGGATTTGCCGCCGACTTCCTGCACCTTGTCGCGCTCGATGGGCAGAATCTCGCGCACCAGGGAAAGCGGCAGGGCAAAGGGCTGATCGCCCAGGAGCACCAGCAGCACCGGCAGAATCGCCAGCGTCAGCGGCAGGGAAATCAAGAATACCGAACCCTTGCCGACTTCCGAGCGAATCTCGATGGAACCGTTCAATTTCTGGATATTGGTCTTCACCACGTCCATGCCGACGCCGCGCCCGGAAACGTCGGAAATCTGCGTCTTGGTGGAAAATCCGGGCAGCAGGATCAGGTTGAAACTCTGACGGTCATCCAGGGTGTTGGCTTCTTCCTCACTGATCAGCCCCTTTTCCACAGCCTTGGCGCGGATGGATTCCGGCGCCATGCCGTGACCATCATCCGCGACGATGATGACGATGTGATCGCCTTCCTGCCGCGCTTCCAGGCGTACCAGGCTCTTGGCCGACTTGCCCGCCGCCGCGCGTTCTTCCGGGCTTTCCACGCCATGATCGACCGCGTTGCGTATCAGGTGGATCAAGGGATCGGACAAATCCTCGATCATGTTCTTGTCGACTTCGGTTTCTTCCCCGGCCAGCACCAGTTCCACGTCCTTGCCCAATTGCCGCGCCAGATCGCGGGCAATGCGCGGATATTTCTGGAACAACCGGCCAATCGGCTGCATCCGGGTCTTCATCACCGAATTCTGCAAATCGGAAACCAGCAGATCGAGCTGGCTTATCGCCTGATCCAGGGCGTGCAGGGTTTCGGAATCGTTCTTGCCCGCCAGGATGTCGGCTCTAAGACTGGTCAGCCGGTTCTTGGTCAGGCCGATTTCGCCGGAAAGATTCAAGACCTGATCCAGACGGGCGGTATCGACGCGAATGGTGTTTTCGCGCGCGACTTCGACCCGCCTGCCGCCGCCGCCCGCGCCGCCGCTCTTCTGCGCCTGCGGCACGGCGGGAACATTGCTCCTGGCCTCATTACTTCCCGCGTCCCGCGCGCCGCTTCCCGCATCGCTTCTTGCGGCGACGGCGGGAATGACTTCGCCGGAAACCGCGGTTTGCGGCTGGCCGCTGACGGCGGCATGCAGGGCTTCCCAATCCGGGCCGTTCGCGCTGCCGGCGTTCTCTTGCGGCGCGGCGTCGGGCTTGGGCTGGCCTTCCGCCGCCGCCTTCAGGGAGGCCAGCAGATCGGCGGGCGCGGGCGACGGCTGCACGCCGGAGGAAAGATCGCCAAACATGTCGCGCACGCCCTTGGTGGCGGCCATGATCATGTCCATCAATTCGGGCGACAGGGCAAGCTCGCCGTTGCGCAGCTTGTCGAACAGGGTTTCCGTGCGATGGCAAAGGGTGACGAGTTCCGTGGCGTTCAAGAAACCCGCCCCGCCCTTGATGGTATGGAAACCACGGAAAATGTCATTCAGCAAGCCTCGGTCATCCGGGCTTTTTTCCAGGTCGACCAGTTTGTTGTCTACATCGGACAACAGATCGCCGGCTTCCTGCAGGAAATCCTGCAAGAGATCTTCCATGCCTGCAAAATCGCTCATTTCCTTCTCCTTCTCAGAAACCCAGGCTATCAAGCAGATCATCGACCTGCTGCTGGTTTACCACCACGTCGGAACGCCCTTCCGCATTGACCACCGGCCCGTTCATCAGGTTGGGAACTTCCGAACGCTTGCTTTGCGGCACGACTTCCAGCAAGGCCGACATCAGGCCATTTTCCAGATCCTGCGCCAGCGCGACGATTTTCTTGATCACCTGCCCGGTCAAATCCTGGAAATCCTGCGCCATCATGATTTCCATCAGTTGCGCGTTCACGATACCGGCTTTTTCCGGCAGGCCACGATTCAGATACGCGCGCGTTTCCTCGGCCAGGCCGCGGAATTCGGCGGTCGTCAGTTGATTGGCGAACACCTTGTCCCAACGCGCGCCCAGCGATTTTGCCGCGCCTTCCAGCGCCTCCATCGCCGGTTGCGCCACATCGGTGGCGTTCAGCACCCGGCAGGCGGCCTGTTCGGTGAGATTGGCGACATAGGCCAGACGATCCTTGGCGTCCGGCAGGGCGCTCACCGTATTTTTCAGAATATCGTCATAACCAAGCTCGCGCAGGGTAGTGTGCAACTGCCGCGCCATTTGTCCGATGCGGTTGAAGACGTTTTCCTGCGCAGGCCAGTCGCTGCCTTCGCCAGCCTCACCAACAACCAGCGCGCCTGGCGCGGATTCAGCCTCATGCCGCGCGCCGGAGACGACGGAGTCGAACAGCGCCTGCAAGTTCTTGCCGTCACCCGTTTCTGAAGCGGCGGCGGGCGACGGCGCGACCGGCGCGGGGGAAGACGCTTCCAAACGAACGGCAGCCGCTACGCTGTCGAAGAGCGCTTCCAGGTCGGGGGAGTCATTATCAGCGGACATGCGTTTCTCCAGGACTTCAGGCCGCAGCCATTTTCTCAAAAATCTTGTTCAGCTTTTCCGAAAGCGTCGCCGCCGTGAAAGGCTTGACGATATAGCCGCTCGCGCCCGCCTGGGCGGCGGCGATGATGTTTTCCTTCTTGGCTTCCGCCGTGATCATCAGCACCGGCAGGTGCTTTAGCGTCGGCGTGGAACGCACGGTCTGCAACAGGGTCAGGCCGTCCATGTTGGGCATGTTCCAGTCGGTGATGACGAACTCGAACGTATCGCCATTGAGCTTTTGCAGCGCGATGGCGCCATCCTCCGCCTCGTCGACGTTGGTAAACCCAAGCTCTTTCAACAGATTGCGCACGATGCGCCGCATGGTGGAAAAATCATCCACCACCAGAATTCTCATCTTGGAATCCGGCATGATTATTCCGCTCCCCTGTAAACTGTATTCATGATGACTTCAACGTTCCACCAACGGACGCAGGGTATCCGCCAGAACTTCCGCGTCGAATTTTGCGACATAGGCATCCACGCCCACCGACTTGCCCATGGCGCGATTGGCTTCGGACGACAGGGAAGAATGCATGACCACCGGAACGCCCTCGAAATTGGGATTCGACTTGATGTTCTTGGTCAGCACATACCCATCCATCTCCGGCATTTCGGCATCGACCAGGATCAGGCTGATTTCGTCGCGTATCGGTATCCCCGCCTGCCTGGCGTGCGCGGCGATGGCCTGCAGGCGCGTCCAGGCTTCCGCGCCATTGTTGGCGTGTTTGTGCTTGACGCCCAATTTATCCAGCACTTCGGCAATTTTCTTGCGCGCCACGATGGAATCGTCGGCGAAGAAGACATTGGTATTTTCCTTCACGCGCGCCGGCGGCACATCGACGATGATGGCTTCGCCAAAGGCGTTGGACAGGATCTGCTCGACATCAAGGATGGAGACCAAATGCCCGCCCTCCAATTCGATGACGGCGGTAATCAGCCCCAGATTGGCGTTCAGGACGCTTTCCGGCGCCTTGACCTTTTCCCAATCCACGCGAATGATGCGGTCGACTTCATGCACCAGGAAGCCCAGGGTGCGCTTGGAATATTCGGCGACCATCATGCTGGTCTCCGGACCCAGCGAGGGCGGCGCTTCCAGATCGAGGAAGGAGGCGAGCGACAATACGGGAATCACGTTGCCGCGCAGGGACACCAGACCTTCCACGCCGCGCGGCATGTTGGGCGTTTTGGTGATGTGCGGCGTGCGCCGGACTTCGCGCACCTTGAAGACGTTGATGCCGAAAGTCTCGTTGGTGCCCAGGGAAAACAGCAGGATCTCCATCTGGTTGGATCCCGCCAAGCGCGTGCGGGCATCCACGCCATCCAGAAGGTTCCCGTTTTCTTTGGCGTTCATTAGCATCTCCCGATGTCACGCGGCCGCGGGCGCGATCGCGTTGCTGTTGTGCGTCAGACGGCGCGCCAGCGTTTCCGAAAGGCGTTGCGGCTCGAATTTGGGCACATATTCATCCACCCCGACCGAAAGACCGAGTTTCTGGTTGGACATGCCGGAAAGCGACGAGTGCATGATGACGGGAATCGAGGCAAAACGGGCGTCATTCTTGATCTTCTTGGTCAGGATATAGCCGTCCATGGCGGGCATTTCAATATCGGTCAGCACCAGACTGATCATTTCCGCAGGCGACTTTCCCATGCCATTGGCGTAACTTGCCATTTTTTCCAGTTCTTCCCACATCTGCTGGCCATTGTTGGCGGCCACATACTTGATGCCCATCGCGTCCAGGGTGCGCATCACCTGCTTTCTGGCAACCACGGAATCGTCGCAGAAGAACACCATCAAGTCCGGATTGTTCAGTTGCGGCAGGTTCTTGAAGCGCAGGTCATCCTCGTCGGTATGCGCGGTGTCGGCGAGGATCTTTTCCACGTCCATCATCATGATCAGCCGCCCGTCTTCCAGCTCCGTGACCGCCGTCACCAGACCGCCCATCTGCGCCATGAGCATTTCCGGCGGCACGCGCATCATGCTCCAGTCCAGACGCAGAATCGTATCGACGGCCTCCACCAGGAAGCCCTGGGTATGACCATTGTATTCGGTGACGATCATGACGTCGCGGCGCACATCGGAATCCACCCAGGCGTACTTGGCCAGGTCGACTACCGGCACCAGTACGCCGCGCAGGCTGGTCATGCCTTCCACGGCGGGCGGCATGTCCGGCGCGGCGGTGATCGGCGGGGTTCGCATGACTTCGCGCACCTTGAACACGTTGATGCCATAGGTCTCCCGCCGCCCGGTACGCCGGTCTTCCCCCAAAGAGAACAACAGTATCTCCAGCTTGTTGGTGCCTGCGAGCTTGGTTCTCGCATCGATGCTCTTGAGCAATTCGGACATCTTCAATCCCCCAAACAATTCCAGCGCGCTTTTTCAAAGAAGCCGGAAACAAAACACACAGGGACAAGGATACACAGAAATCGCGCGCACTGGAACTTCACGCCGCATTCTTTCCAGACATATTTTGTACCCTGCGCCATAAGAACCGAACACTTTTTTCGTTAACGCTTGCAAGCCTGAATGCCTTTTTGTTAACGCTTCTTGACCGGAAAGAGCGCCAGCACGCGTCCCGCAATCTGCGTGATATCCGCCACCTCCCCCACCGCGCCGATCTGGAAGGCTTCCCTGGGCATGCCATAGACCACGCAACTGGCCTCGTCCTGCCCGAAAGTATGCGCCCCCGCGCGGCGCATGGACAGCAGCCCCTGCGCGCCGTCCTTGCCCATGCCGGTCAGGATCACGCCCACCGCCTGCCGCCCCATCACGGCGGCCGCGGAAGCGAACAGCACATCCACGGATGGCCGGTGTCCATTCACGGGCGGCGTCTGCACCAGCTCGATCAACAAACGCTCCCCTTCCTTTTTCACCTGCATGTGATGATTGCCCTTGGTGATGTAGACCGTGCCTTCCGCCACCACCTCGCCGCCCTGCGCCTCACGCACGCGCGGCGGACACGCCCGATCCAGATTGGCGGCGAACACGGCGCTGAAGGTCTCCGGCATGTGCTGCACAATCAGGATGGGCGGGCAATCGGCGGGCATTCCCAGCAAGACCTTCTTTATCGCCTCGGTGCCGCCCGTGGAAGCGCCGATGAAAATCACCTTGCCGCCCGCAGGCCCCGCCAGATACGGCTGCGCCTCGAAGGGCGCGGACGCGCTCATCATGGTCTGCTGGGCGGCGGCTCTTGCGCGCGCATGAACGCGCAAACGCGCGCCCCTGGCGGCGCGGATTTTTTCCGCCAGTTCCTGTCCGTACTCATCCAGGCGCTGGAGGCTTTCGGCTCTTGGCTTGGCGATGACGTCCACCGCGCCCAATTCCAGCGCCTTCAGGGCTGTTTCCGTTCCTTCCTGGGTGAAAGCGGAAACCATGACCACCGGCATGGGACGCTTCTGCATCAGGCGTTCGAGAAACTCCAGCCCGTTCATGCCCGGCATCTGCACATCCAGCGTCAGCACATCCGGTTTCAACGCGAGCAGCATGTCGCGCGCGGAAGGCGCGTCGCCTGCCGTCCCCACGACTTCGATATCCGGCGCGACGCTGATGATCCGGCTCAACTGCCTGCGCATGAAGCTGGAATCATCTATCACCAAAACGCGAATCGCCATGTCCATCCTCATCGCTCACAACGCCGGAACAGCCCCGGCTGGCTATCCGCGTCTCGCCGCCAAGGCATAGACCGTCTTGCCCAGGGAATGGAACAAGTCCGCGGCATGCAAAAAACTTTCCGAATGCCCGGCAAACAGCAGGCCATCCGGCTGCAACATCGGCGCGAAGCGCGCCAGAATCTTGTATTGCGTCGGTTTGTCGAAATAGATCATGACATTGCGGCAAAAAATCACGTCCAGCGGCCCGCGCACTGGCCACGCCGGATCCAGCAGATTGATCCGCCGGAAACTGAGCATCTGCCGCAATTCAGGCTTGACGCCATAGACATTCCCCTCCGGAGTCGCGCTCTTGTTGAAATAACGCTTCAATTGCTCCGGAGGAATCTTGTCTACGCGATCCGGGGCATACACGCCCTTTTCCGCCGTCGCCAACACGCTGGTGTCCAGATCGGAGCACAGCACGCTGATTTGCGGGCCGCCAGCGGGAAAGGCATCCGCCGCCGTGATGGCGATGGAATACGGCTCCTCGCCGGTCGATGCCGCACAGCACCAGATGCTGATTTGCTTGCGTTTTTCCGCCACGGCGCGCAGATGCTGGGACAGCACGGGGAAATGGTGCGGCTCGCGGAAAAAGGAGGTCAGGTTGGTGGTCAGCGCGTTGACGAAGCCTTCCCATTCCGCCGCGCCGCGGCTGAATTCCAGGTGATCCAGGTACTGCTTGAACGACTTCATCCCCGTCGCCCGCAGACGCCGCGCCAAGCGGGAATACACCATGTCCTGCTTGGCGGGCGAGAGGGAAATTCCCGCCTTGTCGTAGATCAGTTTGCGCACCCGCTCGAAATCCGCCACGCAAAAGACGAACTCGCGCGTGGAAGCGTCCTCCGCCGCCGCGGGCAATGACGTATTGTTCGCCTGACGGATGTTGGCAAGTCGCTCGCTCAGGGTCAGCGGCTTGGGCGGTTCGGACGGCATCAGCGCGCGGCTCCCGATGGCGGCGTCAGCGCCGCCGCGTCCAAAAGATCATCATCCGCCGCCTCGACCTCCGGGCTGTCTTCCTGCAAAATGGCCATTTCCGTGCGCTTGTTCAGCACCACGATGCTGATGCGCCGATTGACCGGATTCAACGGGTCATTCGGATCGAACAACACGGAAGAGGACAGTCCCACCACCCGCAATACCTTGAGATCGTCCATGCCCGCGCTCACCAGCTCGCGCCTTGAGGCGTTGGCGCGGTTGGCGGAAAGCTCCCAATTGGAAAACCCCTGCTGTCCGCCGGAAAACTGCGCCGCGTCGGTGTGTCCGGCCAGACTGATGCGATACGGCACCTCATTCAACACTTGCCCGATTTCCCGCAAAATGTCGCGCGTATAGGGCTTTAGCTGGTCGCCGGCGAGATCGAACATGGGGCGATTCTGTTCGTCGACAATCTGGATGCGCAAGCCCTCGGAGGTGATATCCAGTTTCAGTTGCTCCTTGAAGATGCGCAGTTGCGGCGTATCGTCGATCAGTTCCTCGATGCGTTTTTTCAGGGCTTCCAGGGAACGTCTCTCGCGCCGCTCGTATTCGCGCCGCGCCTGACGCCGTTTTCGCTCCGCTTCCACATTGCTGTTCCTGACCTGCCCGGCGTCGCGGCTCAAATCCGCGCCGCCGCCCCTCAAAATGCTGTCCGCGTCGCCCGTGCCGCTGCCGCCGCTGCTGGCGACCTTCAGCGGATTCTGGAAAAATTCGGCCAGTCCCTGCAAATCGCCCTTGGCGGTGGAACCCAACAGCCACATCAAGAGAAAAAACGCCATCATCGCCGTCACGAAGTCGGCGTAGGCCAGCTTCCAGGCGCCGCCATGCGCGCCTTCGCCGCCCTTCTTGACGCGCTTGATGACAATGGGACGCGAGGAATCGCCGCTCACTCGCTGCTCCCCTGCGGGGGAATCCGCAATCTAACGCGCATGTCTCATCTCCCCTTGCGGCTCTTCAATTCTTCTTCCAGTTCCAGAAAGCCGGGACGCGCGTCGGCGGGCAGGTTCTTGCGCCCGAATTCCACCGCCACCTGCGGCGCGTAGCCGGACATGGAAGCCAAAAGCACCGCCTTGACCACATTGAACACGCTGCCGCCCTCGCCCGCCTTCTGCTCCAGCAAGGTGGCAACCGGCTGGATGAATCCATACGCCAACAAAATCCCCAGGAAAGTGCCCACCAGCGCGCCGCCTATCATCTTGCCCAACACCGGCGGCGGCTCGCCCACCGACCCCATGACATTGACCACGCCCATCACCGCCACCACGATGCCGAAGGCCGGCATGGCGTCGCCCAGCTTGGCCATGACGTGCCCAGGAATTTCCGCGATGTGGTGATGCGCTTCCAGCTCCTGATCCATCAGTCCCTCGATCTCCAGCGTATTCAGGTTGCCGCCGACCATCATGCGCAGATAGTCGGTCATGAACTCCGTCACATGATGGTCGTGCAGGATATCGGGATACTTGGAAAACAGCGGGCTGGATTCCGGATTTTCCACATCGTTTTCAATCGACATCAAGCCTTCCTTGCGCACCTTGGTGAGCAGCTCGAAGAGCAGGGACAGCACGTTCACGTAATACGCCTTGTTGTAGCGCGACCCCTTGAACAGGCCAGGCAACGCGCCCAGCACGCTCTTGATGACCTTGAGACTGTTCCCCGCCACGAAAGCGCCCACCATCAGGCCCATGATCGCCAGATACTCCGTCGGCATCCAGAGCGCTGCCAGGCTGCCGTGTATCGAATACGTGCCGACAGCCGAGGCAAGAATGATGAGATAACCGATGATCAGAAACATACAATCCCCCCTGAGAACGTTCATAGCAACCAACATACGTCCACGCAGGTCCACGCAACGTTTTCTGCATTCTAACCCCCGTCCCCGCGAACGGCAAAGCGGCATGGACGGCTGGGCGCGATGGGAGGCGAAGGAATTTCGTCGTTGCTCGGACTGCGCGACATGACAATCCGGGCGGCGGCTCCGTTTTGGAAACTGCAGCGGAAAGGCAACGCAACCCCACGACCGAGTGGATTTTGCGTTGGGTTCACACGGTTTGAAGCCAGGCTTTGCCGCACAAAAATAAATGGGTTTTTACTTAAAAGGCGGATTTTTACTTTTTGACGCCTCCTGGCGGCCTGCGCTACGCTCTCGCCGTCTTTGAATTTTCCGGCGGATGTCCATGATTTCTTTTTGTCCTCAATGCGGTCAACCCATGCGCCAGCGCGTTCCGGCGGGCGATAACCGGAAACGCAGCGTTTGCGACGCTTGCGATTACATTCATTACGAAAATCCGCGCCTAGTGCTGGGCGCGGTGCTCGAATGGCAAGGCGACATCCTGCTCTGCCGCCGCGCCATCGAACCGCGCTACGGCCTATGGACCCTGCCCGCCGGCTTCATGGAAAACCGCGAAAGCACGGAAGACGCCGCCGCGCGGGAAAGCCGGGAAGAAGCCCATGCCCATGCCAATCAAATGCAACTATTCACCCTCATCGACGTGCCCGGAATCAGTCAGGTGCATGTCTTCTATCGCGGCGTCCTGCGCGACGGACAGCATTCTCCCGGCGCGGAAAGCCTGGAAACCGCGCTCTTTTCCGAAGAACGCATCCCCTGGCCGCAACTCGCTTTCCAGAGCGTGCGCCTCACGCTGGAACACTACTTCGCGGATCGCCGCGCCGGAGAATTCAAAATCAGGAAACTGAGCGCAAGGGTTTCAGGGAACTGAGGACTGAGCGCTCGCTTTGTGGTCTGTTGGGACATGATGCGCTCTGTGCGGTTGTCGTAGGGGCGCGCACAGTGCGCCCCGACGACAACCGCGGCGGCGTCAATCGAACTGATAGATACAACCCGCATGGATAGTGCATTTCATAAGCCGACTATTTGAAAATACCCCCAAATATACCCCCATGTGTAGCTTGCTGCCCCTGCTCTGCCTTGACATCCTCCCCTGCCTGAAGGCAGGGGATTCCTACTGTGGTTATTCCATCGTATTGCTGGAATAACTCGCTTCGGTGGGTTCCTGCTTCATCGAGCGGCCTGACAACGCCGTAAATGTCTTCGGGGTGCTTCCCAAGGATGTTGGTTGATGCTGGCGCGGGCGCGCCGTTGGTGGTGGTGGCGATGTTTGCCATGATGATGATTCTCCGCAAGTGGTTTTCCAAAAAAAGCCGCTTGCATTGCGCATGACGGCCTATCGCCGCCGCATCCAGATTCTCACACCCGATCCCCGTTGTTTGCGGGGACATGTGCATCATACAACAGAAAACCCGCCCATGCATGGGGATGATGTCGCCAAACGCGACACGATGCGCCTCATTTATAACTCCTTGTTGGATGGTGACCACTCCCGGCACGATGCGCCGCCGCGTCCGGTTCTGTTGCAAGTGAGACTGCCTCCCTGTCACTGGAAACGTTTCCAGTGAGACCAGCCCGGTTTGTGGACACATCATTGGACACATTTCCATGAGGGAAGGCGTCTTTCTGGAAACCATCCTGGAAACCTGACTACCGGTTTGACTACTGGCTTGGATACCGGTCTGGATACCAAGCCGTCCTTCTCTTGGGAAAAACAAGGGAAAACAAGAGGCAAACCGCAGGCATCCGTGGGCCTTTGCCGATGGATTGGCTACCGCCGGATGGTCATGCGCATCTGTTGTTGCCAGAGTTCCGCCTGTAGCTTCTGGATGCGTTCGGCAATCTCACGTTTTGCCGCCAGACGGGAAGCGTCGGCATGGACGGATGATTTCTTCCACTTCCGGGCTTTCGGGTAGGCCGTCCGGTAGGCGTCGGCCTTCGTCCGGCCCAGGGCGATTTGCTGCGCGAAGATTTCTTGTGCTGGCGTCATGGTTCTTTCTCCTTGGTTACTTACTGTGCTTCTCGCCACTCCCGGCACGATGCGCCGCCGTCTTCCGGGCGTTGACGCAAGGGATGGTTCTCCCCATAGGCCGGGGACAGGTCTTCCCGTCCGGCGCAATACCCATCCGACAGGCCAGGCTTTCTCAAATGCTCGCAGGTGTGGCATTGGCGTAGCGCCATGCGGTTTCCTGTTGTCTCGCGGGCCACCTTCTCGGCATCCTCCCGGTTCAGTCCGCCGTCGAACTCAATGATTGCCGCCCGTTCCTCTTCCTGTTGAAAAAGTGATTTTTTTTCCGCAGGAAGGGAACTGACAAAACTGACAAAAGTGTTTTTTTCTTCCGTATGGGGCACTGACAAAACTGACAGAAGGCTTTTGTCAGTTTTGTCAGTTCGTTCAAAGGGAAAAAAAGTTGCTTTTTCCGCTTTCAGGAGCGCGATGTAATCCTTGCTCATGACGCACTCCCCACCATCGGCGAAAGGGTGAAAACCGGATCGGTAGGCCGTCCGCCTGTTGCATCCGCCGCAAGCTCGACAAGCCAGCCGTAATCGAGCAACAGGCGACAGGCTTTCTTGACGGCCTCGCGGTCACTCAACCCCTGCCAGCACTTTCGATAGACATCCCGCGCCGAAAACGAAAGGGGAAGCTCGCCGCGTCTCAGTCGCGCCAGCAGCAATTTCGCCGCGCCGGTTTCCGGATGCTCCACGGCGTGATAAACCCGTCGCGCGTGTGGTTCCAGGTATTGAAGCCAGCCCAGGGCCTTCGTCAGGGTTCGCCGGGAAACCTGCTTTCCGTCCGGATCGTCGGCAATATGCAGGATCAAGGCCAGCTTGCCGACCAATCCCGGATACTTGCCGAAATGCGCGGCCAGGGCAGGGTTTTCTTCCCCGGCTTCCGCGTCCCGGCGCTCCCGCATGAAGTCTGAATACCATTCGACGAACATCCCTTGCGCTTCATCCGACAGGCGGAGAAAAGGTGGATCATTGCCGAAGCCGTCATGCTGCCCGATGGCTTCCGGGTCGAAGGTATCGGCGCGAAGAAAGAGCGAATGGACTTTCTCTTTCGCCTCCTTGTCTGGAAAATGATCCACGTAGGCGAAGGTTTCGGCGTCCGGCCAGACAAGCAACTGGAAGCGTTGCAGCAGGCCGTCCGCCCGCTCCCCGTGGTACGCGCTCCTGACGTACCGGGACAGCGGCCCCGGTTGAATGCCGCCGACAATGGATAACGCGAATCTCGGAAGGCTCGTTACCCCGCGCCCGATGCGGTCGAAACGATAGCCTTCCTTGCCGCTCCATCCAGACAGGTACAATCCCCGCGCCGTCGCCTGTGTTTCCTCTTCCAGCTTGACCAGGAAGGAAGATAGCTCATCGCGCTCCACCAGCAGGCCATTGGGGTTTTCCGCCAGCAGTTCGCCCAAACGTTCGGCGGTTGCGTCCGACGTCCAATAGGTGCGGGGAATGGGCTTGTCCGGTTCGTCACAGGTCAAGTCGATATCCGCCGATGGATCTTTCGCCAGTGCCTTACCAGCCGCTTTTTTCTTTGCGCTCTTTTGAATCCTGGAGCGCTCCGCGCCGATCTCGTATTCCGTCATGGCGTCCCGGCATTCCTCGTCCGCCTTCATCTGCAATACCTTGAACGGTCGTAGCGCATCCCGCATGGCGGGCGATTTCAGGGCGGATGGCGGCCCGATGATCGCGCCCCAGACGTTGGCATACTCCGTCCAGTCGTCGCGTTGCTTCAAACGGATGCCCAGCTTGCGCCCGATAAGGCTTCCCAAGGCCACCATACAGGGCGCCGCCGCGAATTCAGGACGAAACCGCGCCCGCTCCGCCGCGTCCGCTACCCAGGCTTGCATATCGTCAGGCAAAATTTCCAATGGGAAGGCCAGAACGTCTGGAAGCCTGGGTAAGGGCGATGGTCCCGTAACTTCCGGGGGCGGAGTAGCGGCCCCGGTATTCCCGGAATCCAGCGCCGCGCCGACTACCACCTTCACGGCGGCCAGTCCTTTTGCCTGGTGCAGGTCGTTGAAGTCTGTCTGGCCGTCCATTCGTCCCTCCCCGAAAACCGGCACGGCCACACAGCCGCCTACCGCCCGCGCTGCCTCCGTTGCCTTGGTCAAGCCAGGATTGCCGGGGGTCAGGCGGTCATCGTCAGCGCACAGGACAATCCGGACATCCGGCAGCTTCGCCCGCAAAGCCTCCGCCACAGGGCGCAGATTCCCGGCATCGAAGGCCACCGCCACGGCATGGCCGGTTGCCTCGTGGATAGATGCTCCAGTGGCGAAACCTTCCGCGATGCAGAGCACGCCATTGGGCTTGCCGATGGAGTAATAGCATCCCGCCTTTTGTCCGCCAGTCAGGAATCGCTTTGTCCCGTCCGCGCCGATGAATTGCAGGGAATGCAGCTTGCCCGCCGTGTCGCGCAGGGGGATAGCCAGCCGCCCATCCTCGCCGATCTTCACCGCATGGGGCTTGACGCCTTTTTTGGTCAGATACGGATGCTTCCTTGCCGGAGAAGCTTCCTTGAGAATCCGCCCAGCTTCCTCGGCGGCTTCCGCATGGCGCCGTGCCTCTTCCTCCGCCCGCGCCGCCTGCGCCGCCCGGATGTGTTCCCGGTGCGCGGCCTCTTCTGCTGGCGTCAGGGTACTACGGTCAATGTCCGCCCGCCAGTTCTCCCAATCAAGACCATCGCGCCAGTTTTCAAAACCGCCCGCCGCGATACCGTCAAGGTGTAGCAAATAAGCCGCGTCTCCCCGCCCGCCTCGGCCCTCGGCATCGCACCTGTGCAACCTGCCATCGGCGATCAGGTCTTTTGGCGGGATGATGCCTCGTGCAGTCAGGGCGTCTTGAAATTGCGCTATTGGATTATTCATGGCGCATCCCTCCCCGCTGAATCAGCCAAAACGCCAAGCCAGCGGGAATCAATCCCCACAAGGCAAGACGAACGATTACGGCTTTGGGTGGTGAATGCGGAACACGAAAGCAGCTTTTGAGGGCCGCCTGATTCCCCGTCAGCGCGGCCTTTTGTTTGGCTTCAGTCATCGCCGCGACCTCCCCTGATAACCGCGTCCTCGAATTTGGCTATGGCCTCGCTAAGACGCGGATGCTTCAAGCAGGTCGCCCGGTCACAACAAACAGACTTCGCGGCAAGAAGCAGATCAGTGACGCAATCCGGCAGTGCTGGCGACTGTGCAGCGTCCAGTACCGCCGCCGCCACAATCAGGCCGCCAATGTACGAATCGTCCAGTTCGCGGGCGTTCATGACCTCATGCGCGGCATCCACGCAAGCGGCCAGCCGCCGTCCCAAAAGATGGATGGCGCTCATGATTGCACTCCCTCAATCAAGGCGCGGACGTCTTCAACACGCCAAACAGTCACCCCCTGAGAGAGTTTCAAGGGCTTGGGGAATCGCCCGTTCTTGACGCCTGCCCACCACGTAGAGCGGCTCACCGGGACAAGTGGCGGAAGACCGCGTTTTGAATCGCCGATAATCTGCTTGACTCGCAAGAACCCGGCTTCTGGGATTTGCTGTTGCATGTCGTACTCCTTTTAACAAAGTGAGTCGACATAGAACACGAGACAGGGGGCTATCCCGCAACCTGTCTACCTGGTTCCAGCAACGGCGCGGGTTTGCGGGTGTGAGTAGACAGACTGTCTACTTCTTTTGTGTCGCTTTCTTCAGTTGTCCGACAAGTCCAAAACCATCTTCAGAGCCTGATGCGCCCGCTTGTTTTCCTAGAATCTGTTTCACACGGGAAACGCTTACCCCTTCTTCCTCGGATATGACCTGCAAATAATTCTTTACGCCATCGGCCATCAATTCGCTCTTCCGTTTTGCGAGGCGTTTTCGCCGCTCTTCAAAGGATTCGTTTCTTTGGGACAGCTTTTGCTGTGCTTCTTCAATTCCTGCCTGCCTGCCCGTATAATAAATATTCATTGTGTGTATGACGCATCGCTTATCCGTTTCCGCGATCAACGCTCTCCCCGCCAGAAAAGACACATGAGCAATACTCTTCCACAAAGAAACCTGTTCTCCGGCGTCAGATGCCTTCAAGCCATCCAGAACAGAATTGGAAAGAGCGCCAGTCAGATTAATAAAACGCCTCTCCGCCTGCTCTTCATCTGGCATCCTGCCGGATAGAAATGGGCGCATGAATTCGGAAACGCTCATTTTGCCATTCAGACATGGAATCATCGCCCTCAGAATGAACAGGGAAAAATTTACAAGCTGTTCCCTTTCCGTGTCTCCCGCCCCATGCTCGGCTTCCAGCAGCAATACCTTCCGTTCAGCATCCAACAGCTTCCACATGCCCCGGCACAGATCAAATGCCCGCCGCAATTCCTGCCGTACGCCAGAACCTGGCCCGTAGCCAAGGCCAAGCTGTTCGTCTTTATCCGCCATCAGATCTGCCGCCGCCACTTCCAGCGGCAGGATTGCCATCAAACGCTCTGGATGCTGATTGGCCTCCCATAAATCGACAGCCGCCTGCATCCGTAGCCAGGATTCCGGACTGGTGCGCGTCAGTCTTCCGATACGCGCCGCAAGATCAGGGCTTAGCCCCCGCTTTTCGTGCAGCAATTCGGAAATGGTCAGCCGGGACACCATCAGGCTTTGGGCAAATTTCGTCTGCGTCATGCGCAGCGCGGGCAACACGTCTTCACGCAGAATCGCGCCGGGATGGGTTGGCTTGCGGTTTGGGTCGCGCAGGCTCATCAGTGATAATCCTCAAGATCGACGTTTGTAGCGTCTTCATCATCAAAACGAAAAGTCAGCCGCCAATTGGCGGACACAGACACGGCGTAATCGCCCCGGCGGTCGCCTTTCAGCGCATGGAACCGATAGCCCGGCAAATCCATGTCTTCCGGTTTGACGGCGGCCTCCAGCCTGTCCAGCAATCGCTCCATCCGCGCCGCGTACTGGGCGGGGATTCCGCGAGAATCGCCCCCGGTGAAAAACCGGCGCAAGCCTTTGTGCCTGAAATTCTGGATCATGTGCGTAGCTATCCGATGTGTTCCATTGTAATCCAATACATTACAAAATCAAATGGCTTGGCGTAGCGGAATTACATCTGCCCCGGCCTTCAGTTTGTCCAAATAGTCCGCCCAAGCTTGCATCATCTCCCGGCGCTCTTTCAGGTACTTGGTGCGGTTGTAGGCCGTCCCCAGGGTATCCGGCACGGCGTGGGCGAGCTGATGTTCGATCCACTCTGGCGGGAAGTGCAACACTTCCGCCAGCAGGGTGCGCGCCATCGCCCGGAAGCCATGCCCGGTCATTTCTGTTCGGGTGTCATAGCCCATGTTTTGCAAGGCTCGGTTTAGCGTCGCATCGCTCAAAGGCCGCCCCGCCCGCACGCCGGAGAAGACGAAGCCGCTTTTGTCATGCCCGGTTATCGGGTGCAGGTCTTGCAGAATCGCCACGGCTTGCGGGGCAAGGGGGACAAGATGCTCCGTCCCGG
This sequence comes from Zoogloeaceae bacterium, assembly GCA_031288305.1. GTDB lineage: Bacteria > Pseudomonadota > Gammaproteobacteria > Burkholderiales > Rhodocyclaceae > Azovibrio. Next base: position 32,472 of record JAITRP010000115.1, read on the forward strand.
TTTTGCTGGTGGTGTAGCGCCATTCGGCTTTCTCAAGGTCAATATCCGCCCATTTTGCCGTGCGCAATTCGCCAGGGCGCACGAACACCAAAGGGGCAAGCCGCAAGGCCGCACGAACCACGGGAGTGCCTTTATAGTCGGCAATGGCGCGTAGCAATGCGCCAACGCGCACGGGGTCTGTGATCGCCGCCATGTTCTTGCCGCGATACACCTGCAAAGCGCCTTTCAGATCGGGGCATGGGTCGCGTTCCTCCCGCCGCCCGGTAGCGATGGCGTAGCGCATGACCTGCGAAATGACGGTCTTTACCCGGTGTGCCGTTTCGATGATGCCTCGCTCTTCGATGCGTCGCAACACCGCCAGGACTTCAGGGGCCTTGATGTCCGCAATCACGCTCCCGCCCATATAGGGGAAAACGTTTTGCTCCAGCCGCGCAATGGCGGTACGCGCATGGCCTTCCGCCTTGTCCGCCTTCCATTGCTCGAACCACTCCCGCGCCACCGTTTCAAAGCTATTGGCCGCCCGCTCCAGTCTGGCGGTCTTCTGTGCCTTCCTTGCCGCGCCAGGGTCAGCGCCATTCGCCAGCAGCTTCCGGGCTTCGTCCCGGCGTTCGCGGGCTTCCTTGAGGGACACATCGGGGTATGCGCCAAAGGAAAGCAATTTTTCTTTCCCCTCGAAGCGGTATTTCATCCGCCAGAGCTTTCCGCCCGACGGATTGACCAGCAGGTATAAACCCTTCTCATCCGCCAGCTTGGAAGGCTTCTCGGCGGGTTTGGCGTTCTTGATGGCAGTATCGGTCAGCATTTGGGGGTATCCTTTCCGGGGGTACAGTGGGATACCCCATAAAGTACCCCCACATACCCCCGGATGTCAATGTATCTTATTGGACTGCATAGGACAATAAAAAGGCCGGAACCTTGTATTTACTTGGTTTTCCGGCCTTTATCGGACTGCTTCGGATGGTCATCTGTTGGAGGCGGCGGGAATCGAACCCGCGTCCGCAAGCCCTCTGCAACGCGATCTACATGCTTAGTCCATCCATTTGGATTTAATCCGCGTGCGCCGGATAGACAGGCTCATTTTGGACGATCCGCTCGATTTTCGTGTTTGCGCGCGCGGCAAGCGCAAACCTTAGCTGATGGTTCTGACCTTGCTGTCGAAAATCCGACCCGACCCGTCAGCAAGTCGGTGCAAGGCTCGCCGGTTTAGGCGGCGAGAGCGAAACGCTCGTCGTTGGCGTTTGTAAGTTTTCAGCGGATTTACGAGGTAACTGAACCTCGGCATGCACAACGCTGCTTTGCAACCCGCGTCGAAGCCAAGTCGCCCCCGTTGTGATTCTGGATCATAACAGAAATTGGACGGAGCAGATGACAGAAGCGGGAAGACAGGTTAAATTGCCGCGCCTTGCCATTTTTGCCGACACAGATGAACGAATTTTCCCGTCGTCGTACCTTTGCCATCATTTCCCACCCGGATGCGGGAAAGACCACGCTCACCGAAAAGCTGTTGCTGTTCGCGGGCGCAATCCAGATCGCGGGCAGCATCAAGGCGAGAAAGGCTTCGCGCCACGCCGCTTCGGACTGGATGGAAATCGAAAAGCAACGCGGCATTTCGGTTGCCTCCTCGGTCATGCAGATGGAGTACCGGGGCTGCGTCATCAACCTGCTCGACACCCCCGGTCACCAGGATTTTTCCGAGGACACCTATCGTGTGCTCACCGCCGTGGACGCGGCGCTGATGGTCATCGACGCCGCCAATGGCGTGGAAGCGCAGACGCGGCGGCTGATCGAGGTCTGCCGGGCGCGGCATACGCCCATTCTCACCTTCATCAACAAACTCGACCGCGAAGTGCGCGAACCGCTGGATTTGCTCGATGAAATCGAGGCGGCGCTGGAAATGCCCACCGCGCCGCTGACTTGGCCGATTGGACAGGGCAAGCGTTTTCACGGCATCTACAATCTGCGCGAACATTCCATACGCGTATTCCGCCCTGGCGAGGAGCGGCGCACGGAAGGAGACAAAATCCTCGACGGCCGCGATGCCGCGCTGCTTGCCGCGCGTTTTGGGGCGGAATACGCGACGGCGGCGCAAGAGATGGAGCTGGTCACGGGCGCCATGTCCGCTTTTCTCCTTGAGGAATTTCTCGCTGGACGGCAGACGCCGGTATTCTTTGGTTCCGCCATCAACAACTTTGGCATACAGGAAGTCCTCGACGCCATCGTCGATCTCGCGCCGCCGCCAGGACCGCGTCGTGCGCTCACGCGGGAAGTGTTGCCCGCGGAAGAAAATTTTTCTGGCGTGGTCTTCAAGATACAGGCCAACATGGACCCGGCGCATCGTGACCGCATTGCCTTCCTGCGCGTCTGTTCCGGTTGTTTCGAACCGGGGATGCGCCTGAAAGTACGGCGCACGGGCAAGGAATTGCGTCCCGCCAATGTAGTCACATTTTTGTCGCAGCGGCGTGATCGGGTGGACGAGGCGTTTGCCGGCGACATCATTGGCATCACCACGCATGGCGGCCTGCAACTGGGCGACACGCTTTCGGAAGGCGAAATGCTGCAATTCACCGGCCTGCCCTTTTTCGCGCCGGAGCTTTTTCGTGCGGTGGAACTGGCCGATCCCATGAAAAGCAAGCAACTTGCCAAGGGGTTGCGGGAATTGGGCGAGGAAGGCGCGATCCAGGTGTTTCGTCCCCTGATGGGCAGCCTGACGCTGCTGGGCGCGGTGGGGCAATTGCAGTTCGAAGTCGTGGCGCATCGCCTGAAAACCGAATACGGCGTGGAAGCGCGCCTTTCCGCCGCCAACTACAGCGGCGCGCGCTGGATCAGTTGTCCCGATCCGGTGGAACTGAACCGCTTCATCCACGCCAACGGCGCAAAGATGTTCCAGGACGCCGCCGACGCGCATGCCTACCTGATGACATCCCGCTTCGACCTCGATCTTACGCGCGAGCGCTGGCCGAAAATCGAGTTCCACCTGCTGCGCGAACACGCCGGATTGGAATTTCGGCATATATAAAAAACATCCGAACGTGAAAACCCGCTTTTTGTGCGGCTTTGCCGCATTTTGCCGCTCAAGACCAGCCTTCGGCCTTGTGCCGGGCAAGTTAGGGTTTTTCGCTTTTGCCGTTTTTAAACGAGCATATCCGCCGGGCGCAGCGCGAACAGGCCGCAGGTGACGACGCCGGGGATTTGGTTGAGGGCAGACTCCATCGCAACAGGATCGTCGATGGTCAGATTGCACACATCCAAAATGAGATTGCCGTTGTCGGTGACGAATCCCTCGCGCAAATGGGGTTCTCCGCCCAGCGCCGCCAGTTGGCAGGTAATCTGCCGCGCCGCCATGGGGATGACCTCGATGGGCAAGGGAAAGCGTCCCAGGCGTTCCACGCGTTTGGAATCATCGGCGATGCAGACGAACACATCACTTGCCGCCGCGACGATTTTTTCTCGCGTCAGTGCGCCGCCGCCACCCTTGATCATGCGCAGTTGCGGATCGATTTCATCCGCGCCATCCACATAAATCGCCAGCCGATCCACATGGTTCAGATCGACGACGGGGACCCCAATGGCTTCAAGCCAATGGCGCGCGGCCTCGGAACTGGCGACCGCGCCGCCCAGATGCGCGCGCAAAGGGGCAAGCGCATCGATGAAGAAATGGACGGTGGAACCGCTGCCTACCCCCAGAACCGCGCCTCTGGGCAGGTTTTTCGCCACATAGTCCGCCGCAGCCTGTGCGACCGCCTGCTTTTGTTCATTCTGGTTCATGGGATGCCCGAAGAAAAAGAAAAGAGATTCTATAAGCGCACGGCAAAAAGTAAAAATCTGCCTTTTAGCGGAGGGTGCGATCCAAAGTGGAGGAAGTCAAGGCGACGTCGATCTCCAATAGGTATGCCGTTGCTGGTTTCTCAAGGTCGAGCATGGCTTGGCGATCAGGGAAAGCGCGGCCCCCCTTGGTAGGGAGGGTGCGCCCTGCAAAGGGTTTCGGCGGTTCAGCTTGTATCGAACCCTGGTTCCTGTTCCGCGGCTGCAAACCCTCCCCAGACCTCCCCTTGCGTACAGCTTTGCTGCATCTGGCTTCGCCAGACCAGACTGCAGCTTTGTCCTTCTTCGCCTTCGGCTCCAGCAAGGGAGGGAGCGCGGCTGCACTTCGTCTTGGGCGATTTTTCCTTCACCTTCACTTTGGATCGCGCCCTTTTAGCGGATAGGTTTGGACTTCTCCCCTACAAAGCAGGGCGCTCGCAACCAATGTTCAAATCCGCAGTCTGCCGCCGGACGTGGCGACGGTCAGTTGCAGGCGGGAGAGGACAGGGTGCAGATCGAGGCCGGTTCGGGTCTTGAGGGACAGGGCGCGCGTGTGCAGTTCTGCCAGCGGCGCGCAGTCCGGCGGCGCGCCAAGAAAGCCCAGTGCCACCACATTGCCGTTGTCGCTGGAAGGGAAATGCAGGCTGTGTCCCGAAAAGGCGCGGCGGATGCGCCGCAGATTGGCCTGGAAGCCCCGGCGATACCCTAGGAGATTGCAGGAGAACGCGCCGCCCGCCGCCAACGCCGCATGACAACGCGCGTAAAACGCCGCACCGGAGAGCGCGCCGCTGCTTCCCGCCGCGTCGAAGCCATCCTGGAGGATCAGATCGAAACAGGCTTGCGGCGCGTTGGCCGTCATCCACGCGGCGGCATCGGTGATGACGACCTCAATCCTGGGCGAATCCGGCAACCGGAAAAACCGCCGCGCCACGGGCGGCACGTCCGGGTTGATTTCCAGTACACGAAAACGGGCGCTGGGAAAATGCCGGTAGAGAAACTTGAGTTGCGAAGCCGCGCCCAGCCCCACTACCAGGCAATGCCGCAACGGTTCGGCGCATAGCAGGAGCGGCAACAGCATTTCTCGCGTATAGGCGATTTCCAGCGCCCAAGGACGCGCAATCCGCATCGCGCCCTGTATCCACTCCGAGCCAAAATGCAGATAGCGCAAATGCTCGGTCTCGCTGACTTCCACCGTATGCTTCATCTTGTCCTTGCTCATCGCCGACGGCAGCGCGCGCCGTCCCAGCCAAAAACACGATCTTGCCGCATCGTTGCGCAAAATGTCCATGATTCCGGATTCCTGATCCTGATATATAATTACAAGTTTTTCAACCTTGCCCCACTGGAAAGCATGATCGGGGGGCTTTTGCCATAAGGAGTGTTCATGCGCCATTATGAAATTGTTTTTATTGTCCATCCGGATCAGAGTGAGCAGGTGCCGGCGATGGTGGAACGCTATCGCGCGCTCATCACCGGGCGGGGCGGACAGGTTCATCGGCTGGAGGATTGGGGACGGCGGCAACTGGCCTATGCCATTGAGAAAATCCACAAGGCGCATTACGTGTTGATGAATATCGAATGCGACAGCGAAACGCTGGCGGAACTGGAGCATGGCTTCAAGTTCAACGACGCGGTGTTGCGTAACCTCACCATCAAGATGAAGCGTGCGGTCACGTCACTTTCGCCCATGATGAAGGATGACAAGTCCAAGTCCATGCTGGCGGAAGAGGGTGCCGGAGCCGAAAGCGCGACAAGCACGGAAGAAGTGGCGGCGCCTGCGGCAGATGTCGTTGCGGCGGCGGATGTCGCGGCCTTTGCTGAATCCTGATCTTTCAGCGCGCGTGTTGAGGCTTTCTCCTGAACCAGCTTCAGATTACCGGGCAACTGGCGGAAAAGAAACCGCTGCGTTACACCCCGGCGGGAATTCCGGTTGCCGAAGGGCGCATTGCGCATCATTCGGAACAGACGGAAGCCGGAACGCTCCGGCAGACGGTCTGCGAAATGCCAGTGCTGGCGCTGGGCGAGTTGGCCAATTGGCTGAACGCGACGCCTCTGGGCGTGGAATTCCAGATATCCGGATTCCTGGCCGCGAAAAGCCGCAACAGCAAAACGCTCGTATTACACATACAAACGATTGATTTTTTGGAAGGAAAAGAAAATGGCCCGATTCTTCAAGAAGAAGGATGATGACAAGAAAAAGCGGCGCACTGGCGGACTCTTCAAGCGCCGCAAATTCTGCCGCTTTACCGCCGAGAAGGTGGAACAGATTGATTACAAGGATGTGGAAGTCCTGAAGGAATACATTCAGGAAAATGCCAAGATCATGCCGGCGCGTCTGACCGGCACCAAGGCGGGCTACCAGCGGCAGTTGTCCGTTGCCATCAAGCGCGCCCGTTTCCTGGCGCTCTTGCCCTACACCGACAACCACCAGTAAGGAGCAGCCCTCATGCAAATCATTCTGCTCGAAAAAGTCGCCAACCTCGGTGATCTCGGCGAAGTGGTCAAGGTGAAGGACGGCTATGCCCGTAATTTCCTGATCCCGCAAAAAAAGGCCAAACGCGCCACGCCCGCCGCGCTGGCTGAATTTGAAGCCCGCCGCGCCGAACTGGAGAAAATCCAGGCTGAAAAGCTCGCCGCCGCCCAGAGCGTGGCCGAAAAGCTGGAAGGCATCCGCCTCACCATCGCCCGCAAATCCGCGATGGATGGCCGTCTTTTTGGCTCCGTGACCCATCACGACATCGCCGAAGCCCTGCTGGCGCTTGGCTTCACCGTTGACAAGGGACATGTGCGCATGCCCGGAGGCCCGCTGAAGACGACCGGCGAATTTCCGCTGGAAGTCGCGCTGCATACCGACGTGCTGGCGACGGTCAATGTGACGGTGACAGGCGAATAACCCGGCGCAACACTCGTCCATGCGATCACGCGAAAACCCCGCACGTTTTACACGCGGGGTTTTTTATTGAAAACTTTTGCATCTCGCCCGCAGATGCGCCTTCTCTCACTTGCTCCATAGGGTTTAGCCAATATGTCGATGGATGATACGCTGACGCCGGATCTCTTTGCCGTGCCGGATTCGCCGCAAGCGCCCGGCAGTCCTCCCGCCTTGCCGGGGTTGCCCGCGCGCGTCCAAGAGGGGGATGATGGCGCGAGCGTGTTGTTGCACGAATCCGCCTTGCGTGATTATCTGGAATACGCTGTGGCGGTGGTCAAGGGACGCGCCCTGCCGGATGTGAAAGATGGCATGAAACCGGTGCAGCGGCGGGTGCTCTTCGCCATGCGCGAATTGGGACTTTTTGCCGCCGCCAAGCCGGTCAAGTCCGCGCGCGTGGTGGGCGATGTCATCGGCAAGTATCATCCGCACAGCGACGCTTCCGCCTATGACGCAATGGTGCGCGTGGCGCAGCCTTTTACGCTGCGTTATCCACTGGTCGACGGCCAGGGCAATTTTGGCTCGCGCGATGGCGATAATGCCGCTGCCATGCGCTATACGGAAGCGCGCCTGATGCCCATTGCCGACCTGTTGCTGGCGGAAATCGACGAAGGCACGGTGGATTTTCGCCCCAACTACGATGGCACGTTCGAGGAGCCAACTTTCTTGCCAGCGCGTTTGCCCTTTGTCCTGCTGAATGGCGCTTCCGGCATCGCCGTGGGCATGGCGACGGAGATGCCGCCGCATAATCTCAAGGAAGTTGCCGATGCCGCCATTCACCTGTTGCAACATCCAGAGGCGACGCTGGAGGATTTGCTCGCGCACCTTGCTGGTCCCGATTACCCCGGCGGCGGACAGATTATTTCTTCCGCCGCCGACATTGCCGCTGCCTACCGTACGGGTCGGGGCAGTCTTCGAGTGCGCGCGCGCTACGGGATTGAAGATCTGGCGCGCGGCGCGTGGCAGGTGGTGTTTACAGAGCTGCCGCCGGGCGTTTCTTCGGCAAGGGTGCAATCCGAAGCGGGCGCGATTTTGAATCCCCAGCCACGCGCGGGCAAGAAGGCCGTCGAGCAGTCCGCCGCCCAATTGAAGGCGCTGTTTGCCTCGCAACTGGACAAGATGCGGGATGAATCCGGCAAGGATGACGCGGTGCGTCTGGTGTTTGAACCTGCCAGTTCGCGGCAGAACCGGGAGGAATTCGTTGCCCTGCTGCTGGCGCATACCAGCCTGGAAATCACCGCGCCAATCAATCTGGTGGCGGTGGGACTGGATGGCCGTCCCTGCCAGAAGCCGCTTCGGGAGATTCTCGGCGAGTGGTGCCAGTTCCGTGTTCGCACGCTGGCGCGGCGTACTCGCTATCGCCTGGAAAAGACGCAGGAGCGCATTCACATCCTGGAAGGGCGGCACATCGTCTTTCTGAACATCGATACGGTAATTCGCCTCATCCGCGAGGCGGACGACCCCAAGGCGGCGCTGGTGGCGCGCTTTTCTCTTTCCGAACGGCAGGCGGAGGATATCCTGGAAATTCGCCTGCGCCAGTTGGCGCGGCTGGAAGGCGTCAAAATCGAGCAGGAACTGATCAAGCTGCGCGCGGAACAGGCGGCGCTGGAAACCTTGCTGAAGGACGAATCCCGCTTGAAAAAACAGGTGGTGCGCGAAATTCGCGAAGACGCGCAAAAATACGGCGATCCCCGGCGTACCCTGATCCAGCCCGCGCTGGCGGCTTCGCGCGCCGAAGTCACTCCCGTTGCCGACGAACCCGTCACCGTCATCATTTCCGAAAAAGGCTGGGCCAGGGTGCGCCAGGGACACGCGCTGGACTTGTCCGCCATCGCCTTCAAGGATGGCGACAAGCTGGGCGTCATCCATGAATGCCGTTCGGTGGACGCGCTGGCGATTCTCGCGGACGATGGCCGCGCCTACACGGTTGCCGTCGCGCAGCTTCCCGATGGTCGCGGCATGGGCGCGCCGCTTTCTTCCTTTGTGGAGATGGGAAGGGGACGCATCGCGCATGTGCTGGCGGGAAAAGCGGAAAATGAATGGCTGATCGCCAAAAGCTCCGGCTACGGCTTCATCTGCACCCTTGCCGATCTGTTTTCGCGCCAGAAGGCGGGCAAGGCGTTTCTTTTCATGGAAGAAAACGCCCGCATCCTGCCCCCGCAGGCGCTCGCGGCAAATGCCGTTTCCGCCTATCTAGCGGCGCTATCCAGCGATTTCCGCCTGCTGATTTTCCCGCTGGAACAGATGAAGCGGCTCTCCGGCGGCAAGGGCGTGCAGATCATGGGCATCAAGGGCGAGGAAACCTTGCTGCAAACCTTGGTCAGTCCCAGCGCGGTAGTCAAGATTCGCGGCACATTCCGCGGCAGGCCAAAGGAAATCTTCTCCGAATCCCGCCACATCGGCCAACGCGCCCGCCGCGGCGCTGGTATTGGCCTCATCCGGGAACCGGCGCTGCAACAGGCCGACCTGCTGGAAATGCCGGAAGAGACGCTGCTGTAAAGGGGCGTCAAAAAGTAAACCCCTGCTTTTTGCGTGGCAAAGCCTGGCTTCAAACCGTGCAAACCCAACGCAAAATCCATATGGCATTTACGGTCGTGCAAACAGGTAGTGGGTTACGTTGCTTTTACTCCAAAAAAGGGCAAGCGGAGCTTGCCCTTTTTTGCTGATCTGAACCCGACAAAAAGTGGGTTTTTACTTTTTGCCGCTTCCCGATCAGCGCGGCAAGAGCGAGCGTCCCATCAGGAATTCATCCACCGCCCTGGCGCACTGGCGGCCTTCGCGGATTGCCCAGACGACTAGGGATTGGCCGCGGCGCGCGTCGCCCGCGGCGAAGACGCCCGCGACACTGGTCTGGTAGCTCGCCTCGCCTTCCGTATGGGCGAGGATGTTGCCGCGCGCGTCTTTTCCCACGCCGAAAGCCTCCAGCAATCCGGTATTCGGATGCAAAAAACCCAAGGCAAGGAAAGCGGCATCGCAGGGAAGCTCGAACTTCGATCCGGGAATTTCGTGCATTTGACCATTTTCCCATCTTACGCGCATTGCCTGGATCGCCTTGACGCGTCCTTGGGCGTCGCCGACAAATGCCTTGGTCGCCACGGAAAATTCGCGCCGGGTGTCCCCTTCCTTGTGCGAGGAAGAAGTCCGTAGTTTCAATGGCCAGTAGGGCCAGGTCAGCGCCTTGTTTTCGTCTTTTGGCGGCATGGGCATCAACTCGAACTGGGTGACGGATGCCGCGCCCTGACGGTAACTAGTGCCCACGCAATCAGATCCGGTATCGCCGCCGCCAATGACGACGACGTGCTTGCCCTTGACGTGGATGGGGTTTGCCGCGCCCTGCTGCACTTCCTTGTTTTGCGGAATCAGGAATTCCAGCGCAGCATGGACGCCTCGCAGTTCGCGTCCCGGCACGGGCAAATCGCGCGGCGTTTCCGATCCGGCGGCAAGGATGACGGCATCAAAAGCCGCTCGCAATGCCGCCGCGGGCATGATTTCGTTGGCGTCGGCGTCGTTGTTGATTGCCGCGGGCAGGCTCTTGTTGCCGACGAGCACACGGGTCTTGAAGGTGACGCCTTCGGCCTGCATTTGCGCGACACGGCGGTCGATGACGGATTTGTCCAGTTTGAAGTCGGGGATGCCAAACCCCAGCAGGCCGCCGATGCGGCTGCTCTTTTCAAAAACGGTTACTGTGTGTCCGGCTCTTGCCAGTTGTTGCGCGGCAGCCAGTCCGGCGGGACCGGAGCCGACGATGGCGACTTTCTTGCCGCTTCGCATGGCGGCGATCTGCGGCGTGATCCAGCCCGCGTCCCAGCCCTTGTCGATGACCGCGCGCTCGATGGAACGTATGCCTACTGGCGCGGCGTTGATGCCCAGCGTACAGGCGGATTCACAGGGCGCGGGACAGATGCGCCCGGTAAATTCGGGGAAGTTGTTGGTGGCATGCAGGGTTTCCAGCGCCCTTTGCCAATCGCTTTTGTAGACCAGATCATTCCAGTCGGGAATGAGGTTGCCCAGCGGACAGGCATTGTTGCAAAACGGAATGCCGCAATCCATGCAGCGCGCGCCTTGCGTCACCGCCGCCTCGTCACTCAAGGCGCGCACGAATTCCCGGTAGTGCGCGCGCCGCGTCTCCACGGTTTCGTAAGTTTCTTCCTGGCGTTCGAATTCGAGGAATCCTGTCGGCTTGCCCATTATTATGCGGCCTCCTTTTGTCTGGCCGCTGCCAGTTCGGCGAGGGCGCGGCGGTATTCATGTGGAAAGATTTTGACGAACTTTTCGCGGTAGTCTTGCCAGTCCGCCAGAATGGATTTCCCGCGCAGACTGCCGGTCGATTCGACATGCTTGACGATCAGCGCGCGTAATTGCGTCTCATCGGCCTCGTCCAGATGGAAGGGGCCGCTTTGCTCGGCGGCAGGCAGCACTTTTTCCAGCGTCACCTGCGCAAGATTGCAACGCGACGCAAAACTGCCGTCTTCGTCCAGCACATAGGCGATGCCGCCCGACATGCCCGCCGCGAAGTTGCGTCCCATCATCCGCCCCAGCGTCACTACCGTACCGCCAGTCATGTATTCGCAGCCATGGTCGCCCACACCTTCCACCACCGTTTGCGCACCGGAATTGCGCACGCAGAAGCGTTCGCCCGCAACCCCGCAGAAGAAGGCTTCGCCGCTGGTCGCGCCATACAGGACGGTATTGCCGATGATGATGTTGCCATCGGCGGCGCCGGGGAAATCCGGGTGTGGACGCACGATGATGCGCCCGCCGGAAAGTCCCTTGCCGACATAGTCGTTGCCCTCGCCAATAAGTTCCAGCGTCACGCCCTTTGCCAAAAACGCGCCAAAGCTCTGTCCCGCCGTACCGGTCAGGGCAATGTGGATACTGTCCTCCGGCAGACCCGCCGCGCCGTAGCGTTTGGCGATTTTTCCGGAAAGCATGGCGCCAACGGTACGGTTGATGTTCTTGATCGGCAGCGCCAGGCGTATCTTCTCGCCGTTTTCCAGCGCCGCTTGCGCCGCTTCAATGAGGGAAAGGTCGAGCGCCTTGTCCAGGTTGTGATTCTGTGCTTCACTGTGCTGACGGCCCGCTTTTGTCTTGCAGTCCAGCTGTTGGAAGATGCGTGAAAAGTCCAGGCCCTTCGCTTTCCAGTGCGCGATGCCGGCGCGTTTTTCCAGGAGATCGGAGCGGCCAATCAGATCGGAGAATTGGCGTATGCCCATTTCCGCCATGAGTTCGCGCACTTCTTCGGCAACGAAGAAGAAGTAATGGACCACGTGTTCCGGCTGGCCGGAAAAGCGTTTTCTCAATACCGGATCTTGTGTCGCCACGCCGACCGGGCAGGTGTTCAGATGGCACTTGCGCATCATGACGCAGCCTTCCACGACGAGCGGCGCGGTGGAAAAGCCGAATTCGTCCGCGCCCAGGAGCGCGCCAATGACCACGTCGCGCCCGGTTTTCATCTGTCCATCCACCTGTACGCGCACCCTGGAACGCAGGTGGTTCAGCGCCAGCGTTTGCTGCGTTTCCGCCAGACCCAGTTCCCAGGCGCTGCCCGCGTGTTTGATGGAAGCCTGCGGCGAAGCGCCCGTGCCGCCGTCGTGACCGGAAATCACCAGATGATCGGCCTTGGCCTTGGTTACGCCCGCCGCCACCGTGCCGACGCCGACTTCGGACACCAGCTTGACGGAGATGCTGGCGCTGGGGGCGACGTTTTTCAGGTCGTGAATCAGTTGCGCCAAATCCTCGATGGAATAAATGTCATGGTGCGGCGGCGGCGAAATCAGACCGACGCCGGGCACGGAATGGCGCAGGAAGCCGATATATTCGGAAACCTTGTGTCCCGGAAGTTGCCCGCCTTCGCCGGGTTTCGCCCCTTGCGCCATCTTGATCTGGATCTGGTCGGCGTTTGCCAGATATTCGGCGGTAACGCCAAAGCGTCCGGAAGCCACCTGTTTGATGGCTGAACGCAGCGAATCGCCTTCCTGAAAAACATAGTCCCGCTCGATACGGGAAGCGCCGATCACCTCGGAGAGTTTTTGCCCGGCTTTCAAGGAGACAAAGCGCCGCGCGTCCTCGCCGCCCTCGCCGGTGTTGGATTTGCCGCCGATGCGGTTCATGGCGATGGAAAGCGTGGTATGCGCTTCCGTGGAAATGGAACCCAGGGACATCGCTCCGGTGGCAAACCGCTTGACGATTTCCTTGACCGGCTCCACCTCCTCCAGCGGCACGGGCTTGCCCGCCGGACGGATGGCGAAGAGACCGCGCAAGGTCAAATGCCGTTGCGTCTGGTCATTGATGAGGCGCGCGTATTCCTTGTAGGTCTCGTAGTTTCCGGAACGGGCGGCGTGTTGCAGCCGGGCGATGGCGTCCGGCGTCCATAGATGTTCCTCGCCGCGCGCGCGAAAAGCGTACTCGCCGCCCACATCCAGCATATCGACCAATACCGGGTCAGCGGAAAAAGCCGCCTGGTGCAGACGCAGGGCTTCTTCCGCCACTTCGAATATGCCGATACCCTCAATCCTGCTGGGCGTTCCGGTGAAATACTTGTCGACAAACGCTTGTTGCAGACCCAGCGCCTCGAAGATCTGCGCGCCAGTATAGGACATGTAGGTCGAGATGCCCATCTTCGACATCACCTTGCGCAAGCCCTTGCCAATGGCCTTGACGAAGTTCGCCACATTCTTCTCCATCTTTTCGGCGTCATTCTTGGCCAGCGCGCGCAAGGTGGACAACGCCAGGTAAGGGTGTACGGCCTCCGCGCCATAACCGCCCAAGAGCGCGAAATGATGCGTCTCGCGCGCCGATCCGGTTTCCGCGACCAAGCCGGTGGAAGTGCGCAATCCGCCCTTGACGAGATGCTGGTGGATGGCGGAGGTCGCCAGCAGGGCGGGGATTGCCAGATGGCCTTTGTCCATACGCCGGTCGGAAACAATGAGGATGTTCGCGCCCTGCCGTACCGCATCCTCGGCCTCGGCGGCGAGTGAGGCCAGCCGCGCCTCTATGCCTTCCTTGCCCCAGGCGACGGGATAACAGATGTCCAGCTCGTAGGACTTGAACTTGCCGCCCGTGTATTTGCCAATGTGGCGGATTTTTTCCATGTCGCCTTCCAGCAACACCGGCTGCGCGACTTCCAGACGAATCGGCGGATTGATGTCGATGGTATTCAGAAGATTGGGTTTGGGGCCGATGAAAGAGACCAGCGACATCACCAGTTCCTCGCGGATCGGGTCAATTGGCGGATTCGTCACCTGCGCGAACAGTTGCTTGAAATAGCTGTACAGCGTCTTGGAGCGATGCGAGAGCACCGGCAGGGCGCTGTCATTGCCCATTGATCCGGTGGGTTCGTCGCCGTTTGCCGCCATTGGCGCGAGAATGAACTTGATGTCCTCCTGCGTGTAGCCGAACGCCTGCTGCCGGTCGATGATCGCTGTCGCGTTACTGTCCGTGACTTCTTCCGCCGTTGGCACTTCATCCAGACGAATGCGGACTTTTTCGATCCACTCGCGGTAAGGATGCGAGGCCGCCAGCGCGTCCTTCAATTCCTTGTCGTCGATGACGCGCCCCTGATCCATGTCGATGAGGAACATCTTGCCCGGCTGCAAACGCCATTTCTTGACAATCCTGCTTTCAGGGATCGGCAACACGCCGGATTCGGAGGCCATCACCACCAGATCGTCATCGGTAATCAAATAACGCGCCGGTCTTAAGCCGTTGCGGTCAAGGGTCGCGCCAATCTGGCGACCATCGGTGAAGGCGACGGCGGCAGGGCCATCCCAGGGTTCCATCATCGCCGCGTGATATTCGTAAAAAGCGCGCCGGTTTTCATCCATGGTTGCGTGTTTCTCCCAGGCTTCGGGAATCAGCATCATCATCGCGTGCGCCAGCGAATAGCCGCTCATCACCAGCAATTCCAGCGCATTGTCGAAAGCGGCGGAATCGGATTGGCCGGGATAATGCAATGGCCATATTTTTTTCAGGTCGTCGCCCAAAAGCGGCGAAAAGGTGGCCTGCGAACGCGCTGTAAACCAGTTGACATTGCCGCGCACCGTATTGATTTCGCCATTGTGGGCAATCATGCGGAAAGGATGCGCCAGATCCCAGGTGGGAAAGGTATTGGTAGAAAAGCGTTGATGCACCAGCGCCAAGGCGGAAACCACGCGCGTATCCTGCAAATCCCGGTAATAGAGTCCTACCTGTCCAGCCAGCAGCATCCCTTTGTAATTGACCGTGCGCGCGGAAAAGGAAGGGACGTAAAACTTGCTGCCGTGCGTCAGCTTCAGCGCCTTGATGGCGTTGGCGCTGCGGCGGCGGATGACGTAGAGCTTTCTTTCCAGCGCGTCGGTAGTCAGCACATCCGCGCCGCGCCCGATGAACACCTGACGAATCACCGGCTCAACCGCGCGCACGGCAGCGGAGCCAATCGTGTCGTGGTCGACCGGCACATCCCGCCAACCCAGAATCGCCTGTCCTTCGGCCTTGGCGTTGCGCTCGATTTCCGCCTCACAGGCTTGCCGGGAAGCCGCCTCGCGCGGCAGGAACAACATGCCAACGCCGTATTCTCCCGCTGCGGGAAGGGTCGCGCCCTGTTTCGCCATTTCCTCGCGATAGAACTGGTCGGGCATCTGGATGAGAATGCCCGCTCCATCGCCCTGTTGCGGGTCGGCGCCCACCGCGCCACGATGATCGAGATTTCTCAGGATGAGCAGCCCCTGCTCGATGATGCCGTGACTCTTCCGTCCCTTGATGTGAGCCACGAACCCCACGCCACAAGCGTCGTGCTCATGCGCCGGATCGTAAAGGCCCTGCCGTTCAGGTATGCCTGCCATTTGTACTTGATCCCTCATATTCCCGGCATTTTATCCGACCGGAATCGCTCCCCGCAGAATTCGGGGAAAAGTTGCGAATATACCGCCGAACCGTGGAACTTTTCAAGCATGCATGAATCAGAAACGGGTGCGATCCAAAATGGGATTTCGTCAAAAGCGAGCGTCGCAATCCCGTGGTCGCGCAGAGGCGCGCAATTTTCCTCCCCCATGACAAGAAGGGGGGGTGCGGCGGATCAGTTTACATCAGATATTGATTTCTGTTCCACCGCTGCAAACCCCTCCCCAGATATCCCCTTGACAGGGAGGGAGTTTGGTCGCGCTTCGTTGGTGACAGGTTATTGACATAGCATTTTCCATTTTTCCTCTTCTGACCTCTCCATGTACATGCCGTCACTTTTCCCTTAGACTTGTCATCCTCCTCCCGGCAGGAATGGAGGAGCGGAAAAGGCGGCATGTGCCGCCATTTTGTTTCTGATCCGCCTTGTCCAGGGCGGAATCACGAGGATGGATTTTTCGATGTCGCATCTGATGAATACCTACAACCGCCAGCCGGTGGCGTTCACGCACGGCAAGGGTTGTTACCTGACGGATGAAGAGGGACGGGTTTACCTGGACGCGCTTGCCGGGATTGCGGTCAATACCTTGGGGCACGCGCATCCGGAATTTGTCGCCGCGCTGGCGGAACAGGCGGGAAAATTGCTGCATGTTTCCAATGTCTATCGCATCTCGCAGCAAGAGACGCTGGCGGATTTGCTGGCGGCGCGATCAGGCCTGGCGGAAGCCTTCTTCTGCAATTCCGGTTGCGAGGCCAATGAGGCGGCAATCAAGCTTGCCCGCATGCATGGACACAAGCGGGGCATCGACAACCCCGTGATCATCGTCATGGAAGACGCCTTCCACGGACGTACGTTGGCGACGCTTTCCGCCACCGGCAACCGCAAGGTGCAGGCCGGGTTCGAGCCGCTGGTGCCAGGATTCTTGCGCGCGCCCTACGGCGATCTGGAGGCGGCGCGGCAAATGATCGAACAGTACGCCCATGTGGCGGCGGCGGTTATGCTGGAGGTAATGCAGGGTGAAGGCGGCATTCACGCGCTCGATCCGTTCCATCTGCGCGAACTGCGCCAACTCTGCGACGAACACAAGCTGCTGCTGATTTGCGACGAAGTGCAATGCGGCATGGGGCGCACCGGCAAATGGTTCGCCTACCAGCATGCGGACATCCTGCCGGATGTGGTGACGCTGGCCAAGGGACTGGGTTCCGGCATTCCTGTCGGCGCGTGTCTGGCGGGCGGCAAGGCGGCGGGGCTGTTTGGCCCCGGCAATCACGGCTCCACCTTCGGCGGCAATCCGTTGGCGACGACAGCCGCCATCAAGACCATCGAACTGATGGAATCCGGCGATCTCGTTGCCAATGCCGCGCGGATCGGCGCGTGGCTGAAGGAAAAATTCGCTTTTTCCCTGAAAGGTTTGCCGGGCGTGCTGGAAGTGCGCGGGCAGGGGTTGATGCTGGGCATCGAACTTGATCGTCCCTGCGGCGCGCTGGTCGGGCGGGCGCGAGCGGCGGGGTTGCTCATCAACGTGACGCATGACGCCGTGATCCGCTTGTTGCCGCCACTGATTTTTGGCGAGCGCGAGGCGCGGGAACTGGCGGAAAAGCTCGTGCCGCTGATCAAGGATTTTCTCAAGGAGTGAGCATGGCTGTACGACATTTTTTGCAATTCAAGGATTTTTCCCGCGCGGAATTCGAATACCTGTTTGCGCGCGCGCGCATCGTCAAGGACAAGTTCAAGGCATATGAAACGCATCACCCGCTGTTCGACCGCACACTGGTGATGATTTTCGAGAAGGCCAGCACCCGCACCCGCCTGTCCTTCGAGGCCGGGATGCAGCAACTGGGCGGTTCCGCCATCTATCTCAATACCCGCGATTCGCAACTGGGACGCGGGGAACCGGTGGAAGACTCGGCGGAAGTCATTTCCCGCATGAGCGACCTGGTAATGATTCGCACCTTCGAGCAGAGCATCATCGAACGCTTCGCCGCGCATTCGCGCGTGCCGGTAATCAACGGTCTGACCAATGAATACCATCCCTGTCAGATCCTGGCCGACATTTTTACCTTCATTGAGCAGCGCGGCGCGATCGAAGGCAAGATCGTGGCCTGGGTGGGGGACGCCAACAACATGTGCAACACCTGGCTGCAGGCCGCCGAAGTGTTGAACTTCACAGTGCATGTTTCTTCCCCGCCGGGTTACGGGCCGAATCCCGAAATCAACCGGATAACGGACAATCCGCATGTGCGCCTGTTCGCCGATCCGATGGAAGCCTGCCAAGGCGCGCATCTGGTGAGCACCGATGTCTGGACTTCGATGGGCTATGAAGCCGAAAACGAGGCGAGGATGAAAGCGTTCGCCGACTGGCGCGTGGATGGCGAGATGATGAAAATCGCCGCGAAGGACGCTGTTTTCATGCACTGCCTGCCCGCGCACCGAGGCGAGGAAGTCACGCCGGAAGTCATCGACGGCCCGCAATCCGTGGTCTGGGACGAAGCCGAAAACCGGATGCACGCGCAAAAGGCGCTGATGGAATACCTGCTGCTGGGCAGGGTGTGAAAACGGCAAAAAGTGAAAGCCCGCTTTTTGCCGGGCCGGTCAGCAAAAAAGGGCAAGCAAGAGCTTCGCCCTTTTCTGGAATAAAGGCAACGAAACCCCCAAGGCCGCGCTGGTTTTACGTTGGGTTTTTTAACGGTTTGAAGACGAAGCCTGCTTTGCCTTCAAACCCAAACTTCAACCGGCAAAAAGCGGGGTTTTACTTTTTGCCGTATATAAAGGGAAGAAATGATGAGCACGATCAAAAAAGCGGTACTCGCCTATTCCGGCGGGTTGGATACATCGGTCATCCTGAAATGGTTGCAGGACGCCTACCAATGCGAGGTGGTCACTTTCACCGCCGACCTGGGGCAGGGCGAGGAACTCGAACCGGCGCGGCAGAAGGCGCTGCGATTCGGCATCAAGCCGGAAAACATCTTCATCGACGACCTGAAGGAAGAATTCGCGCGCGATTTCGTCTTTCCCATGTTCCGCGCCAATGCCGTCTATGAAGGCGAATACCTGCTCGGCACCTCGATCGCCCGTCCGCTGATCGCCAAGCGCCTGATCGACATCGTGAACCAGACCGGCGCGGACGCCATTGCCCACGGCGCGACCGGCAAGGGCAACGATCAGGTGCGCTTCGAGTTGGGCGCCTACGCCCTGAAACCCGGCATCAAGGTGATTGCGCCGTGGCGCGAATGGGAGCTGCTCTCGCGGGAAAAACTCCTGGCCTATGCCGAAAAAGCCGGGATTCCCATCGAGATGAAACACAAACAGGGCGGCTCGCCCTATTCGATGGACGCCAACCTGCTGCACATTTCCTACGAAGGCCGGCATCTGGAAGACCCGGCGGCGGAAGCGGAAGAAGAAATGTGGCGCTGGACAGTCTCGCCGGAAAAAGCCCCGGATGCCGCCGAATACGTCGATCTGGAATTTACACGCGGGGATCTCGTCGCCATCAACGGCAAGAAGCAAAGGGCGCACGAACTCCTTGCCCGTTTGAATGAACTGGGCGGCAAGCACGGCATCGGGCGTCTCGATCTGGTGGAAAACCGCTACGTCGGCATGAAGTCGCGCGGCTGCTACGAGACGCCCGGCGGCACGATTCTGTTGAAAGCGCACCGCGCCGTCGAATCCATCACCCTCGACAGGGAGGTCGCGCACCTGAAGGATGACCTGATGCCGCGCTACGCGAGCATCATCTACAACGGCTACTGGTGGTCGCCCGAACGATCCGCCCTGCAAGCCCTGATCGACCATACGCAACAAAACGTAAACGGCACGGTGCGGCTGAAACTCTACAAGGGGAATGTGAGCGTCGTGGGACGCGATTCGAAAACCGATTCGCTCTTCGATCCGGACATCGCCACCTTCGAGGACGACGCGGGCGCCTATGACCAGAAGGACGCGGCGGGCTTCATCCGGCTCAACGCCTTGCGGCTGCGGATCGCCGCCAACCTGAAGGCACGGAAGGGCTGACCGGGAAATTCGTTCCATGCCCCCTCCCGCAACCTTCAGTATCCGCTTTGACGGCACATTGACGCCGGGGGCGGATAGTGAAGCGGTCAAGGCCAATCTGGCGCGGATATTTCGGCAGGAGCAGGCGAAAATCGAGCGTTTGTTCACGGGGCGGAGCGTTACGATCAAACGCGGCCTTTCCGAGGCGAATGCCCGGAAATACGTGGAAATCTTGTGTCAGGCGGGCGCGGCGGCGCGCATGGAAGCCGAGGAACCTGTTGCGTTGGCGCTACAGAGGGTACCGATTACGCCTGACGATGAAGGGGTGCGCAAAGCGCCGCCGCCGCTCGAATTGGCGCTGCTGCCCAAAGATCCAGCGCCGCAAGCATCACACCCCGTTGCGCCTTCTTCCCCACACTCCGCTCAAAATGCCGGGCATGACAACAACATCCCGGCAGCGGCTTCGCCCGGTTACAAAGGCCCGATAGCGGCTTTGGCCGATGCGCTGCAAGACAGGGAAGAATATTGCGGGCTGTGTTGGTTCTCCCTCCCTCTGGAACGCATCGGGCGCTTGCGCCTGATGGCCAGGAGCGCTGTCCTGATGGGGGTGATGCTTGTCGTCGCCTTCATCGGCGGCGGCATCATCGCGCACGCCATTCCGGCCTTCGCGGGCGGGATTTTCGCAGGGATCATGGTGGCGGCGGCGATATTCGCTTGTCGTTTGTCCAATTCCGGTCTTCTGGATGAGCGGCCTGGCGTCAGCCTCCTGGATATCGCTTTGTTGTTTGGTGTTCCGGTTTTTCTGATCATTCTTTCCATGGGAATGTCCTTCAATGTCCAACAACGTGGCGGGCCTGATCCGGTCAATCCGGCATTGTTCTATACCGGGATATTCAACGGCATCATCATCGTTGTGACCCGGATTCTCCTCATGACACAGCAAATCCGCCGCCTGCGTGACGCTAACCGATCGGGCTGGTGGTGCCTTTTGTTCCTGATTCCCTATCTTGGGCCGCTCTTTTTCCTGTTGCTGATATTGAAAAGCGGCGATGAACAATTCAACGAATACGGCCTGCCGCCGCCGCCCAATACCTTGCGCGTCAACCTGGGCGTTGCCCTGTTCATTGCCATCGCCATTTTCGCCCTTGTCTCGTCGGAAGCTACGTCATTGCGCCTGCCCGCCCGGTTTTTCCTGGGTTTGACGACGATGTACCGTCCCGAAGCGCCCAAAGCGCCTGAAGTGCTCGAAGCCCCCGAAGCTCCGCAGGTCATGCCTCGGCAGAGCGCGCGGCCAGACCCGGACAATGCGTCCGCTCTTCCGTTACCCAGGCCACAGGAATCGTCAGACAATGACTTGAACGATTTCAGCAAGAAATTAGCGGCAGCCCTTCAGGGCTGCCGGTCTAACGTCATTGGGAAGGGGTTTGCATCCCCTCCCCAATGGCTACGGTCGAAACCCCGGTCTTCAGGCCGGGGTCTCAACC
>JAITRP010000009.1 GCA_031288305.1 Zoogloeaceae bacterium
CGCTGACGCGGCAGGCAGTCTTCGATCTGTTGATATTGGGATTCGGTGATCTCCATCATCAAGCTCCAGTAACTTCTTGGTACCGAAGCATAACATCTTTCAGGGGTAGTGTGAACACGCCCTAGCAAATCCTGGCTTCAACCCGTGAAAACCCAACGCAAAACCAGCGCGCCCCTGCAACTGTGCGGATGGCAGCGGAGGTTGTCCGAAGCACCTGTTTGGTGCAGCAAAAAGCACAGAACTGGTGCGTTTGGGAGGTCATTTTGCGTCTTCCATGATGCTTTCCCCGCCTGCGGCAAAGCCAAACAACATGCCGTCTTCTTTCCTTCCCTTAATCGTGTCACAATGCGCCACCCTGTCGGGTTTTGCGGGCATGGTTTCTGCTAACGGCCTTGCGCAGGGGTTTTCCGTATTTCTGTTTTCTTTTTGCCGGCATGTCCGGTGTTCCACTAGGAGAGTTTGCAAAGATGGCTACTGTTCAGGACGTTCTGAAGCTGATGAAGGATAACGATGTCAAGTTCGTTGATTTCCGTTTTACCGATACGCGCGGCAAGGAGCAACATGTGGGGGTTCCCGCCCGGCATGTGGATGAGGACAAGTTCGAAAACGGTCACGCTTTCGACGGTTCTTCCATTGCGGGCTGGAAGGGCATCCAGGCGTCCGACATGCTGTTGATGCCGGACCCGGATACTGCCTTCATCGATCCCTTTTTCGAGGAAACCACGCTGATTCTGACCTGCGACGTGGTCGACCCTGCCGATGGCCGCGGTTATGACCGCGATCCCCGTTCCATTTCCAGGCGCGCCGAAGCCTACCTGAAGTCTTCCGGCGTGGGCGACGCCGCCTACTTCGGTCCGGAACCCGAATTCTTCATTTTCGATTCTGTGGAATGGAAGACGGAAATGGGCGTTTCCTACGTGAAAATCTCCTCCGAGGAAGCCGCCTGGGCTTCGGGCGAAAAGATCGATGGCGGCAACATCGGTCACCGCCCCAGCGTCAAGGGCGGGTATTTCCCCGTGCCGCCCGTCGATTCCTTCAACGACATCCGTTCCGCCATGTGCCTGGCGCTGGAACAATGCGGCGTGGATGTGGAAGTGCACCACCATGAAGTCGCCACCGCCGGTCAAAATGAAATCGGCACCCTGTTCAATACCCTGGTGCGCCGCGCCGACTGGACGCAAATCCTGAAATACGTGGTGCACAACGTGGCGCACCAGTACGGCAAGACCGCCACTTTCATGCCCAAGCCCATCGTCGGCGACAATGGTTCCGGCATGCACGTGCACCAGTCGGTCTGGAAGGACGGCAAGAACCTCTTCGACGGCAACGGCTACGCCGGCCTTTCCGAGCTCGCGCTCTACTACATTGGCGGCGTCATCAGGCACGCCCGCGCGCTCAATGCCATCACCAATCCCGGCACCAATTCCTACAAGCGGCTGGTGCCCGGGTTCGAAGCGCCGGTGAAGCTCGCTTATTCCGCGAAGAACCGTTCGGCCTCCATCCGCGTGCCCTTTGTTTCTTCCGGCAAGGCAAGGCGCATCGAAACCCGTTTCCCGGACCCCATCGCCAATCCCTACCTTGCCTTCTCGGCGCTTTTGATGGCGGGGCTGGACGGCATCCAGAACAAGATTCATCCCGGCGATCCCGCCGACAAGAATCTTTACGACCTGCCGCCGGAAGAAGACGCGAAGATTCCCACCGTGTGTTCCAGCCTTGAACAGGCGCTCGACTACCTCGACAAGGATCGCGAGTTCCTCACCCGCGGCGGCGTCTTCTCCGCCGACTGGATTGACGCCTACATCGATCTGAAGATGGAAGAAGTCACCAAACTCCGCATGACCACGCATCCGGTGGAGTTTGATCTCTATTACTCTTGCTGATCAAGGTACGCCATGAAAAAACGGAGCCGCTTGGCTCCGTTTTTTCTTGCGCATGCTGGGCTATAATCCCTGCCGGGGAGTCATCCAGGCAGTCGCTGCCTGTTTGCCGCGATGAATGCGGCAAACAGGGAGAGGAAAGTCCGGGCTTCACAGGGCAGGATGCCGGTTAACGACCGGGCGTTATAAGGCTTGAAAAGGCCGAAGGCGACGGAAAGTGCAACAGAAAACAAACCGCCGATGGCTCCGCGAGGAGATCAGGCAAGGGTGAAACGGCAGGGTAAGCGCCTACCGCGGTTCTGGCAACAGGACTGGCATGGCAAACCCCATCCGAAGCAAGACCAAATAGGGAAGCACAAGGCGCTGCCCGCGCCGCTTCCGGGTAGGTCGCTTGAGCCGCGCAGCAATGCGCGGCCTAGAGGAATGACTGCCAGGCGTATGAGCGCCGTACAGAACCCGGCTTACCGGATGGCTCCCTCCAATGTGCGGCAAAAAGTAAAAACCTGCTTTTTGCCGGTTCGAAATAGCAAAAAAGGACAGGCAAAGCCTGCCCTTTTTTGGAGTAAAAGCTGAAGCCGCGCGAGATAATTCTAGGGTTTTTGCGAGATAAATCGAATCTGATTTATCTCAGGTTGCTGTTGTTTTTTTTTGCAACACCAGGTTAGCGTTTCCTGCGCATCAAGGCTTCGATTTTTAGGTTCTGTTGACAATCAAGCGAGCCAAATGACGGAGGCACACACTGCGATGAAAGAGGCAAATCGTTCGGCGAGTTTGTCATAGCGGGCGGCAATGCCGCGGAATTGCTTGATACGGTGGAAGAAGCGCTCGACCAGGTTGCGGCTCTTGTAGAGATGGCGGTCATGGAAGCGCTGGACGGAGCGGTTCTTGCGGGGCGGGATGGTCGCGCCAATCTGGCGCGCGGCCAATGCATCGAGCAGTTCGCCGGAATCATGGGCTCTGCCGGCGGCAAGCCAGACTGGGGTAATCCCTTCGAGCAGAGGCAATGCCTGGGGATTGTCGCCCGCCTGACCCGAGGTCAAGATGAAACGGGCCATGACGCCCAGTCCTTCGACAAGAGCGTGAATCCTGGCGCTCAATCCTCCACGGGAACGACCAAGCGCCTGGTCGCCTTTTTTTAGGGGTGCGCCCGCACGACAGTGCTGTCGATGAATGCTTCCTCAAAATCAGCATCCTGAGCCAATATCCCGAAAATCTTCTGCCAGACGCCCTTTTCGGACCCGCGGGCAAAACGCGGATAGACGCTGTTCCAGCGGATCGCGCCAGGGACTGCCTGTTCGCGCGATCCACAGCACCGCTTCGAGGAAGCGCCGGTTATCAGTAGCCGTGCGCCCCGGATCCCCTTTCTTTCCCGGCAAGCGTGCCTCGATGCGTCGATATTGGTCATTCCGTAGAACCATTCGAACCATTCCAATCTCCTGTGCAAAAACCAGGATATAACCAGAAAATGAGGTGGGTGAACAGCCCCTCCGTAACGCATTGAATGTAAACGAAATTCCTGTAATCGTAATTTAATTGGCATCAAGAGGGAG
>JAITRP010000099.1 GCA_031288305.1 Zoogloeaceae bacterium
CGTCTCGCCTTCCATTCGCGGCGGATACTTCACATCCATGTGGAGAGAGCTTGGCGCGTAGTCCTTGAAGAGCTTCACCGGCGCTTTTGTTTCCTTCGGCAGCAGGTCACGCGGATTGCCCACGCCGTGCCGACGCAGGCAACGATCCATGCCGGAACGCGACACTTCCGGGCAGAGAAACTCCCGTGTCACCGCCACCAGGTCGTCGAGCGGCAACAGAAAGCGGCCGCCGCGGATAGACGGCAATGGCCTCCTGGGCGCTGTTCATCGTCGTTCACGGATGACGCGCCGTGTGCGAACAATCCATCGCGTGCTCGCGCTGCTTCCACTTGCGCGCCGCGCAACGCCCAAGACCGTACCGCCGCGCCAGGGCGCTGACGCCTTCCGCGCTCGCCGCGATCTCCGCGCGCACTGCGGGCGTCGTCCGGGCATTCTTGTGCAAACGAAGTTCCATCTTCCTCTCCTTTCTTTTCCTTCAGCGAATCTACCACCTCTCCCAACACTTCACGCGCAAAAAACAACGGCCAACGTGAAAAGGGTATCGAATCGTACGGGATGCGACAGCTAGCACCAGAAACAAGAAACTTCTTATCCGATATTTACGGTTCATTTCGGCTACTCCTGATCGCAAATATCGTCAACTTTTCAGGATGAATGAGGTGCGATTAAAAGTGGAGGAGGTCAAAGTGATATTACCCCAATCGGTCTGCCGTCTCTGGTTTGCAGAGGTTGTGTATGACTTGGGCGTATCAGGGGAAGCGCGGTTTTGTGCGGCTCTGCCGCATCTGGCTTGCCAGACCAGCCTTCAAGCCTGCGGCTTTGTCCCCCCCCCTGACAAGGGGGGGGATTGAGGAGGGTTTGTGGCGGTTCAGCCTGCATCAACAAACCTTGCTTCCTGCTCCATTGCCGCAAACCTTTCCCCAGCCCTCCCTTTGTCAGGGGAGGGAGTATGGCGGCACTTCGTTTGGGACGATTTATTGAAATGGCATTCTCCATTTTTAATTGCACCCGGATGAATGCCGGAAGGCCGCTACTGGGAAGGGGGAATGACAAGGAAAAGACAGAAGTTTTCGCGAGAATCCGTGAGGCTTGCGGGTTACGATTTCTTCTTGCTTTGTCCTTTGAGGCCCAGCGCGGTCATCAGGTAGACGAGGCCATAGCAGAACCAGCGTAGCAGATGGGTGCGCCAGGACTGGCGTCCCAAGGCGTTCAGGGTCAATTCCTGTGCGCCATTGGCGATGACCTGGTGCAGACTGGCGTCCAGTTCCACGGAAAATTGGCCGTCCAGGACGGCGACGTTGCTTTCCCGAGCAAGGAACAGACTGAAAGGGTCTATGTTGAAAGAACCGACGGTGGCCCACTTCTGGTCGATGACCGCGACCTTGGCGTGCAGGAATCCTTGCTGGTATTCAAAGATGCGCACGCCCGCGCGCAGCAACAGGCCATAGAGCGTCTGCGCGGCGTAGTGCAGTACGGGATGGTCGCTTTTGCCCTGCACCAGCACGGTAACGCGAATGCCGCGCTGGGCGGCGTTGATCAAGGCGCGGCGAAAGCGCGCGCCGGGGAAAAAATAGGCGTTGGCAATGACGATGGAAACGCGCGCGGCGCGCATGGCCTCCAGATAGGCGTTGGCGATGGTGTTGCGGTGACGGACGCTGTTGCGCAGCAAAAAGGCCGCCTGCTGGAAGCCCGCCACCTGCGGGCGCGGCAGATCGTTTGCGGGCAGACGATCACGATGCCTGAGGCTGACCCAGGCGACTTTTTCCCAGTCGCGCCGCAGGGTGTTCCAGATCGGAACCAGCAGCGGACCTTCCACGCGTACGGAATAATCGAGGCGCGGGCCGATATGGGCGGGGACATTGCCGTCGTCGATAATGTTGATGCCGCCTACAAAGGCGACGCGCCCGTCAATGGCGACAAGTTTGCGATGCAGGCGGCGCAGGCGATGACGGCGCAGGCGAAACGCGCCGGGAAAACGGGCGATTTCCGCGCGAAACACCCGCGCCGCCGCGCCTGCCGCGCGCAAGGTCTCGCCAAAGGTGGAGATGAAATCCCGCGCCCCGAAGCCGTCGACCAGCACCCGTACCTGGACGCCGCGCCGCGCCGCCTCCATGAGCGCCGCCGCGACCGCCTGACCAATGGCGTCGTTGGCAAAGATGTAGGTCTGCAAAAAGATTTCCCGCCGCGCCGCTGCTATCGCTTCAAGGAGCGCGGGAAAATACGCCTCGCCGCAGCAAAGCAGGGTAACGCGATTGCCGCCGGTGAATTCCGTCATACGCTTCCCTCGTGTGCGGCAAAAAGTGAAAACCTGCTTTTTGCCGGGTTAGTTAGGGTTTGAAGGCAAGGCAAGCTTCGCCTTCAAACCGTGTAAACCCAACGCAAAACCAGCGTGGTCCTGGGGTTTCCTTGTCTTTACTCCAAAAAAGAGCGAGCTTCGCTTGCTTTTTTTTGCTGACTGACCCGGCAAAAAGTGGGTTTTCACTTCTTGCCGCCGCCTTACAGCCCGCGTGCCCAGGACGGGCGCAGGGGCGCGGTTTCGGGATGCGCGAGCGCAAAGTGTAGCTGCTCCAGCAGTCTTGCCTTGTCTTCCGGCAGGTTGCCGCGCAAGGAGAGCCAGTTGGAAGCGTGATCGCTGCGAAAGACGGTGCGTTTCAACTCCAGCCGTTCAATAAATCGCGCCATCTCGTCCAGCAGGCCGGGAATGGACAGCGGCGTCCACTCCGGGAAGGCGGCGCGAAACCGCGCTTCTCCTTGCGGGAAGCTCAACACCAGCGTCGCCAGGTATTCCGGCTGCGCGGCGTTCATCAGTTCGGCGGAATGCCGCGCGTGCGCGGCGCTCAGGATTTCGCCGCCCAGTCCGTTCAGAATCATCACCGAACGGCGTATGCCGGCCGCGCCCAGTTTTTCCAGCGCTTCCAGCGTGCTGGCGAAGGTTTCGCCCTTGTCGATGCGGGTAAGCACATCGTCATCACCGGATTCCGCGCCCACATAAACCAGGGAAAGTCCCGCCGCCGCCAGTTCCCGCAATTCCGTCACGCTTTTTTTTCGCACGTTACGCGGCAAACCGTAGCAGGAA
Source organism: Zoogloeaceae bacterium (assembly GCA_031288305.1). Lineage (GTDB taxonomy): Bacteria > Pseudomonadota > Gammaproteobacteria > Burkholderiales > Rhodocyclaceae > Azovibrio. The sequence continues at coordinate 3,077 of JAITRP010000099.1, forward strand.
ACTCGATGCACGGCGGGCAGATGCGCGCGGATGGCGGACAGCGCTTCCAGCAGACGCCGGGTCGACAAGACCAGCGCGTCGCCATCCGCGAGAAATATCCGGCGAATGTCCGCCGCGCCCGCCGCTGCGCCCAGCGTCCGGATGCCCGCCAGCACTTCCGCGGCGTCACGCGCGTGAAAGCGTTTCTGCGGCGCGGCGTACATCTCGCAGAAGGCGCAGCGATTCCAGGAGCAGCCGTCCGTCAGCGGCAGAATCAGGGAACGCGCTTCGCTGGGCGGACGATAGACCGGCTCGATGTAACGCAGGGGGAAACCCATGACGCATATCCTTCCAAACGGAAAAATCAGGGCGCTTCGACCCAGGGTTCGCCTTCCTTTTCGACCGCCCGTTGGATGCTTTTGACGTCCTTGGCGATGAGGCCATTCGGGCAGAAAAAATCCTGGAACAGGGCGGCGTGATGACGGTTGGCGGTTTCGTTGCGGATACGCGTCCATCGGCTGCCGCGCGCAAGCGACCAGGTCCTTGCCTGGATACGCCCCATGGCGTAGGTGCGTTTTTCGCGGCTCTGGCAGCGCATGCCTTCGCGGCTGATGTTCTTTATGCCGGAAGGACTGACGATCATCAAGGTATAGCGCATCACGCCATCATTTCCAATGCTGACGTTCTTGATGTCGATGAAGAAACGGTTGCTGGCGGCGGCGCTCACGTGAAAGCTGTAAAAATCCTGCGACTCTGGATAAGCGGGGAGTTCGATTGGATTTTCTTTCCAGGCTTCACGCTCGTTTTCGTCTTCGTCCGTGGTATAGGTATCCCGCTTGCCGTAGCCATAGACATCGCCATCGCGCGGCGCGGCCTGGAGGGTGAGGCAGAAGGCCGCCACGCCAAGGCACAGGAGCGTCTTGCGACGTTTCGCGTTCATGCCTCGACCTCCGAAACGGCTTCTGGCGCAACGGCTATCTGCCGGGTTTTCCCTTGTTCGAGAAAACGCGCCAGTTCGTTCAACGCCCGGGTGTAGACATCGCGCTTGAATTCAATGACATTTTCCAGCGGCGTCCAATAGTCGAGCCAGCGCCAGGCGTCGAATTCGGGATGCGCACAGGCGCGCAGGGAAATGCTGCTGTCGTGGCCGATGAGCCGCAACAAGAACCAAATCTGTTTTTGTCCCTTGTAGGAGCCGCGCCATTCGCGTCTGATCCAGTGTGTTGGCACTTCATAGCGCAACCAGCCCTTGGTCCTGCCCAGGATATGCACGTGTTTGGGACGCAGCCCGATTTCCTCGTGCAGTTCGCGGTACATGGCCTCTTCCGGAGTTTCTCCGCGTTTGATGCCGCCTTGCGGGAACTGCCAGGAATGCGCCCGTATCCGTTTTCCCCAGAAAACCTCGTTTTTGGCGTTGCACAAGACGATGCCGACATTCGGGCGAAAGCCTTCGCGGTCGAGCATGATGTGTCCTGCTAAATTGTTAACTTAGGACGAATTCTTTCATAACTGCAAAGAAGCGTCAAAAAGTAGGTTTTTACTTTTTGGCGCTTTACTTACCTTCTCGGCACTCGCTCGGTCACGGCGCAGAACAATTCATAGCTGATGGTGCCCGCGGCGGCGGCGATCGCGTCGGCGGCGACTGTGCCGCCCTCTCCTTCGCCCCAGAGGGTGACGGGGCT
>JAITRP010000057.1 GCA_031288305.1 Zoogloeaceae bacterium
TTGTGTTCATGGGTGTTTTTCCTGCAATACAACCCCTATATTTCATTGCGGCTGATTGACTTGGGCATGGCCATTGTCATGGCGTTCCTGTGGTACAAGGTATTGGCAAGAATATGCAACAACAATACCGGCGCGGCGATTATCGCCTTTATTTTCACCTTTACCCTGAGCTATCATGTTTTTATCGACAGTGGGTTCAAGAACAGCATTACCGTGGCTTTTGTGCCCCTGCTTCTGGCATTGTATATTGGAATAGGAGCCGTGCAGGAAAAGAAATCCGGAAACGCCTGGTGGATGGCGGGCGCTTTGACGGCATTGTCTGTTGTTTTCCGGGAAACCTTCGCTCCTTTTGCGCTGTTTGGACTGGTCAGCGTATTCATCGCGCAGGGCAGGAAAGCGGCTTTACAATTTTTTGTTGGCGGCATGGCGGCGGGTATTGTATTGATCGGCGGGATTCTTCTTGCGCGTGGAGGAATAGCGGAAACCATCGCGCACTATCGCGCGGCAGGCATCCTATTTGGCAGCATTCCGGGTGAGGTGCGCCTGAGAAACTTTACTGAATACGGCTTGAAGGCATTTCATTACTCCTATATTGTTCTGGCGGCCAGCGCATTGGCTGTTGTGGTGTTGTCAGTTGCCATATTTCTTCAACGCAGCAAATCCCTCCTCATGGCAACGGTTTTCTGGTTGTCTTTCATTGGCGTGGCGCTGATCGAGTCCGCCACGAAGATATGTTTCGCTTATCATTTTGCCATTGCTTTTCCCGGTCTTGCCGGGTTGTGCGCATTGGCCCTGCGCGAGATCATCCGGATATGGCCAGCCATGAAATGGCTGAACAGGAAAATAAACAGAATCTTTGCCGTGGGAGGCATCCTGTTGTCGGCATTCTGGTTTTATTTTTCCTGTTCCGCAATGGCGATATTCTACTGGCCATACACGCTCGATGTATTGTCTGCCGCTCCGGGCGGAGAGTGGCCAGAGAAGTTCACAGACCTGTCGAATCATCTGTTCATAGCGGCGGAAATCAAGAAAGTGATTCCTGAAAACGGTACACTCCTTGTCACCATGGGTATGCATGGGCTATATCCGCTGACGGGACATCTTCCGCCAGGGCGCCGATTGAATGATTTGGGCGTGGCCGATATTTTGCTGGATTCTTCCGTTCCGGCTATCCAGGAAGTACTGCTGGATTGCGCGCCGGATGTTCTCATGCTCGCGACTATGCGCGGTTGGCATCCGGGGAGCGGCAGCGAGAATTTGCTGGAGGCTGTTCTCGCGACGGGAATTTATGAAGCTGTAGCGGAAATTCCGGTAAGCTTGCGAATTTATGGCGAGTTTGCCGCTATGATTTTCCGCAAGACGCGGGATACGGTATGTCACGAGAAGCAAGGCATGGCAGATTGGATAGGGCGTGATGCTGCTTCGTTGGACGTCACGGAGCAGGTTTTGCGTTAATCTGAAATATGCCGACATTTTTCATCCATGAATTTCATAAGCCGGGGTTTTCGCGGATTGGCGACGCGGCGCTAGTGACAAGCATAATCCTTGCGGGAACGATTTTCCCGCGCCTGATGTTGTTGGGATTGTTTCCGCTAACGGACGATGGTTATTATGCCTATGTTGCGCAACAGATTCACCATAGCCTTGCCAATGGGCAGGGTATTCCGGATGCCGGAGGGATTTCTCTTTATCCTATGCTGTGTTCGTGGGTGTTTTCCCTGCAGAATAACCCATTTATTTCATTGCGGCTGATTGATCTTGGCGTGGCCGTCATCATGTCGTTTTTGTTGTACAAGGTATTGGCAAGGACATGCAACAACAATACCGGCGCGGCGCTCATCACTCTTGTTTTCACCTTTACCCTGAACCAGCTTGTCTTTATCGACGGCGGATTCAAGAACAGCATTACTGTAGCTTTTGTACCTCTGTTGCTGGCATTGTATATTGGGATGAGGGCTATCCAGAATAAGGAATCATCTGGCAGTGCCTGGTGGATGGCGGGCGCTTTGACGGCATTGGCTGTTGTTTTCCGGGAAACCTTCGTTCCTTTTGTGCTATTGGGTTTGGTCAGCGTATTCATTGCGCAAGGCAGGAAAGCGGCTTTGCAATTTCTTGTTGGCGGCATGGCGGCGGGCATCGTGTTGATTGGCGGGATTCTCGTCGCGCGTGGGGGCGTGACGAAAATCATCGCCTCCTATCGCGCGGCGCGCGCCGTATTTGGTTCTGCTTCGGGCGATCTGCGGTTGGAACATTTCTATTCCTATGGGATGAATGCTGCGAATTTTTCCTCCATTGCGCTGGCGTTTGGGATATTGGCCGTTGTGATATTGTCGGTTGCCATCTTCCTTCGCCGCGAAAAGTCTCTTCTGCTCGCGGCGATTTTCTGGTTGTCATTCATTGTGGCGGCTCTGATCGAAGCAGCTACGAAGATAAGCTACACGTATCATTTTGCCATTGCTTTTCCCGGTCTTTCCGGGTTGTGCGCGTTGGCTTTGCGCGAGATTATCCGGATATGGCCTGCCATGAGATGGATGAACGGAAGAATGAACAACATTCTTGCCGTAGCGGGTATCGTATTGTCGGCGGCCTGGCTTTATTTTTCCTGTTCCAGGCAGGCGATATTTTACTGGCCAATGACGCTTGAGGCATTGATTGTCGCTCCAGGTGGAGGATGGCCGGAAAAATTCACGGATCGATCATATTATCTTCGTGTAGCTGCGGAAATTAAAAAAATAATTCCTGAAAATGGCACGCTCAGCATCAGCAGGAATGCACATGCCTTATATCCATTGACGGGGAATTTTCCCCCTGATCACAGGTTGAATGATTTGAATACGACCGCTATTTTGTTGAATTTTTCCGTTCCGGCCATCCGGCAAGTCCTGCTGGATTGCGCGCCGGATGTTCTCATGATTACGACCCTGAACGATTGGCCTACGGGCGGCGGCAATGCGTATTTGCTCGAAGCTGTTCTCGCGACGGGAATTTATGAAGCGGCAGTAAAAATACCATATGACAGGAGAAACCGTGATCGTTTCGAAGGCTCGATGATTTTTCGTAAAACAAAGGAAACTGCATGCCGCATGAAATAAAGCGCGATTGTTCAGATAACAGATAAAAACATGGTGTCGAAACGCTTGTTCAAACATGAGTTCCATTTGAATAATCTCTAGCGGTGTGGGTTAAACGAACATGACAACGCTTCTCAGCAGGAAATTTCAAACGCCAGGGGTCGCGCGGATTGGTGACGCGGCGCTATTGGTGAGCGTAATTCTGGCGGGAACGGTCTTTCCTCGTCTGATGTTCCTGGGATTCTTTCCGGCAATGGATGATGGATATTACGCCTATGTCGCGCAACAGATTTATCATGGCATTGCCAATGAACAGAGCATTCCGGATTCAGGCGGGCTTTCTTTCTACCCCATGTTGTGTTCATGGGTATTTTCCCTGGACTATAACCCCATAATTTCATTGCGGCTGATTGACCTCGGCGTAGCCGTCATCATGGCGTTTTCATTGTACAGGGTATTGGCGATAATATGCAGGAGCAATACCGGAGCGGCGCTCATCACCCTCGTTTTTACCTTTGCCTTGAATCAGGCTCTTTTTATCGACAACGGATTCAAGAACAGCATTATAGCGGCTTTCACGCCCCTGTTTTTGGCGTTGTATATCGGAATGAAAGCCACCCGGAACAAAGAATCCGGCAGGGCCTGGTGGATAGCGGGCGCTTTGACCGCCATGGCGGTCATTCTCCGGGAAACCTTCATTCCTTTCGCGGTATTGGGGCTGGTCAGCGTATTCATTGCGCAGGGGAAAAAAGCGGTTTTGCGGTTCTTTATTGGCGGCGTTGCGACGGGAATTTTATTGATCGGCGGGATACTCATTGCGCGCGGGGGAATAGCAGGAACCATTGCCGCATATCGTTCGGCAGGCATCGTGTTTGATTCTGTTCCAGTTGATACGCGTCTGGAGCATTTCATTTCCTACGGGTTGATGGCAATCTATTCTTCTTCATTCGCGATGACGTTCAGTGTGTTGGCCATTGTGATATTGCTGGTTGCCATTTTTCTCCGTCGCGACAAGTCTCTCCTGCTGGCTGCGGTTTTTTGGTTTTCTTTCATCGGCGTAGCCCTGATCGAAGCGGCTATGAAGATATGCTATGCTTACCATTTCGCGATAACGCTTCCCGGCTTTGCCGGGTTGTGCGCATTGGCCTTGCGCGAGATTATCCGGATATGGCCAGCCATAAGATTGAGCGGGAGAATGAATGACTTTCTTGCCGTAGTGAGTATTGTGTTGCCGGCAAGCTGGTTTTATTTTTCTGTCCCATATGGGTCAGGATTCTACTGGCCAGTGACGCTCGAAATATTGGCCGCGCCTGGCGGCGCATGGCCAGAGAAGTTCACAGATCGATCGCATTACCTGCTTGCGGCTGCGGAAATAAAAAAAGTGATGCCTGAGAATGGCACGCTCAGCGTCAATAGATCCATGCATGTGCTGTACTTGCTGACGGGTTATTCCCCGCCTTTACGCCAACTGAGCGACCTGAGCGCAACCGCTATCGAATTGAATTTTTCCGTCCCGGACATCCGGCAGGCCCTGCTGGATTGCGCGCCGGACGTCATCATGCTTGCCACCCGTAATGATTGGTTTACGGGCGGCGGCAACCCGCGTTTGCACGAGGCTGTGCTTGCGACGGGAATTTATGAAGCAGTGGTGAAATTCCCGTTCAGTGAACGGCCTTATGGCTTTCTTGGTGGCATAATTTTCCGTAAGACGGGGGAGACGGCCTGTCTTGTAAAATGAAGCGTGACAGGTTGATGCTTGTCCGCAACAAAATTCCTGTTTTGGCGCCGTCGATCCGGAAGCGCGCGTCGTTGATAATTCACAGGGGAAATTTTCCGGGATCAGGCGCGAACGGGCGGGCGGAGCGTCGTTTGCGGCGGTGCGGCGCGCGTTGGGCGCCATTCGGCCTTGTTGGATTGTGTCTGATAGAATTGTGACGTTCCGTATCCTTTCCTGACCTTGACCTGCATTCGCGCGAGGATTTCCCTTTCCCAAATTCGCGGACTGGCGCTCTGCCTGTGGATGCGGAGTTCTGCCTTTGCGCCGGTGTTTTGAAACTGGGTTGTTTTCACGATGACTGAATGTGACGTTGCCGTTTCCCGCATTGTCCGTCTTCCCGATTTGCTGATTAGCCAGATAGCGGCCGGTGAGGTCGTGGAGCGACCGGCATCGGTGCTCAAGGAGTTGTTGGAAAACGCGCTGGATGCGGGCTGCACGGCGATTGCGGTGCAGTTGGAAGCGGGCGGCGCGCGGCTGATGCGGGTCAGTGACGATGGCTGCGGTATTGCGCGCGAGGATTTGGCCCTGGCCTTGACCCGGCATGCCACTTCCAAGATTCATTCTCTGGAGGATCTGGAAGGCGTTGCCAGCATGGGCTTTCGCGGCGAGGCATTGGCGTCGGTCGCGTCGGTCGCGCGTCTGGCGCTTACCAGCCGCGCCAAGGGCAGCGCCCATGCCTGGCGGCTTTGCGCTGAACCCGGCGCGGAAGCGGAGCCTGCCGCCCTGATGAACGGCACCGTGGTGGAAATGCGCGATCTGTATTACAGCACGCCGGCGCGACGCAAGTTCCTGAAGTCGGAAGGCACGGAGCATGGCCATTGTGTTGATGTCTTGAAGCGTATCGCGCTCTCGCGGCCGCAGGTCGCTTTTCGTCTGGCGCATAATGGGCGCGTGACCTTGCATTTTCCCAGGACGGAGATAGCGGAGCGGGTGCGCGCCATTCTGGGCGACGCCTTCATCGGCACGGCGCGACACGTGACGGCGGAAGCGGGGATGCTGGCGCTCTCCGGTCTGGCGCAGGATCCGGTGTTTGCCAGTGGCGCGGAAGCGGGACACGCCAGAAACCAGTATGTCTTTGTCAATGGGCGTTTCGTGCGCGACAAGCTGCTCGCCCACGCCATCCGTGAGGCTTACCGCGATGTTTTGCATGGCAGCCGCCAGCCAGCGTATTGCTTTTTTCTTTCCATCGATCCGAAGGCGGTGGATGTGAATGTGCATCCCGCCAAGACGGAAGTGCGTTTCCGCGACGCGCGCGGCGTGCATCAGTTCGTGTTTCATGTGTTGCAGCAGGCGCTGGCGACCGGGCGCGAGGGCAACGCGCAGGTCAAGACGCCGCCGGTTGCGGCGGTCGCTGACCGGCTATCGTATCAGCCGGGGCTGCGGATGCGGGAAACCACGCCGGAGACGTATTTTCGCTTCACGCGGGACGCCTTGGAAGACGAACAGGCGAGCGGGTTTGCGCCATTGCCGGATGTGCGCGTGGATGCGGCGCAGGATGCCGGGACGGCGGATGACGCGCCGCCGCCTTTGGGCTATGCCCTGGCGCAGCTTGCCGGCATTTATATCCTGGCGCAGAACGCGACAGGTCTGGTGCTGGTCGATATGCACGCCGCGCATGAGCGCATTTTGTACGAGCAATTGAAGAATGCGCTGGATCGGCAGGCGATGGGCGCGCAAAAACTCCTGTTGCCTGTCGTGTTCAAAGCCTCGACGCTGGAGGTCGACACGGCGGAAAATCACGCCGCCGCACTGGCGGAATTGGGGTTTGAACTGGGATTGGCCAGCCCCGGCGAACTGGTGGTACGCGCCGTGCCCTGCCTGTTGCAAGGCGGCGATCCGGTCAAACTGGCGCGCGCCCTCTTGGCCGAACTGGAAGAACGCGGCTTTTCCCGGCGCATGACCGCCTATCGCAACGAACTTCTGGCGACCATGGCCTGTCATGGCGCGGTGCGGGCGCACCGGCAACTGACCCTCGCGGAAATGAACGCCCTCCTGCGCCAAATGGAAAGCACGGAACGCAGCGGGCAATGCAACCATGGCCGCCCTACCTGGACTACCCTCTCCCTCGCCGAACTGGACAAGCTGTTCTTGCGGGGGCGATGAGGGCCAGAGGACAGAAAAAACAGCGGCTTTGCCGCGGGCGGCGCGGGGCAGGATAAAGCCTTCGTTGCTGTTGCCGTTGGCGACGAAGATGCCGCCCTGGGCATGTACAGGCTGCTATCCGCGGAAGAAGCGACGGCAAGGCTTCCAGAAGACATTATGCCTTACGAATACTGCCTGAACGATAAACCTTGGGATCGTGTTTTCCATGCGCTATTCTCCGACACCGATTAGCGGCGCGTACATGAAAAGATTCCGCGATCCCCACTATTGGCGCTTCAGCTCCTACGGCGTTTATTTGTTGCGCGGATTGGGTCGGCCCAGACACGGGGAAGCGCCGTTCATCCCGCTCAACGCTCGCAGGCATCCGTGTTGTTGTTGTTCAGCAAGGTGATGCGCATCCCGCCGACCAGGATGTCGTCGCGCTTTTTCGGCACGAACTGGACCTTGTCGGCGAGCACCGCCTCGAAAAGCGCGCCTGGCGCGACACGGCTGTCATGTTGGCAGACAGTTCCCAGCCCGCCAACGATTTCCCACTTGCCTGCCCGGTTTTTCCAGACCTGCCCGGAAGTAGAATACATGGTGAACACAGCTTCACTTTCCAGAAACACGTAGCTGTCGGATTCATCCGGCGCGAACCGGACTTTCCAGAAAATCGCGGACGATTTTTCATCCGGGAGGGGGGTTCCAAGCACGTTTGGGACAAACGCTTCCAACAAGCCGGCGGGGATTTCTTCTCCGCCGGGATAAACACGCAAGGTCTTCAGATAGGCGCGCCACTTTTCCTTGTCAAGATTTTCCCGGACACGCCAGTTATTCTCGTTTTCCAGCGCCAGCTTCGCATATTGGGCGCGCTGGCCTGCGGGACTATCGGGCGCCGCGTCCGTCGTCCGGGCAAGTTCGCGCAACGCGTTCTTGCCGTAGACGCTGCTGCTTTCCTTGAAAAAGCGGATGGTGTCGTACAGCTTTTCGCCGGCAAGCTGGTCGATTCCGCGCAACTGGCTATTGACGCTGATGCGCTGCGGGTCAAGGAGGCCGGAAGTCATCGCCAGAACGCCCGCCGCGATAACAAAGACCGCGGCAATATTGGTTTTGGCGGCCAGGCCGGGGACACGCCGCCCGAAGAGGAAGCGCGCCGCGTAGCCGAACACGAGCATCGCGGCGATGAGCGTGACGAACACCGCCCAGACGCGATCCGGCGTCAGTCCGTATTGTTCGATGCGCGCCTGGATTCCGTAGACCGCCACGCAGAGCATCGGCACGGCGGCCAGCCAGCCCAGCGCGCCGAGCAGCCGCCACCATCTGGCGTCCGGTTCCTGTGTGCCGCAACGCGATTGCAGGTTGAAAAAGAACGCCAGCAGGGCAATGAACCAGAGCAGGATGAACGCCGCCCGGTGCGTTTCAATCAGCGCCTCCAGTTTCCAGGTCCAGCTCAACACGAACAGAATGGCGATGAGGGCGGCGAACGGAAAGATCCAGCCGATGAGCGATGTAAGGCGTGAGAACCACGCATCCACCCGTGTGCCGCCCTGCCAGCCTTTCGCCACGCCATAGCCAAAAACGGCGCAACTCGCCATCACGCTGAGGTGAAAGACATACCGACCGGAAAACCTGATCCCGATGAGATCAAACAGTACGCTCGACGTCCCCAGCAATATCCAGAACAAGCCGAGCGCGAATCCCGCGCCCAGCAGCACCGCGCAGACGCGCAGCGTGGATTCCACCCATTGCGCATAGCGATTCTGACTGGGAAGGGTTCGCGCGGCCAGCCCCGGCGCGATCAGCATGACCGGCGGGGCAAGCGCCATTGTCACGACAAGTAGTTCCCTGAAACGCCCTTCCAGCGGCATTTCCAGCATCCAGCCCTGATACACGCCAATGACGAGCAGGGCGAGTGCGAAAACCCCCCACATCCGCCGCCGGAAGGAAACGCCGCCGCAATAAAAAGCCAGCGGCATCAGGACGCCCGCCAGGAACAGGACGCAAAACACAGCCGCCTGGAGGTGGGACTGGATCAGGTCCCTCCGCAGAATTTCGCCCAGGACGGCCAGCAGAATCCCCTGAATCAAGCCAGTCAGGAGAAATGGGTATTTTTTCAGGATAGCTTGTCGCATGGTGTTTTCCGGATTGCAAGGTTATGACATGAGAAATGCTGCTACCGCAATGTGGGCACTGCGTGAAGCGGATGTGAAGCCGAAATGAAATCAGTCCACCAGTTCCTCGAGCGTGCTTACGACCCTGAAACGTACTTGCTCGAAATTTTCGAAATGCCGTTTTCCGCACGTGATGCGCAGATCTTCAATTGGCCGCAAAAAGTCGCGCCGCACATGGTCGCCTTCGCCGGTGCGCTTGGTTTCGGCCACGAAATACAACGTTTCGTCATTGCGGTACGCCAAGGCCCAATCGGGATTGTACGACCCGACCGGCGTTTCGATCTGAAACCAGCGCGGCAACTTGAGATAGAACAATACGTCGTCGTTGTCTTCGCAGGCCTGCGCAAAGGCGCGCTCCGGACTGGAGTTGGAATCGATCACGATATGGGAAAACAGCGTCTTTCCCTGTTTTTCGACGGCATGAACATTGGCGGCGAACACCTCCATCAAATCGTCATGCTCGAAACAGCGCATTTCATAGACCGCGTTGTCCAGCTTCACGTATTTCACGCCACTGCCCTCCGATCCGTCGCCGTATACCAGAGCCTCGCACTTGACCGCGTTGATGAGTTCCGAAGCGAGGTCGATGAACGCTTGCGGGTTGTTCGCCGCGTCCCGCAGGCGCCTTGATTCACACAGGATGCGCGCCACAGTGGGTTTCGCCAGTCCTGTCCTGGTTTGTATCTGGCTGATGAAGTCCGGCATGACATATTGGCGGGCTTTCACGGTTTGTGCGCGAAAACTCGTCTGCCTGCCCGTCACGCCGTCCATGCCGACAGTAATCTCCGCGCGGGTCAGCGCTATTTTCGGGGGGTCGATGACGGGCAGGTTCGACTGGATGCGGCGGGCGGCCTTGGCAATCAACGCGCTGGTCTTGTAGGCCACGCTGTAGCGGGTATGCGCCCGTATCCGTGTCCAGAGCGCGAGAAATTGCGGGTCGGTCTCGAAACCCTTTCTCAGATGTACCGTCACCTTCTCGCGTTCGTTCTGCACCATTTCGCGCTGGAATCGCACGCCCGCATCCTGCATCTCGGTCTGCAAGCGTTCCGCGAAATCCTCGTAGCTTTCGTTGGCAATGATCGTGAGGTGATTGATGTTGGGATCGCGCACGCGCTCGCCGTCCTGATTCACGGCAAGCCGCAGGCCGCGCCCGATTTCCTGGCGCTTTTTGATTTCGGAACTGGATTCGGCCAATGTGCAAATCTGGAATACATTGGGATTGTCCCAACCTTCGCGCAGGGCGGAATGACTGAAAATGAAAGCGAGTGGTTCATCCAGCCCCAGCAGGCGCTCCTTGTCACGCAGGATGAGTTCAAAGGCGCTGGCTTCCGCCTCGGCGTGGGTTTTGCCGGTCAATGTTCCAAAAGGCGACACCGCCCGTTTGTCTTGTGAAAAATAACCATCGTGTACTACCGAAGCGTCGGCGGGCGGCAATCCCGCGAATTCTTCCATGCCTTGGATTCGCGTGTAGATTTCCTCGAACCATTCCGCGAATTTGCCCTTGCGCGCGCTGCCATTTTCCGCGTAAACCCGGTAATTCGCCACCCGGTCGATGAAAAAGACCGAAAGCACCTTGATGCCCATCGGATGCAGTTTTCTCGCTTTCTCGAAATGTCGGCGTATCGTGGCCTCGATCTGCAAACGCAGGATTTCGTCGGTCAGTGCTCCGTGGGGACGGCCTTTTGCCACGCGCACGTCGTTGGCGAATTCGACATAACCTTCGCCCGCATCGATTGCGTTGACAATAAAGCCGTTACGGTAGGTTTCCCGCAGTTTGGAAAGCGCGTACAGGTCATCGCCGTTTTTTGCCGTCACGGTTTTTCTGGCGGGGCCGCTGGCTTGATTGACCCAGATGGAGAGTCTGGCGGAAAGGCTGCGCTTGCCCGTTTTGAAGCTTTCCACTTCGATGAATGCTTGGTTGGCGTCTTTCAATTCGACAACCGAATCCACGCCGATCCGTTTGACCAGACCCAGCTCATAAGCGCGCACCGGATCGAGCGCGTAGATGAGATTGTAGGTGTTGCGATGCGTTGCCGAATAGCGCAAGGCGCATAAGGGATTGAGCCGCGCAATGGCTTGCTTGCGAAGTTCCGTTTCAAGATTCTGGGGTTCATCCAGAATGACGATGGGACACGTTGACTGAATGAACTCGATGGGTTTCATTCCCGTTTCGCGTATCTGGTTGATGACGTTGCCTTTGGATTTTTTTCGTGCCCTGCTGCCCGCCGCCATATCTGCGGTGGTTTCAGCCGAATCCTTGGCGAAGGCGTCGATATTGATGACCAGAATCTGAATGGCGTCGGAAAGCGCGAAATTGCGAAGCTGGTTGACTCTGCCCGAAGCATATGCCGTGAATTCCACGCGCGGGTAGCCATAGAGCGTCTGGAAATGTTCGCGGGTGATTTTCAGGTTGGAAAGCGCGCCTTCGCGGATCGCCACTGTGGGGACGACGATCACAAACTTCTTGAAACCATAGGTTTTGGATAATTCGTGGATGGTGCGCAGGTAGACATAGGTCTTGCCCGTGCCGGTTTCCATTTCAACCGTGAAATTGGGAAAATTGCCCACAGACGCGCCATCATCCAGCGTCATCGTCGCCAGGGCATTCGAGGGGTCGATGCCTTGTGCTTTTTGTACCGCCTGCAAATTGGCAAGCCATTGCACATCATCAATCACGCGCTGGTTGGCGATGCCCGCCTCGGTCAGCGCCAGACTGGAAAGCGTATCGTCCAGCGTCATGACGGTCTGCGAAGCATCCGGTTGCCCCTTGAAAAGCGCCACCACGGCGCGAATGGCCTCAAGCTGATAATCCTGATGCGCGTCGAATCGCAGTTTCATATGCTTGGCGCTCCCTCTAGAGACAGGTGAAGCGGATGCCCGCGTCACGGCAATGCAAATCCAGATTCGTCTTGAGCATGTCCGAATCGTTGAAGATTCCGTCGGTAACGATGATTTCCTGTGGTTTCATGTCTACCAGCGGAAATATCATGGCATCGAAAAACGATTCCAGCACAAAAAACATCTTACGGTCATGAATGGCAAATACCTTGCCGCCCGCAACATCCAGCGTCTCGATGGGCGTGGTGAGTTCCTGGCCGAATTTCAGGAGCAGTTCGTAGAGCATATCCTCGACGCGCGCGCCTTTTTTTTCGGTTTTGACGAACAGCTTCATCTGTTCTTCCAGTTGTTCGAGCGTGTCGATGCCCTCACCGCGCCATTGCTTGAAGTTGGAGGGGGTGAGGAGAAAGGATTTGAATCCGAAAACCTTTGATTCAACGTTTACGAGATCAGCCGATTTTTGCATACGTGCAATGACTTTCCGAATTCTGTCCCGTGCTATATCCGCAATGCTTGTGTAACCAACTTTAGCCGCTTCGCTGTTCAAAGCAAGCAATTCCGGGAGTTGCACGAGAATCGACTTGCGCATTATGCCATTTCTGGCGTTGAGACGCGCAATCGCATCGAAACTGGATGCGGAACCGGCAAAAAAGTCCACGAAAATATCCTGGTCATCAAGTACCTGATCCGCAATCTGGGTGATGAGTTCCGTCGGTTTTGGGAATGAAAACACTTCTGCGCCAAATAACTCCCTGATCTCATGAGTCCCATCTGCCGTATAAACGCCATCGATAATCGAACGAAATGCAATAAATTCAGATTGCATTTCATTGCGGAATTTTTTTTCGCGCGGACGTCCATCATCTTTACCAGGGAAAAGGATACGGTTTTCCTCGATCATTTCCTTTATCCTGTTCTCTGAATATCGCCAACCAGTTGCCGGATTCGAAGGAAACACCCGGCCTGTTCCTGGTTCAATGATGTCATAATGGAGATTGGGCCGTTGATCTATGGTCGCCAGACCCAAAATACTTCGGCTCATCCACAAGCCACGAGGATCGTTGTCTGAATTGGCAAACTTTGATTCATCCCGTTCAATTCCACGTAATGAAAAATCCGAGGTACGCGAATAGGCGAGCAAGTATTCATGATCGGTCGATACATTTGTCATCGCGCGAGTATCCGTGAACTGCCGGGCTTTCCAGACGAATTGAGCCACGAGATTCTCTTCCCCGAACACCTCATTCATCAGGCACCGCAAATTGTGTACTTCATTGTCATCGCAAGAGACAAAGATAACCCCATCCTCGCGCAACAAATTCCGCGCGATATAGAGGCGCGGCAGCATCATGGAAAGCCAATTGCTGTGATAATGCCCGTTTTCCTTGCCGTTCTTGCGAAAAAAGCCTTCGCGCATCAACGTGCCGTCGTCATCCAGATCATTGAGGCGCTTCAGGTAATCCTCCCTGCTTTCCTGGAAGCGATCCGGATAGATGAAACTGTCGGAGCCGGTGTTGTAGGGCGGGTCGATGTAAATCAGCTTGACCTTGCCGAAATAGGCTTTCTGCAAGACCTTGAGCACTTCCAGATTTTCGCCTTCGATGAAAACGTGTTGCGCCTCGTCGAAATTCACCGATTTGTCGCGTTCGGGGCGAAGCGTTGCCGTGGAGGGGGTTTGCAATACCTTGTAGGCATCGCGCTTGCCCGCCCAGGTGAGCGCATAGCGTTCGCCATCCTCGATGACAACCGTCTCGCCCAATGCCCGTTTGAGCGCGCCCACGTCAAGTTTGCCCTCGGAAAACGCTTCGGGAATCAGCGCGGCCAGTTGGGCGCGGCGCTCATCGGCGGGGTTTGGCGAGGCGGCCAGATCAAGGTCGGTGGATGAAGTGCTCATATGTTTTCCTGTGCTTTGCCGGTAAAGGACGAACTGGCGTCGAAAACGCATTTTACGCTTGCAAGACGCCGGTCATGCGTAACAGGCCGTTCAATACCGATAATGCTCCGCCTTGTACGGCCCTTCGACCGGCACGCCGATGTAGGCCGCCTGTTCCGGCGTGAGCGTCGTCAAATGCGCGCCGATCTTTTTGAGATGCAGGCGCGCCACCATCTCGTCCAGCTTCTTGGGCAGGGTATAGACGCCAACCGGGTAATCGGCGCCGCGGGTAAAAAGCTCGATCTGCGCCAGGGTCTGGTTGGCGAAGGAATTGCTCATCACGAAGCTGGGATGCCCGGTGGCGCAGCCCAGGTTCACGAGCCGGCCTTCGGCGAGCAGGATGAGGCGCTTGCCGTCCGGGAAAATGACATGATCGACTTGCGGTTTGATGTTCTCCCACGGATATTCTTTGAGGCTCGCCACGTCGATTTCGGAATCGAAATGCCCGATGTTGCAGACGATGCTGTTGTTTTTCATCGCCCGCATGTGTTCGTGGGTGATGACTTTGACATTGCCCGTGGTGGTGACAAAAATGTCGCCCAGCGCGGCGGCCTGGTTCATGTCGACCACGCGATAGCCTTCCATCGCGGCTTGCAGGGCGCAGATGGGGTCGATTTCGGTAATCCAGACCGTCGCGCCCAGACCCTTCAAGGACTGCGCGCAGCCCTTGCCGACATCGCCGTAACCCAGCACGACGGCGATCTTGCCGGCGATCATCACGTCGGTGGCGCGCTTGATGCCGTCGACCAGCGATTCGCGGCAGCCGTAGAGGTTGTCGAACTTGGATTTTGTCACCGAATCATTCACATTGATGGCGGGAAACTTGAGTTCGCCTTTCGCGTGCATCTGGTAGAGGCGATGCACGCCGGTGGTGGTCTCCTCGGTGACGCCCTTGATATGGGCGGCGCGGGTGGAGTACCAGGCGGGATCGGCGGCGAGTTTTTTCCGGATTGCCGCAAAAAGCACGGTTTCTTCCTCGCCGCCGGGATGGTCAAGGACGGAAGGTTCCTTTTCCGCCCTCGCGCCCAGATGCAGAAGGAGGGTGGCGTCGCCGCCGTCGTCCAGGATCATGTTCGAGAAACCGCCATCCGGCCACTCGAAAATGCGATGGGTGTAGGACCAGTAGTCTTCCAGGCTTTCGCCCTTGACCGCGAACACGGGGACGCCGCTGGCGGCAATGGCGGCGGCGGCGTGATCCTGGGTGGAGAAGATGTTGCAGGAAGCCCAGCGCACTTCCGCGCCCAGGGCGGTCAAGGTCTCGATCAATGCCGCCGTCTGGATGGTCATATGGAGCGAGCCGGTAATGCGCGCGCCCTTCAGGGGCTGGCTTTGGGCATATTCTTCGCGGATTGCCATCAGTCCCGGCATTTCGGTTTCGGCAATGGCGATTTCCTTCCGGCCCCATTCGGCGATGCTGATGTCGGCGACGACATGGTCGCGGGCGGTTTGGATGGTTTGGATGGGCGGGATGATTCGGGCAGGGGTATCCACAGCAATTCTCCTATAAAAACGGTTGCCGGGAAAAAGGGAAGAAGAGGATTTGCCGTTCTGCCTCTTCCCGGCGCTCGCTCGGGCTATTCGGGCGAGCGCGGTTGAAACGGGCATCGGATGAAGGTCCGCCGATGGTTTCCGAGCCTGGGATTTTCGTGACGCGAAAGTCTCGCAGCGCTCCTCGGAAAGGACGCCATTGTAAAGGATGCGCGATGTTTACGGTAGGACTGGACTGGGCAGAACAATCGCATGAAGCTGTCGTATTATTCAGCGTACGCCCCCTGGATTGCCACGGGACTTCGGTCCTGAGAATGGCGAAACTCTTCTATTTTTCATCGCGCCTCTTCTGTCCTCCGTTCTCTGTCCCCAGAATACCGCATCATCCCTGTGCCGCGCTACAATCCCCATCCTTTATGGAGGATTCCGGTATGGAATGCACGGTGCGTTGGCAAGGGACGGCGGGGATGGCGTTTGTGGCGGAAACGTGGAGCGGGCATCTGGCGGCGATGGATGGCGCGCCGGAGGGCGGCGGACGCAATCTTGCGCCGCGGCCGATGGAAATGCTGCTGGTCGGCGCGGGCGGCTGTACGGCCTATGACGTGGTA
>JAITRP010000138.1 GCA_031288305.1 Zoogloeaceae bacterium
AAAACGCTCGTTGTCTTCGCGCTCGTTGCGCTTGTCGCGGCGTTTGCCGCCGGGCATCACACGGCTTCCCGGTTTGTCCATGCCGATTGGGACGAAGCCGAACTCGAAGCGCAGGCCGCGCTGATCGCGGCGGAGGAGATGAACCGCGCAACAGAGCGCGAATGGAACCAGAAACTACAGGAGGCGAGAAATGAAGCGACAAAACGGGAAAGCGAACTCAAGAAGACTGTGGCCGATACTCGCGCTGCTGCTGACCGGCTGCGCGACGACCTCGCCAGGCTACGTGGCGAATTGTCCACAGCCTCCCTTGCCGCCTGTCGCGGCACAGCCGACGCCTGCGTTACCGTATTCGGCGAATGCGCGTCTCACTATCGAACGGTGGCGGCAAACGCTGATGAATGCCTCATCGAGCGCGACGCCCTGATCGCGGGCTGGCCCAGGAAGGAGACGCGATGAAGCACGTCCGCCTGGGGCCGTTTCTCGGCGTCAATAATCGCAACCCCGACACGCAGTTGGGGTCGGAGGACACGCGCGCCTGGCTGAAAAGGGCGGTCAATGTAGACGTCACCAACGCGGGCGCGCTCAAGCGGCGAATGGGGTATCGGCGCGCGCTCGCCGCGACCGACGCCCATTCGCTCTGGTCGGACGGCGAGCGCGCGTTCTATGTGGACGGCAGGACGCTCTGCCGGCTGGAGGGGGACGCGCGCTCGCCGCGGAGCGTTGTGGCGCGCGCCGGCCTGGCCTTGGGCAAACCCATGTCGTTCGCTTCGTTCGGCGAGGACATTTATTACAGCAACGGCGCGCAATTGGGCAGGTTGGAGGCCGGATCGGAAGACGCCCCGGTGTGGCCGGAGCGTCTGGCCTGGGAACCGGAAATCCGCGTCACGGCGGACGGCGCTCTCGGAAAGGGGCTGTACCAGGTGATGTGCACCCGCGCAGACGAGGCGGGCAGGGAATCCGTGCCCTGTCGCGCGAACCAGGCGGTCGTGCCCGAAAAGGGCAAAATCACGCTCACGCTGTTGGAAGCCGCGCGCGTCTATCTCACTCCGGCAAACGGCGACGAGTTCTACAGCCACGGTCTTTTTCCGGCGGGCGCTGTAGAGATCGCCCTGGCGCAAGACGGCGGCGGGCGCTGTTTCACCCGCCGCCTGGCGCCCATGCCGCCGGGAGAAATCGTGCGCGCGGCGTTCGGACGCCTGCTGATCGCCAGCGGCAACACCCTCTTTTTCTCCGAACCCTATCTGCCGGGGCTGTATGACCCGGCGCGCGGTTCCATCCGCTTCTCTCGCCAGATCACGCTGCTCGAACCCTGCGGGGACGGCATCTACATCAGCGCCGACCAGACCCGCTGGCTGTCCGGCGACATTGCCGCCGACGCCGCGTTGCGCGTCGTGCATCCCCTGCCCGCCTACGCCCGCTCCGGTCAGCATTTGCCGGATACGGAAGAGGTGGTTTGGTACAGCGACCTGGGCCTGGTCAAGGGCGACGCCAGCGGCAAGGCGGAGTTTCTTCAGGCCGGGCAAATCGCCACGAAGAAGGGCGGCGCGGCGGCAATTCTTTACCGCAGGCAGGACGGCCTGAAACAACTCGTCGCCGCCATCGACGACGCAAAACGAACCGTGGCGGGCGTCCGCGCCACGATGTCCGCGGAACTTGTCCGCGGCACAACCCCTTGAAAGGAAACGCGCCATGATAATTGAAACTTCCAGGGCCGGGTTTTGCTACCGGCTGGAACATTTCGCCGCGAACGGCGAACGGTTGCATCGCCTCAGGTCGCAGAACCTGATGCCGGAGGTCGGCATGAACTACGTGGTCGGCGCGGCCTTTGGCGGCCAGAGTCCGGCGAGCGCCTGGTACATCGGGCTTTTTTCCGGCGGATATACCCCGTATCCGCCGGACACAATGGCGAGCTTTCCGCTGAACGCGCAGGAGTTCACGCAGTACGCGGGCAACACACGCGTGCCCTTCACGCCGCGTCCGCCGGAAGCCGGCGGCATCGACAACGCCGCCAACCGCGCGGAATTCGTGTTCACCGGGGACGGCGAGATCAAGGGCGGCTTCATCGCCTCCTCTTCCGGCAAGGGCGCGACCTCCGGCATCCTGGTTTCCGCCGTGCGCTTTTCTTCCCCCATCCTGGTTCACCCGGAAGAGACGCTGCGCGTGCTCGCCGGTTTCGCGCTGGTTTCCACCTGATTCATCGAAAGGAATACATCATGACTGTCAAATGCACCACCACACTGCGCAACGCGGTTGTTCCCGCGCTCAAGACCGCCCTGGACGGCGGCCTCATCCTGGTCTTCTCCGGGCAAATGCCCGCGGCGCCGGAAGACGCGGTTGTAAACGGCGAAGTCGTCTGCGTCATCAGCAAACAGGCGTCGGGCGAAGGGCTGGAGTTCGCGCCCGGCGCGAACGGCGGCGCGATCAGCAAAAGCCCGGACGACGTGTGGTCGGGAGACGTGGGGGTCAGCGGCACGGCGAGCTTCTGGCGCTGGGTGATGCCCGGCGACGACGGGTACAGCTACTCCGATACGGCCCTCCGCCTCCAGGGAACGGTCAATGTGGCGGGCGCTGACCTCAATTTCTCTTCGACGACCTTCAGCGAGGGAGAAAACCGCAGCATCGACTTTTGCCAGTTCCTGCTGATCAATCTGTGAGGACAGAGCCAAATGGCGCGCAAATACCTGCTGGCCCGGAAGAACATGCCGGAGTTCTGCGTTTCCGAAGAGGGCGGCGCGTTTGTCCCCATGAACGCCCCGGACGAAGCGTCTGGCGAGCCGGCCATAGGGCGGTTCCTCACGGAAATCGCCTACTGCGACAACGGGGCGCTGCTTGTGACGAACGAAGGGCTTGTGCGATTGGCCGCGCCCGATTTTCGCGTGGAATGGCTCGCGGGAGGCCCTGCCTGGGAAAACATGCTCACGAGCACGGTCACTGTGCTTTCCCGCGTCTGCGTTTCCGGGGACGGCAGCGTCCTTCTGATTCTCGACGGAGGGGCGGGCGAATGTCAGGCCGTCTCTTTTGACGGAGGGAAGAGCTTCGCTCCCCTGGAAATCCACTTGCCGACCCAACACAAGTACAATGGCTTTCTCTACACGGATTCCACGAATCTGGCGATTTCCCTGCTCCTGCGGGAGAAGACCGGGGAGTTTTCCTGTCTCTACGCGCCCCGTGCGCGCACCTTCGGGCCGGGCGGCCATGATCTCGCACAGACCTTCCTTTTGTGGCAGTACCGGGCGGAGGGTGACCGCTATGTGAATGAATATGAGGGGGGCATCCCCGATCAAGGGGGAACGAGCGGGGTGGAGGGGATCGGACGCTCCTTCCTGGTTTACCCCAACTACCTGTCGTGGTACATCTCGAACACTTTCGGCATCGGCGCGACGCACCCGTTCCTCTACCCAATCACGTTTCCCTATTTCCTGGCGGCGGACACTGCCGGCAGACCCCCCACCGATCCCGCCTTCTCCTGGGAAAAGGGATCGCCGCCGCGCGCGCCCCTGCAACTCATCGACATGGTTACGAAAAAACCTTCGCGCGTCCTGCCGCTGGAACGCCACGTCACGCTTTACGCAAACCTCGCGGACATCGAGAGACGGGACGAAGAGACGGGCGAAACCGCTTTTCTGCTGTTCGACGACAGCGGGGTCATGAGTTCCGGCACAAACTTTTCCCCCAATCTCGCGGAATACTATTGCGACGGTCATTTCGGCAGTTTCATCGCGGTGGACCTGCGCCTGTGGCAGACCGCGGACTGGCGTCCGAAGCCCGCCGCCAACGGGGACAAGGTACTCATCCTCAGCAAGTTCGGCGACACGCGGCTGAAAGAAGTTCCGCTCCTCAACTTCGGCGCGCCGCTGCCCTTCGCGAGCGTCTCCCTGCCGCCGGTGGTCAATCAGCGCGACGGCTCCATCGGCTCGCTGCCGCAACGGTTCCTGGATGTCTATCACGAAGGAAAATCCCGGCACTGGCTGATGAACCTGTTCGGCGAGGACGAAAGCTGGTGGACAGCCAGGGTGGCCTGCCATGAAACCTAAGCTGTGGGACGGCGCGCACGCCGTGGGGGAAGGCAAGCTGCGCGGCGCGATCGCCACGACCAACGCCCCGTTCCTGCGGGTTTCCGGGCCGGGATTCCACGGTTATCGAAAGAACAGGTTCTCGGAGATTTTCCTGGACGGAGCATCCGGGGACGAAGAGGAGGTGGCGTGCACGCTGTACGCGTCCTGGGGCGCGGAAAGCGTGGTCTGGGGCGAAAGCGTGTTTCATGGCGGCAGTCTGCTTCCCTACCAGGACGGCTTGACGGCGGACGGACAAGCGGCGAACTTGTACATACAGTTTTCCAACTGCATGTATCTTGGCTACGGCGTTTCCGCGCGAATCGACCTGCAAAGCGAGGCGCAGTCCATTGAATACGTGGCATACGCCGCCAGACCCTACGCGGGCGGCAGCAGCACGCTGGGTTACGAGCGCGTCAGCTACCCGCTGGTGTTGCAGCGCGTTTCCAGGGATTTGTCTTCCTGCGAAACGCAAGTGTTGACAACCTACACGCAGGATGTGCAGTTCACCCTCTTCCAGTTGAGCTATCACATCACCTGCAACAAACGGGTGACGCCCGTGGCGCGCGCGGGAAACGAGATGCTGTTCGCCCTGTTCGCAAATGAAGCGGCGGATTACGGACTGCACGGCACGACGCCCGCCTTCAACTTTTTCTGCACGCTCTATCTCACGGGAGACCCTGTACGGCAAGTGCGCAAAGTTGCGCTGCCCTTGCCGCCGGAGACGCTGGACGGGACGCAGCACATCTTTGGCGACTGCGCCACCCTGCCGGACGGCGCAGTGCTGGCGCTCATCTTTGCCCTGCCCTGGAGCGACGGCAAGAAGGTGAGCCAGGGACGCGCCTTGCTCTACACCTCCCGTGACGAGTGCAAGAGCTTCACCTGGCGGGAACTGGAACTGCCGGACGACCTGGACAGGGTGAGCGTGCCGACGGACTCCCGGCAAGACCTGTTCAACGACCCGCTGCGCAGCCCGCTCTACAAACCCAACCCGGAATACGCGTGGACGGAGAACGAGTGGAACGGCGAATCGAAGGACTGGAAGCGGAACTACGCCGGGCCGCGCAACGCCGTTTTGCGCATGGCGCAAAGCGCCAAGATCATGCCCTGCGGCAGGAGCAACGCGCTTCTTGGCCTGTGCGCCTTCTACGCGCGCAATTATTTCGTCAACGTGCAATACCTTTCGCCGTGGACGGACAATCCCGCCGTGCGGGACGTCACCAAACTCAACGGCATCTACGCGGAATTCTATTATCGCAGGCAGGAGGGTGAAGCCCACCCGTACAGGATACCGATGAGCGCGCAGAACATCGAGATGCTGCGCGCCTGCGTCAAGCCGCTGTACTTTCTCTACGAGGACGGCGTGATTGCGGGCGAAAAGCCGGTGGTTCCGCCCGCCATGCCGATTTATCCCGGCCTGGATATTGTGCTGGACGCCTCCTTCAAGTCCAACGACGCGGTGAGTGTGTCGCTTTCCGCGACCACCTGCTTCATCATCTGTCCCGGCTACAGTCCGGCGCAATTCACGGCTTCGAGCGAGGCGGACTGGTTTCCGCCGGCCGACACCATACGCGCGCGCTTTCTCTATACCACGGACGCGGGCAAGACCTGGCAGCGGCATTTCTTCGACGGCGTGTTCCCCAATGATTACGTGAGCGCCCCCTCGGTCGTTCCCCACACGGACGGCAGCAATTGCATCCTGTTTACCGTGCGCTACCTCGCCGCGCTCTGCGATCCTTTCCTGCGCGCCAACCCGGAGGCGGCGGCCTTCGCGGAAAAATACTTCCTTCACGACAATTATTCCTACACGCTGCGTATCGAGAGCGTGAAAAAGACGGCGTTCGAGACCATCTTCACGGATGTCGATCTGCCCTACATGAACTCGATTCTCGATTACAGCGCGCATATCGACAACGAGTATTACGTGAATTTCAACGTCATGCTGCATCGTCTCGACCTGCTGGCGATAGAGGGAAGGCTCGCGCCGCGAAACAACCTGCCGCTGCCGCGCAGCAAGGAGGACGCGCCATGAACGACCTGGAAAAGAACCTGGCGAAGACGGTTGTTCCCGGCTCGGAAGGCTTGCCTTCCCACCCCGGCCAACCCTTCATCGCGGCGCATTATGAAAAGGTGTTCATCGGGCAGAAGTGCAGGGCGAGATCAATGGGCGGCGGCAGCGGATACGACTCGCCCTTCGTGCTGCCGGCGGGATCGTCGATAGAGGGCAGCGTATCCTATCAGCTGGATAGCATGTACACGCCGGTATTTACACCCGACGGCAGGACGATTCTTCCCGGCTACGAGGGCAGCAGCGGCGCGGTGTCCTGGGGCTGCGCGTCTGTTTACGCGGATGTCTGGCGGCCAGAGCAGCCCTATATCGCCCCCACGGACGGGGAGCCGCCCACGGCGACCGGGTTCGAGAACGACTTCAACCCCGGCTGGAATTCCGGGGCGCGCTCGCTCGCGACGTTTTCCCGCGA
Organism: Zoogloeaceae bacterium; assembly: GCA_031288305.1. Classification (GTDB taxonomy): domain Bacteria; phylum Pseudomonadota; class Gammaproteobacteria; order Burkholderiales; family Rhodocyclaceae; genus Azovibrio. The sequence continues at coordinate 6,533 of JAITRP010000138.1, forward strand.
CGGCTACGCGAGGTTTCGCGTCCCGGCCTCCGTGGTGGGCGTGGTCTGCGGCCTGAACGACGCCAATCTTTCCGAGGATTACGCGGAAATCAAACACGCGTTCGTGTTCATGAACCAGGAGGCAAGGGTGATGGAGCAGGGCGTCCCCGTCGGCCAGCCGTTCGCCTGGAACAGCGCGGACGTGTTTCGCGTCGAGCGGCGCGGCGGCGAAGTGCGCTACTTCCAGAACGACGCCTTGCGCCACGTCAGCGAAGCCTACAGCGCCGGGCGGGTGTTCCTGGACGCTTCGCTCTACATGGCCGGGGATCGGGTGGAAGACCCGTACATGGGCGTTTTCTCCGGCATGCGCGACACGCCGGTGGCGGCGATAGCGGGCGTCGCCTTCGAGGGCGAGTATCGCGCCGCGCTCACCGGCGCGACGCTCGTTCTGCGTGTGAGCGCGCGCGAGTTCATCGAAAACCGCGCGCGCGTCGCCACGTTCGCCGCGCAGGGCTACGAGGGCGTCTCCAGCGTGATGATCGCGCCGCTCGCCGCAATCAGGAGCCACGCCTGGGAGAACCGCCCGGACATGACGCCTCGCTACGGCGTGATGGCGGCGGCGTTCGCCGGACTCATCAACGGGATGACCGGCACGGTGCGCATGACGGGGAGGGTTTCCGCCAGGGGACGCCCCGCCGTCGCGCTCGCCGTCGCGGGCATGCTTTCCGACCGTTCCGTCGGCAATCTTTCCGGGACGATAGGCTTCATTTACGGCGCGGGTTGGGAGCGCAACCCGGATTTTGTGCTGCTGGCGGACGTGCTGGGTGTCGACGCTTATATGCGCGTCGCGCGACAGATGTTCGTGGTCATGGACGAGCGCGCGCGCGTCCTTGCCGCGATACAGGTGGATTTGCTGCTGGACGCGGCGCTGCACAATGTGCTCTGCCTGCGCGACCGGCTGGACTATGAGGCGTATTTCAACGCGGCAATCCAGGAAATCCTGCGCGTCGAGGGCGTGGCAGGCATGGACAGGGCAGGCGGGATGGAAGTGTGGGCGTTCAATATGGACAATGCCGCCTCTTCTTCCTACGAGAACTTCCCGTTCAACAGTTTCGCCAGGTTCGGCGGGCGCTGTTTCGGCGCGAAGGAAGACGGCGTATTCCTGCTGGAAGGCAGGGACGACGAGCATGTGCCGATTGCGGCAAGCATCGCCCTGGGCAAGCAGGACTTCGATTCCACGCGCAGGAAGCACATCCCTTCGGTGTATGTGGGCACGGACGCGCGCGAGCGGTTGCTGCTCAAGGTAAGCGTGGACGGCGAATCATGGATTTACGCCGCGCGCGCGTCGGCGAGCGAGATGCGCCAGCAACGCATCGACCTGGGGCGCGGGCTGCGGGCGAACTGGTTCGAGTTCGAGATTTTGAATGAGGACGGCTGCGAATTCGCGTTGGACACCATCGAATTCCTCGTTGCCGGCGATCCCAGGAGAATATGATGAGCGATTTTTCCGCATCCTACCCGGACTTGATGTCTCCGGGAGAAATCGTCACCGAGATGTTTCGCCGGGCGAAGGACATTGCCGACGAAATGCGCTCGAAGAGCGAAGCCTTGTTCGACAAGGCGCTGGGGGAAGCGGGCGCGGCCAAGCTGATGTCCCCCGCCGCCATCGCCTTCGCGCCCGCCGTGGTGGAGCCGAAGGTGCACATCCCGGAGCTTGCCGAAGGGGCGAGCGTGGAAATGTTCAACGTCTGGTGGGACAGGGTGAACGGGCAACTCACCGACAAGATGGTGTGGTTCATCAACACCTTCTTTCCCAACGAGTGCCCGTACCTGCAACGCGCGCAGCTGTGGATATGCAGGGCGCTCACCACGGGCGGCACCGGCATGTCGCCGCAGGTGGAGGACCAGATATGGCAGCGCGACCGCGCGCGCATCCTGAAGGAAGCCCGGCGCGCGGAGGATGAGGCGCTGCGCGCCTTCGCCGCGCGCGGCTTTCCCATGCCCTCCGGCCTGCTGGCCGGGGCGCTGGAGCGCATCCGCGAGGACACGCTGGACAAGACCGCGCAAGCCTCGCGCGATGTCGCCATCAAGCAGGCGGAAATCGAAATCGAGAATGTGAAATTCGCCGTGGACAAGGCCATCGACCTCTATACGCGCGTGGTGGCGGCGGCGGCGGATTTTGTCAAGGCGCTGGTGAGTTCGGCCAACATGACGACGCAGTTGATCCCCTCGATCACCGATTCGCAGTCCAGGCTCATTTCCGCCGCCAGCGGGTATTACCAGCAGCGTGTGGCGGTGGAGGAACTGCGCCTGAAGGCCACCCTGCCCAACGGCGAATGGCGGCAGGAAGCCGCCAGGGAGAACCAGGACGCGGAGATGCAGGCGATGCGCAACCGCGTGGACGCGGCCATCGAGGCGGCCAAGGCGCTGGCGACGGAAGCCGCCGCCGCCCTGAACGCGCTGCATGTGTCTTCCAGCACGTCGGGCACCGGCAGCACCTCGGTGAGTTACGGCTACAAGGGCGATGTGAACGCGTCGGTGCCGCCCAAGACCGTGGCTTGAAGGAAATTTTGGAATATAATGTAACCGAATGGAAAGGAACTGTCATGAACGCTTCACGCAACCCGGAACGCGCCGCGCGCAAACGGGGGAAGAGCCAGTTGGCCGGCCTGCGCGCCGCCTGGGGATACACGCCGCAAGGACAGGGCGGCCACTTCGCCGGCAGCCTGACGGACGACCCCGCGCGCACGTGGCGGCGCGCCGAGAGCCTGCCCGGCTTCTGGGACAGCCCCGGACTCAACGGCGGTTCCGGCGGCGCGGCGAGCGCGGGCTGGGGACAGACCGACCTCTTCGGCCAGCAACGGCAGGCACAGACCGCCGCCTACAACGCCGCGATACAGAAGCAGGCGGATAACTACGGCATCCAGCAACGGGCGCGCGAGCAGGCGCGGGATCGCGGCTTTTTGCCCAGGGAGGAGCCGGGCTACGCCGACGGGCTGGCGCCGGGCGAAGAGGAAGAAGTCGACGAGGCGCTCGCCACGCAGGCGGCGACGGACGAGTTGGCCGCGAAACGCGCGAGCGCCATCGCCGGCGCGCAACGCAGCGGCCTCAGAAGCCTGCTGGGCGGGCTTGGCTATTCGCTTGCCGATGGCTACGCCCCCAGCCAACGCGACATCGAGTTTCGCGAGCGCATGGCGGCGATGGACAGGAAATACGGCCTTGGCGCGGCGAAGCCCGCTGCGGTGGCTCCCACGCCTGCCGCGAAGCCCGCTGCGCCCACGCCTGCCGCGAAGCCCGTGACCATGCCGCTGCCGGGCAACGGCATGGCGCAGCGGGCGGCGCAGGGCGAGATCGCCAAGCACCGGCAGTTGCAGGAATTGATGCGCTACCGGGACGGTCTGGCGCCGCGCGGTCTGGCGCGCGGCATTGTCCGCGGCCCGGAATCCGAACTCTCGCGCGCCGATCCGCGCCGCCAGGCGGCGAGGGTGGCCGACAGCGTGCCCGCCCGGCTTTCTGTCGACGAGGCGGTGCTTCCCGCGAACACCGTGGACGCTCTGGGCGGGCCGGATTCCGTGGCCTCCCTCATCGAGGCGACAAACGGCAGGGCGCCGCAACGCGGACTGCGCCGGGCGCAAGGCTTCGACATTGGGTACGCGGAGGAGGAACTGTATCGCAGGGCGGACGCAAGCAACGTGAGGAAGGCTGCCGCGCGGCAAGCCGCACAGCAAGCCGCCGCCGCGCCCAAGCCGCCCGTTGGCGTGCCGCCTGGCCGGGAAGTCATTGTTCGCCCCACGCCCTCGCCGACGCCGGGAATAAACCCGCAGAACACTATTCGCAACATCAGTCTGGAAGAAGCTCGCAATTCCCTGTCGGCGCGCAACGCCGCTCCGACGCCAGCGGCGAACGTGGGTGTCAACGCGGCGAAGCCCACCTTGCGGCAAGCGGCAACGCGCGTTGGAAACGCTGTGAGCAACGCGGTGCTGCATCCCTGGGACACGACAAAAGCGGCGGGCAATGCCATCGGACGAGGGCTGGGCACTGCCGGACGCGCCGCCGGGCGCGGCTTGGGCGTAGCCTCTCGCCTGGCCGGCGCGGCGAGCGCGGTGGCGGGCGCTGGCGGCGCTGGCCTGGAACTCGGTTTCAGAATGCGCGACCCTGGGAACGCGGCGGCAAACGTCAACCGCCGCCTGTACGAATCCGCGGGCGAATCATCGCCCAGCCTGGGCACAATGGCGGCGGATTGGGCGCAAAGCATTGGCAAGGCGGATACTCCTGAGCGGCTTTCCGCGCAAGCCTCCCTCGACAGGACAAGTCTTTGGGACGTGATGAAAGACACGGCGCGCAGACCCGTCGATTTTGCGAGCGAGAGCCTGGATCGCGTCAACCCCCTGGGCGAAAAAGGATTATTCGAGACCGAGGCCGACACGCGCGCCCGGTACAACACCCTGGACGCCGCCGCCGCGCGGCTTCCGAAGACCAACCCCAACGCCCTCGCGCGAGTTTTCGCGGCGCGAGACGACAAGGGCGCGCCCTCGCCCTCGCCCGCCGACCCCACCACGCTGTACAGCGAGTACTACAGCAACGCCGACCCGACACAGCATGGCGTGACCGAGGGCACGGGCGTGATTCGCCGCGCCGATGGGCGCACCACCTTGCTGGATACGAGAAACAGCCCCTACACGCAACTCGCCAGGAACGCCGAGCTTGCCGACATGGAGTACATGCGCAGGAACGGCATCGAGCCGGGCAGCGCCCAGGACCCGCTGCGCGAGCGCACGATGGAGGGCTTGCAGCGCGCCGTCGCCAACGTGCAGATGGCGGGCACGGACCCCGCGCGCATCGCGCAGGGCAGGACGACCGCGAGCCTGCTCGACGCCCGCAAGCAGGCGGGTCTCAGGAACCAGGCGGAGATGGTGAAACAGGCGACGGCGCGGGACAGGCTCGCCTTCGAGCAGGCCAGATACGACCGCGAGCAACAGGCGGCGGCCATCAAGGACCTGGACGCGGTGGGCAAGGAGATCGGCCTGGACGAGAAAGAAGCCACGCAGTTTCGCAACTGGCTGATGACCAACCATCCGCGCGCCGCGTATGGCTCCAACTTGCCGGAAGGCCGGCAGACGCTGATGAAGCTGCTGCCGCAATGGCGCGAGGACAGCCGCTTCAACGCCAACACCGTGGACGGCAAGACCTCCGCCGCCGCGCCCCAGGGACTGAGGAAACGGGAAAAGACGATGCGGGATGTGAGTACTCGGCAGGGAGTCGCGTTGCCGTTGCTAGGAAAATTCAACCCGCCCTACGTCTTTAGCGCGCCAGACAATGGCGTGTCCCTCGCGGAGATAGGCGTTGACAATCTGCGCGGCTGGCTCAACGAGGATTTCGACAGTATCTACGAAGACCCGGCGACAGGGCGGCGCGCGCGCGCTGGGGATTATGCCGCGCCCAAGGACGTAGACGCGGCGAACTACCGGCAGCAACTGATCAATCAGGAAGAACTGGACAGTGTGCGGAGGCAACGCAATGGGTAAATCCCTGGACGAAGTACAGACGGCAACAATTGAGTTCGGGACTGTTTGGTTCCTGATCTGCTCGATTGTCATTTGCTTTTATACGTCGGTCGGGGTGACTAGTTTTGAAGCAGCCTTCGACGGCTACGTGGTCGTTGGGATTTGCTGGCCTTTGCTTTGCTTTGTCGGCAACAAAGTTTGTTTTGCAACCATGCTCTACATTTTTGGGGGGCCTTCCCTCGTGCGCGCCAAGTTTACTTTCGAGAAACTAAAGAGCAGGGGGGTAATTGTGTCATCCGCGTTTGTGTTTGCGCTGGGCTGGCCGATGCTCGCTTGGTGGATAAGGAAGTTGATTCCTGGAATCAAGGCCGAAACGGGGGCGCTTTGGTCTGCGGTTCTCATCCACGTAATCCTGGCGTGGGATATATGGGGAAAGCGCACCGCAAAGCCGGTCGGGCGCCAAGAAACGGCTTCACCGGAGACGCCTGCTGCTGTGCCGCCGGAACACTACCCGCTGCCGGACGTACCCAGCCCGCCGGAGCCACAAAACGCGGCGGCTCCCAACGTCAACCCCGGCCAAACGTCTTCCGAATGGCGGCAGGCGGAGCAGGGAGAAGACTCGGACGCTTGCGGCAAGACGGTCGCCACAGCAAAAGCCGTCGTGCCGCCGCAAAGAAGAGACGCGGATTCATTTGCCGCGGCGAACACAATCCTCGGCAATCTGGTCCCCGATGGCGCGGAACGCGCGGCGTTTTCAAGCTGGCTCTATACCAACCATCGTGTGTTCTTTGACCTGCCTGTTGTTGACCAGAGGGCGTCGGCAAGCCGCCTGCTGGACAGCTTCCGTCGCGTCACGAACGGGAACGAACCCGGCGACGAGCGTTTTTCGGAGATAGAGATGGAACGGGCGGCGGACGCCATCACCGGCCTGTTTCTTGAAGACGCGGAAGCCGGCGCCTTTTTGGGTTGGCTTGCCGACAATCACCCCAAGTTTCTTAAAGCGCCGCCAGACAAGCAAGCTGCCGCAGCGGGCACACTGCTCGCGGTTTTTCGCCGTACCGCGGGAAGAAAGGAGTAAATAGTCATGTTGCAAAGCGAATACTACAGCCCCGAAGAAGAGGAGTTCGCCCGCGAACAGGCGCGGGAGCGCCGGGAAGCGGAACTGCGCGGCATCCCCAACTGGCTGGCCTCCGGCACGTACCAGACCGTCGGCGGGCTGAACGAGGCGTTGGGCACTGCCTTTTCCCCGCTCTCCGAGGGCCTGGGCAACAGGTTCTACGCCAACTCGGACGAATACAACACCCTCGCCGGGCAGGTTCCCGCGGACGCCCCGGAAAGCTACGAGGACATCCACGGTCTTTCCGACGCCCTGGCCTACGGCGGGCGGGCGCTCTTTTCCAACCTGCCGCAAATGGCGCTCACCCTGCCCCTGGGCGGGGCGGCGGCGCTGGGCTTGAGAGGGCTGGGCTGGGGCGCGCGCGCCGCGACCTTTGGCGGCATGACCGCGGCCTCCGCGCCGCTGGTCGCCGGGGAAACCTCACGCCAGTTGCGCGAAGACCCGGAAGGGGCGAAGCTCTCCCCCTGGGAGCGGCTGGGCGCGGTGGCGCTCGCCACGGCGGGCAAGGCGCCGCTGGACGCGGTGGGCGACACGCTGCTGCTTGGCCGCGCGGCGGGGCTGGGCAGGGGCTTTGCCAGTAACCTCTTCCAGCACGGCTTTCGCAAGACGGCGCGCGACGCCGCCCGGCGTCTGGCCGGGGCGGTGCCGGAGGCCATGCTCACCGAGGGTCTGCCGGAAATGGCGCAGAGCTACGTTGACCAGCGCCTCCTGGACTACATCAACCCGGCGCGCGACGCCTCCGCGGACAACCGCGAACTCATCGACAGCTTCCTCATGGGTTCCATCGCCGGCGCGCCGATGAACGTCGCCGGACGCGGCGCGGAGATCGCCTGGGAACAGCCGCGCGGCTTGGGACGCGCCATCACGGGCTACCTGGAACGCAAATTTCCCTCGGACGCCGTGCGCGGGGTGGAAGAACCCAGCCTGCGCCAACGCGTCGGCGCGCGCCTGGCCGCGCCTTCCCAGGGGGACATGGTTTCGCCGCGGGCGGGCAACGCTTCGCCTTCGCTTCGTGAATCGACGATTCCCGATACAACCGGCGCAACCGGCGCAACGGGTGACTACGCCACGGACGCCTTCACGAACCTTTCTCCCGAAGACTTGCGGGCGCGCGTTCGCGCCACGGCTCCGGAGGAACTGGTCGAAAGCCTGGTGGACGCCACGCCGCAATCGCGCGCGCGGGTGTTCGCTTCCCTGTCGCCCGCCGAGGCGCAGATAGCGAAGGGCGAGTTGGAAACGCGCCTGGGGCGGCGCGTCTTCCAGGAAACCGCCGTGTTCCTCGAATCCGCCCGCCAGGGCGCGCGCCCCGCCGTGCTGGCGGCAAGCCGGATGCTGGAGCGGGGACGCCTGGCGACCGGCAAAGGCTACCAGGCCGCGGCGCAATGGGCGGCCAGACAGGCGCGCGCCATGCCGGAGATCGACAACCCCACCGCCCTGCGCGCGGCAAACGCCCTGCGCGTGGCCTACGAGTCGACACAGCGCGGGGCGCGAAGCGTCGAGCGCGGGGCGCGGAGCGTCGGGCGTGGAGTACAGCGCGTCGGGCAGGGCAGCGTGCCGCGCGACCTCGCGGCAAGCGCCCGGAACGTCTCGCAAGCGGCGGGCCATGTGCTGCCCGGCGCCGCCCAGCGCGTTGCCGGCAAGGCGGCGGCGGGCGCGGCGAGCGCCGGGGCGGGCGTTGTGACCTACGCCAGGAAGCTGCGCGAGTGGACAGAGCGGCTCAAGCAGCGCGCGGGCGGCAAGCGCAAGGCCAACCTGGAGGCGACCCCGGAAGAAGCCGCGCTCTTTTCCGGCTTCAAGAAAAAGGTGCGCGCCAGGGCGCTGGAGCCAAGGCGGCAACGCGACTTGTTCAACATTGCGCTTTCCGCCGCGCGCGGCGACATCTCCATGGAGGAGGCCGACGCGGTGATGCGTGACTTCCTGCCCACCAGGGAGCGCACGGTAACCAGGAAGAGCGGGAGCGGGCGCGAAATCCGCTCGACGGAAAAAATCCATACCGCCACCACCTCCGGCATTGTCGCGGAAATGCGCGACGCGCTCACCCGCAACCTGCCGGAGCCGGAAAGAACCGCGGCCAATGACCTGGCCGAACTCAAGTCCGCCGCCCGCCGCCCCAAGACCGCCCGCGCCGCGCGCGTCGAACTCGTGCGCCGCTACGGGAACCCCGAACTGATCGGCAACGCCTCCGAACGCGACCTGGGGCAACTGGTCGATCAACTGGTGCGCGCCGAACAGGAGTACGAAGGCAGGATGAGCGACGCCCAGCGCCGGGCGCACGACGCGCAGGTGAAAACACTGTTCGGCAAGAACCGGGAGCGCGTGCACACGGCCTTTGTTCCAGGGCGCTGGGCGGGCGAAGACAAAGCGGGCGAAAAAGCCGGTCTCGACGAAACCCGTCTGGCGGAAGAAGAGACCTACGAGGAGGAAGCCAGCCGCGTGGAGGACATCGACCGGTACAACGACCGGGGCGTCCAGGAGCGGGACGCGCCGCGCGAACGCTTCATCGGCAGCAAGGTGAAAGCCGTCGAAAAGGCATTGAAGGAGGACGCCCTCATCGAGCCGGAGGATGGCGACATCATCGGACGCCACGGCGGCTTCTGGAAGTTCGAGGGCGACATGGAACACGCCGCCGAATTCCGCGCCCTGGCCGACCGGGAGCGTGCGCTCATCGAGGCCATCGACGCCGCCCCGGCGCGGGAAGGGACGAAGCTGAAGGCCGAACTGGCCGAGACGCGCGAGGCGCGTCACCGGCTCGGCCTGGAAAAAACACAGTTGGCGCGGTTCTACGACACCCTGCACGACCTCATGCGGCGCGGCAACTACGTGCAATCCATCAACCCGCTGGAATACGCGCGCCTGGCGGGCGTCTCGCTCGCCAGGACGGCGAGGGCGCTGGGCATGCGCTGGGTGGGGCGAACGAGCGAGCAACTCGCCAACGCGCTCGCCAACTCCTCCGCGCGCATGCTGCTTGTCACCCCGCGCGACGTGACGCGCGTCGAGGAATACGCCTTCGACAAGGGTTCCATCGACAACCTGGCGCGGCGAAGCGCCACGCTCATCGGCACGGTGCCCGACAAAGTGCCGGTAAAAAAGGACCGGCTGTACACGATCCGGGGCGAATCCGTGACCGGGGAAAAGCTGAAGGACATGCTGCTGGAAGCCCTGGCGCTGCCGAAGCCCGCCGATCAGCGCAAACGCCTGCGCGAGATGGGACGCCGCCATGTGGTCAAGGTTGACGATGACCCCAGGGACGAGAATCTCTTCTTCGTCCACAACGTCACGCGCACGGGGGACAACGGCGTCTTCTATCTGTATCGGGAGGACGAAAACGCGCCGGATCGCGCCGCCATGTCCCCCGCCGAGCGACGCGAGCGCGACGCGAGCGCGGCGCGACGCGAGCGCGGCACGCCCCTCCACGCCACGGCGGTCATCGAGTGGATGCGCGAGCATGGGCGGGGGTCGCAACTCTCCCCGCGTCCCGGCGACATGTTCCTCTCCGGCATGGGCGCGTTGCTCAGCGCCGAGGGCGTCACCGGCATCCGCGTCTATGACGTGTGGGGCAGGGAGCATTCCGCTGTCGCGCCGGTCGCGCAGATCAAGCGGCTGGAGCAGGCGGCGAAAGACTCCGCCGAACTCACTCCCACGCAGCGTGAGATGCTGGCGGCATACGACGAGGCCAGGGCGGAGTTCGACGCGGCCAGGGCGAAGTTCGAGGCGGCGACGCAAGGGACAACGGACAAGGTCGCGCTGGGGCGCGCGCGGCAAGCCTTCCGTCGCGCGCGGCAGGAGTTCGCGCCGTTCGAGGAACTGCGCCGCCGTCAGGCGGAGGTCAAGGCGCGTCCCAGGGAGAGCGCCGCCCAGCGCCGGGGGCGGCTGCAAAAGCTGCTCGCGCCGCTGGGCGTGTTCGGCGAGTGGTTTCACCTGGGCAAAGACCTCACCCTGGGCTTTGCAACCGGCGCGCGCAGAAGCAAGGGGGGCGCGCGCGGCTATATTTCCAGGGACATCGAACGCGACCTGGCGGAGCGGGCGGAAAACCTGGCGCTCCAGGTTTCCGACCTCAGGGCGGCGCTGGCCGAGGCCAGGAGCGAAGCGGAGCGCGACGATCTGCGGCTCTCCCTTTTCAGAGCCGAGCGCGAGCGCGCCGAGGCCGAGGAGTCGGCGCGCGAATGGGCGAAGAACAACAGCGACCAGTGGGAAGGCGAGGCCGAGCGCCCCGGCGTGGTGGAAGCCGGCACGGAGGACAACAAGCATCGCGACTTCAACGACGACGGCACGCCCAAGCACCCGCACGAGCGCGTTCCCCGGAACCAGGACATCATTGACCAGAAGTGGGAGGAGGCCGGGAAGACGCGGAAGAACGGCGTCGTCCTCTCGCTGCGCAGCAACGTGAGGTCGCGCCATTTCTCGAAGGAGATGCTGCAAGTGTTGACCAGCATTCGCGGCGCGCTGGAACACACCGGCGAGGACGGGACGCACAACCTCACCATCCGGCTCGCCGCCGACTACATCGCGCGCGCCGCCGCCGCCGAAGCGGGGATGAACACAGAGGCCAGGGACGCCTTTGTCCGGCTCGCCGAATCGCGCCTCTACCTGGGCTTGCAGGACGCCCTGCGCGCGCTCGCGCTGGAGAGCGCCAACGCCGACGAGGCGGCCAAGCCCGCGCTGCGCGACCGCTACCGGGCGCTGAAGATGATGGCGGCGCACTACGCCAGGTCCAACACCTGGGTACAGGCGCACAAGGCGGAGGTGGACGCCAACGCGCGCGGCTACGCCACCGACGACGCCCAGGCGAAGAGCCGCAACCCGAAACGCAAGAACGTGGTGAATGTGGCGATCAAGCTCTTCCAGGCCGCGCCGGATCGCCATGCGCATCACGAGGGCTTGCTTTCCGCGCTCGCCTCGATGAGCGAGGAGGAACTGCAAAACGACTTCGCCTGGCGCGCGGACAGGATCGCCAAACTCGCCGGCTACCAGAACGGCAACGTCGCCGAACTGAGGAAGCTGATGCACGCGGAACAGGAACTCATCCAGGCCGAAATGACGGCGCGGGCTTCGGGAGAGCGGACGCGGGAGGTCGCGGCAAAGGCGGCGGAGACGCCCGCGTCCGCGGAGGAGAAGACCGAGGGCGAAGCCAGGAGCGAGGCCGAGGGCGAAGCCAGGAGCGAGGCCGAAGCCGAAGCCGAAGCCGAAGCCGAGGCCGAAGCCGAAGCCGAAGCCGAAGCCGAAGCCGAAGCCGAAGCCGAGGCCGAAGCCGAAGCCGAAGCCGTCCCGTCCAACGTCCCGACGCCCGCGCGGCAAGCCGTCTTCGACGAAATCGCCGCCCTGGATCGGGAAATCCTCAACCCGGAGGGCGAGACGGCGGCGGAGAAAATGGCGAACCTCAAGAAGGCCACGCAAAGAAAGCGCGAACTGGCGCAAACGGGCGCGGTGCAGGCCAAGCGCGAGCAGGACGCCGCGCAGGCGGTGGAGAACGCGAGCCGGGAGGCCATGCGGGAAGTCGAGTGGGAAACCACCCCCGAAGAGATGTGGGACGCCTACGTTGCCCAACAGGAACATCGGAAGCGCATGGGGCCGAAGCCTGCCAGCGAGAAAGCCAGGTTCATCGCCGACCTGAAGCGCCTGCTTTCCGCCGTGCGCCAGGCGCTGACGGCGCTGCTTGCCAGCGTGCGCCAGCGCGAGTGGCAAGGTCGGAATGTGGCGAGAGCACTGCACCGCGCCGGGCGCCAGCTGTGGGCGCTGGCCGGGGACGCCGCGCGCGCCGCGCAGCGCCTCATCAACCGCGCGCTCGCCGCCTGGCACGCCTGGACGCGCGAGGTGGAAACAAGCGACAGGAGTCCGCGTTGGGCGAAGTTCATGGCGCGGACGGCCAACCGCGGCGAGGCCGGACTGCGCAAGGCCGGGCAGGGCGCGGCGCGGTTCGTCAAGGACAAGGCCGCCGCCGCGGGGAAGAAGCTCGGCGACCGGATGCTCTACGGCAAGGACGGCGCGCCGGCGGATGCGGCGGTCAGCAAGGCGAACGCGCAGCGGGTGTATGACGGCACGTGGAGAACTGTCGACGATTACGTCATCCCGGATACCGAGGAGTACGAAGGCAACCGGACGGGGAATTTGCGCGTCATGGCGGCAAACAGCGGTCTGGAACGCATACCTGTCCGCCTGGTGGTAGGGCAGGAAAATGACGCGACCGGCAGCGGCGGATTTGGTTTGATGCACGTCAACGAAAATGCTCGCCGTGACCCGCGGCGAGCCGTGCAACAAGTCAACCCTGGAGATCAGGGCGAAAACATTGTACAGGAAGTCGTGCGTTTGCTGCGGGAAGCTACCGGGGTGTATGACGCGGGCGGCGGAGACTATCTGGTTTTTTCACGCAAATCCCGGCAAGGCGTCGTGCTGGAAAAAAGAAGGGACAACAATGGGGACAGCTTCTACGGAGTCGTCACCGTGAAACCTATCCCCAATGTTCTGGTGTATGGGCGTTCGATGGGATCGGGGCGCTCGACCTTCCCCAATACTGGCGCGGATGCGGCAACCGCGACTCCAACCTCGGACAACAAACCAGATGATTCGCCGCAGTCTGCGCCGACCAGGCAGGAGCTTTCCATCGAACGCTTCCATATTAGCGAACCTCTTGGGAAAATTCAAGCCCCAAAAGACCCCTTGGAGGGAATCCGCGTCGCGCGAAAGAAAAAACGTCTTCTCGACCCCGCCGAGATGCCCGCCAATGTGCGGGCGATGTTGGGCGCCGGCAAGAAGAACGCCGAATCCCTCGAAGCCGTCGAATCCGGCAAGCCGATGGACAAGGCGACCAAACAGGCGATCCGCAGGTACATCGGGCAGGTGCTCGGCCCCAGGGTGAAGGTGGCCTTTGAAAAGTCCCTGGGCGGCATTTCCGCCGAGTGGAGCCGCGACGCGGAAACGGGCGAGGCGATGATCCGCATCGCGCTCGCGGCGGCCAACCCCATGTCCAAGGCGCACCACGAGGCCATGCACGAGTTCTTCGAGCGCCTCAAGGAACTCCGGCCGGAAGCCGCGCGCATCCTCGCCCGCGCCGCCAGCGCCCCGGCGATTCGGAAACAGTTGCGCGCCTTCTTCCGCGATGACCCCAACCATGAGGCCATCCAGGCGCAACTCGACAGCGATGAGCATGAGCGCGTCGCCTACATGTACCAACTCTGGGCGGCGGGCAGGCTGACCATCGGGCCGCAGACGCGCTCGTGGTTCGTCCGCGTGGCCGACTTCTTCAAGCGGATGTTCGGCTTCATCACCGAGGCCGAGGAACTGGACATCATCCTCGGCGCGTTCCACAACGGCGAACTGGCCGAACCCTCGGCCATCGGCGAGGGTCTGCAACGCCGCGCGACCGCCCTGGGAGAAGCCAACGCCCGCGCGGCGCGCGCCCTGCGCGCCCTGGCGCGCACCCTCGTCACCGCGCAGAACACCCTGACCGACAGCAAATACGCCGCCATCCGCGAGCTTGGCCGCCTCTTCTCCATCCCCACCGGCGAAAAAAGCGGGCGCATGGGGCTGTTGCAGGCGCAGACAATGCAGACCAACCGCTTCGTCAACAAGGCCGTGCGCCTCTTTTCCGGCTACAGCGAACAGGAACAGGAGGAAGCCGTGCAGCACCTGGTGTTCAAGACGACGCCCTCCGACCCCCGCGTCGCGCAGATGGTCAAGAACGCGCGCGACTTCCTGGACGAACTGGACGCCTACGCCCACGACGAAAAAGTGGCCTTCTCCCCCTTTTCCCGCGACCGGACGGAGGCCAACCGCGCCGGCTTCGAGAAGGCGCTGGCCGAGGACTACCGGGCGGCCACCGGCAGGGAACCGGACGACCCCGCGGCGCTGGCGGACGCCCTGCTCCTCGGCCAATCCGGCAAGCGCCCCGACTACGCGCCGAACGCCGCCCGCACCACCTCGCTCAAGGTGTTCCTCGAACCCAACGTCGTCGAGGCGCTGGCGCGGCACGCGCAGAACGTCGCCCGGCGCGTCGAGTACGCCAGGGTACTCGGCCCCACCGGCGCGAAAGTGGACATCCTGCTCGAAAAGGCCGCGCGCATGGCCGTGGGGCATGAAGGCTGGACGCGCGCGGCGAACAAGGCGCGGAAGGGAAACCGGCAGCCCTCCATCGCCGCCATCGTCAAACACCTGGACGGCGACGCCTGGGCGAAGTGGAAAGCCTTCGAGCCGGAATACGACGCCGCGAGAAACGCGGTGTGGGCAATGGACGGCGCCCTGGGGCTGAACACGCCCAGGGGCTTGCGTATCGCTTCCTCCGCCCTCATCACCTACGAGAACGTGCGGCTGCTCTCGCTTTCCCTCATGAGCCAGATCATCGACCCCTTCGGCGTCCTGACGCGCGGCGGCACTTTCCGCGACGCCTTCGCCACCTTCAAGGCCGGGCTTTCCGGCGCGTGGAAGGGCTGGCGCGGCAAGCTGAACGAGGATGAGATGTTCCGCCTGGCGGAGAGATTGGGCGTCATCAGCATCAGCAACCACGTAAACAGCCAGCAGGGCCTGTGGTCGGGCGCGTCGCACGGACGCGTCGCGCGCTACTGGAACGACCGCCTGTTCCGCTGGAACGGCGTGGAAGGCTTCAGCCAGGGCACGCGCGTCGGCGCGATGGCGGCGGCGATGGAATTCCTGAAGCGGCACAGGTCGCTGCCCGACAAACACTCGGCGCGCTGGCTGGAAGAGCTTGGCCTGACGCCGGACGACATCGTGGTAAACGACGGCGAACTGGACATGACAAGCGAGAAGATTCGGCAGGCGGTGTTCCGCTGGGTGGATGGCGCGATCCTGCGCCCCAACGCCGCGCACCGTCCCGCCTGGGCGTCCGACCCGCATTGGGCGATGGTCTTCCACATGAAGCAGTTCCTGTACTCGATGCAGAAGACCATCCTGGCGCGCATCGCCCACGAACTGAAGAACGGCAACGTCGCGCCCCTGGCGCTTACCGCGCTCACCTTCATCCCCGCCATCCTGCTGAGCGACCTCCTGCGCGACCTCATCAAGTTCGGCCCGGACGGCGCGCCCTGGAAACAGGACTGGACAGCCGCCGACTACCTGTCCGACGGCGTGCAGCGCGCCGGCCTGCTGGGCATCTGGCAAACCCCGGCGGACGTGGTGACCTACGGCCCCGCCGAAATGGGCGGACCGACCGTCAGCCAGATCAACCGCATCCTGCAAACCACCCGCGACGCCGCCAGCGCCAAAGCCAACGCCATCGACGCCCTGCCCGTCAACGCCCTGGCGAAGATATCCCTGACGAACGCCTGAGGGCGTTTGGCGAACGCGCGGCGAAGTGATAGAGTCGACTCCCGTCACATAACCAGCACAGGAGTTGCAAAAATGGAAGAAGAGAAGAACAGGGTTGAATTGCGTGAAGAAGACAAGACCACGCTCAAGCAGGTCGGCATTGGCAGCGTGGCGGGCGCTACCGGTTTGGGAGTTGTTGGCTCCAGCGTGGGGATTGCCGCTGGAGGCACGGCAATTGCGGCAACGGCGCCCTTTATCGTTGTAGGGGCTATCGTTGGCGGCGCGGCAGTGGGCGCCTGGAAATTCTGGAAGCACATCACCAAGGAGTGACGCCAAGGAGTGACGATGCAGGAAGAACACAGGAAAACCTTGAAGCATCTCGGCGTAGGTGGCGTTGCCGGCGGGAGCGCCGGGGCAGCCCTCGGCTCCGCGATGGGGCTTGCAGGCTTTGGCGGCGCCATAGTCGGGACAGGGCCGGTTGGGGTCGTGGGGGCGATCTTGGGGTTTGCCGCGGTCGGAGCCTGGAAATATGGGAAGCATCTTCTCAAGGGAGACCCGAATGCGGACGTGCGCGCGCAAGCGCGGCAATCCGTCAAGAACGCGAACGTGGCGTTCGGCAGGATAACCTCCCTGACGCCAGAATGCCGGGCGGCGCTGGAGGCGCGTCTCTCGCATCTCCACACGCAGGCGGACGCAAGGCTGCGATCCGCAAGGCAGGCGCTGGAGCAAATTCCGTCGCTTCCCAAAGACAAACAGCGCCAAGCCTTCATCGACGCTGCGGCAAGCGCATCGCAAGTGCCCGCGCTCGCGGAACAAATGCACTTGTTCCATCAGCAACTTCGTTCCCTCTGCGAGAAAGCGCCGCCTCCCGCCTTGCCAAAACCACATGTAACGTTCCCTCTGAAAAGTTGACACTTCCCCGCCAACCCTGTTACATTTCCCCCGCAGGCAGGAAATGACATCAGGGTTGAATGTGGCAACCACTGTGGTTGATCCCCTCCGGCGCGATAACAAATCGGCTATGCAGCGGACAGGATGTCCGTCATCGCCGGGGAACTCTACCAGCGGTATCCGCTCAATGTGGTGAACCGGATGACGGAGGGGGAGGGGTTTGTTCAGGCGCTGGCAAGGGCATTGCCGAAGGGTTGGATAAACGGCAACGGCAATGTTGCGGCGGCGATGTATCGGGGTCATCAGAATGCCGCGGCGGTTCGCCTGAACGTGAAGTCCGAAAAGCTCGCGCGCGACATTCCCGGCTCGCGGCGATATTCGCATCCCGTAAGCCAGGGCGCGCTGACGCATATCCGCAACGAGCACGGAGACAGGAATGTAGAAACCAGCCGTGGGCAAATTTCCATCAATGAGGCAGACATTGCCGCCATCCCATCCATTGTGGAGAACTATGACAACATCCGCACAGACTTGGCAAGCGACAGAGGAAACCCTGTTGTCGCCTACGTGAAGCGCGTCAACGATGGAGTGGTTTTGTATCTTGAGGAGCTTGGCAGGAAGCGCATGGATTTCACGGCGCTTTCAATGAGGAAGTATCCCGCCGGGACTGATTCCAACAAGGTTTTGAGCCTTGCCAGCACCGGTCGAAACGTCCGAAACGACGGCGGGCATGCGCTTACTCTAGCAGAAACTGGCAACGAGCGCAACAAAACGAAAGCCCGGACAGATGCCGGGCTTCCTACCGACGCGCTCCGCACACTTTCAGTTCATGACGAAGAACTCAACCAGTCCGCCTGGCACGGCTCCGGGAAGGACTTCGACGCCTTTTCGTTGGCCTTCATGGGCACGGGAGAAGGCCATCAGGCGTTTGGCTGGGGGGCGTACTTCGCCGGGCTGCGCGAGCTTGGGGAGGCTTATCGTCGGCAAGTCGCATCTTCTCCTTTGAACCAACCTGAAGTTCCAAGGGTCAAATATAACGGTGAAGAGATTGGGTTATTTTCCCACGGCGTGTGGACCAATCTGAAAACGGGAGAAAAATATTCGAGATATTCTCCTGAAGCCTATGCGTTTGGTAAAATTTACTCTGTGCCCACTGTACAGGACGCAATAAACTATCTACAAGAAGCAATAGACAGCCCATTTCGTGATGATAATCAGATAACCAACAAGATTGTAGAAGACTTTCGCAAGGCGATAGATATTTTACGATCTGGCAAAGTCAGCAAAAAAGAAGGCCAACTCTACGAGGTCAACATCCCCGAAGACGAAGACCTGCTGGATTGGGACAGGCCACTTTCACAACAGCCGGAAAAAGTGAAAGAAATTATTCTGGAATATGGGATTGATCGTGTCGATGATGCACTGAATCAAGTCATGCGCGAGGTCAATGCGCTGGCGGAAACCATGGAGAACGCTGGCCTTGACAATGCGGCAAGCCTGCTGATCAAAGAAGCCAACAGGGCGCTGGAAAGCGAATCTCCGACGGATATGGAGATAGCTATCGGGCGCGCGGATAGTGCGCTTGATGAAGATATAGCAGGCGACGCCTACGATGATTTGCAGGACACGATATGGGGGCTTCTGGACAAAATAAGGGATGTGTCCGCTGGATCATTTTTTAATGGCGTGACCGGACAGGAGTTATACCGCAATTTGTCTCGTGCGCGCAGTTCAGACCAAGCTGCATCAGAATATCTCAAATCCATCGGCATCCCCGGTCATCGCTACCTGGACGGCCAGAGCCGGAGCGCGGGCGAGGGTTCGCACAACTACGTGATCTATGATGAAAAGGCCATCGAGATTCTGAAAAAGTACTATCAGGAGAAGGGCAACGACACGCGCGGCAGTTTCAACCCCCAAACCCTGACCATCAGCCTGTTCGAGCAAGCCGACCTCTCCACCTTCCTGCACGAATCCGGGCATTTCTATCTTGAAGCCTTTACGCGCATTGCCGGGGAAATCGGGGAGAAGGGCAACCGGGGCGAGACCCTGACCGGGGGAGAGACGGGCGTCCTGCGCGACATGGACAGTATCCTGGGCTGGTTCGGCCTGCGTGACATCGGGGAATGGAGCGCCCTGACCCTGGAAGAGCGCCGCGCCTGTCATGAGCAATTCGCGCGCGGCTTTGAATCCTATCTCTTCGGGGGCAAATCCCCGAATCTGGAGATGAACGGCGTCTTTGCCCGCTTTCGCGCCTGGCTCTTGAAACTCTACGAGAGCGTCAAGAGCCTGAACGTGAAACTCACGCCGGAGGTGAGAAGCGTCTTTGACCGCATGCTGGCCAGCGAGGAAGAGATTGCCCTGGCGGAACAGGGCAGGGGTTTGACGCCCCTCTTCGAGACGGCGGAGCAGGCGGGCGAGACGGCGGAGGAATTCGCCGCCTTCCAAGAGCAGGGCAGAATCCCCACGGAAGAAGCCATCGCGGACTTGCAGGCCAGGGGCTTGCGCGACCTGCAATGGCTTGCGAACGCCAAGGGCCGCGTTCTGAAGGAACTGCAAAAACGCGCCCGCGTCCTGCGCCGGGAGGCGAGGACGGACGCGACGCACCAGATCATGCAAGACCCGCTCTATCGCGCCTGGGCGTTCCTCACCAACAGGATGAGCGCGGAAGACAAGCTGCCGCCGCTCGTGACGAGAGAGAAGAGGAACCCGGACGAGGTGGAGGAAACCAGGGACAGCCTCTTTGCGGCCATCGCCAAACTGGGCGGCCTCGACGCGGCGGAACTGTCATCGCGATGGGGCTATGACCCGAAAGAGAAAATCCCGCAGACCGGCTTTGGCAAGCGCGTGGTCTTGAAGAATGGCGCGGGCAGGACGATTGCGGAAATGGCGGAGGCGCTTGGCCAGTACGGCTATCTGGCGCGCGACGAAAATGACCGCTTCGAGGAGGCGGATTTCGAGGCCAGGTTCTTCGAGGAACTGCGCGGCCAGAAGCAACACTCGATGTACTACGACCCGGAAAACGACATCCAGCGCATGCTCGGAGAGCAGGTGGCGAACCCGGAGACGCTGGGGGCGGGACGGCTGGACGAACAGTCGCTGAAGGAGATGTTTGGAGAAAGCCAATATGCGCTCAGACGTTTTGCCAGCACCTTCCAGAACGCGAGGGAAAAGGCGGCGGAGTTTGCCGGCAGGGGAAAACCGTTACTCAAGAACGCGCAAACCGGCATGGAGGCCAGGGTATCGCGCAACAATCTGGACAAGATGCTGAGCAAGAGCGCCGTGGAACGGTCGGTATCGCCGGAGATTCATTCACTGGCGGTAGCCAATCTGGATCGGATTTTCGAGATTGCGCGAAGCGGAAAAGTCCATCCAGACCGCGCGCAAGATGAAAACATTACCGCCGTGCATTGTTTTTACGCGCCGCTGGTCACGACGGACGGCGTCTATAAGGTCAAGCTTACCGTCAAGGAATTTGCCAGGGAGACGAACGGGATTTATTCGGTGGAGGCGCTGGAAATAGAAAACGCCATCGAGAGCATGAAACCGGGAGAACCGGAGGGAGTGGGCGGGCAGGAAACCCTGCCGCGTCCGCCTGTCGATGGCGCTATGGAAAGCATAGACCAATGGCTTGCCCAAGTCAAGGCGGAAGTGGAAGGCGGCGCGTACATTGCCGCGCTCCTGAAATCCCACGGCATGACGGCAAGGAACGGACTGCACCCCGACCTTGCCGCCAGCCTGTTCGCCGATGAAAACCTTGATCCGGTCTTTGCCTCTGGCGAGGACATGATCCGCCAGCTTGCCGCCGCCACGCCCCTGGATGACGCGATAAACGAACGGACCGACAGCCTGATGCTGCAACGCCACGGCGAGCTATCCACGCCGGAAGCCATCGAGGAAGCGGCCAACCGCGCAATCCACAACGACGTCCGCGCCCGCTGGCGGGCACGATGTCGTGGCGGCGCTGCCGTGTAGAACTTGTCCCATAAAGCCTCCTCAATACGCGATCACAGACTACGGAATACAGACCACAAAGCGAGCGCTCTGTCCTCAGTCCTCTGTCTTCAGTTCTTTGAGCGCCAATGCATAGGCATAAAGCTCGTTCTTGCCGTGGCCGCTCAGGGTTGCCGCCAGTTTGGCGGCTTGTTTTATGGGCAGGTTCTCGGCGAGGAAAAGGCGCAGGAGGCGTTTGGCTTCGGTTGCCGGGGGTTCTTCCGTCGCGCCGGAGACGACGAGTACGAATTCTCCTTTCTGGCGCATCGGGTCGGCAGTGAGCCAGTCAGCGGCTTCGCCCAGCGGCAAACGCCGGATGGTTTCGAATTGCTTGCTGAGTTCGCGCGCGATCAGCAATGTGCGTTCCGCGCCCAGTTCCTCCGTCATATCCGCGACGCTCTCCAGGATGCGGTGCGGCGCTTCGTAGAACGCCAGCGCGTAAGGCAGGGCGGCCAGCGTCCTTAGCGCCGCCCGGCGCTGTCCGCTCTTGGAAGGCAAGAAACCGAAAAAGAGCCAGTGCGTTTCGGAAAAACCGGCGGCGGAAAGGGCGGCGACGGCGGCGCAGGGACCGGGCAGGGGAATGACCCGCGCGCCCGCGGCGTGAGCGCGGGCGACGATGCGCGCGCCTGGGTCGGAGATGCCGGGCGTCCCTGCGTCCGAAATCAAGGCTACGGCTTCGCCTTTCGCCAATAGCGCCAGCACCCGTTCGGCGGCGGCGTTCTCGTTATGCGCGTGCGCCGCCAGAAGACGCGCCTTTGCGCCAATGTATCTCAATAGCGGCGCGGAATGGCGGGTATCTTCCGCCGCCACCCAGCCCACCGCGCAGAGCACGTCGCGGGCGCGTTCGGAAATATCGGCAAGGTTTCCCAGCGGCGTGGGAACGACATACAATGGCGCGTATTCTGTAGTCATGGAAGAAGCGGGATGAGCATAAAAAACTGGTTGATCGGTCTTTGGAAAAAAAAGGCGCGGCGCGATCCGGAAAGTACGGATGGTATGCGCGCGGAGACGCTGGCGGCAAATTATCTGCGCGCGCGGGGTCTTGTCGTCGTCGCGCGCAATTTTCGCGTGCGCGGCGGCGAAATCGATCTCATTGTTCGCGAGGGCGAAATCACGGTTTTCGTGGAAGTTCGTCTGCGCCGCTCGCGGGCGTTTGGCGGCGCTATCGGCAGCATCGGCGTCCAGAAGCGCCGCCGTCTGCTCCTCGCGGCGCGGCACTGGTTGCTGCGCCATCCGCAACACGGCAATTGCCGCTTCGATTGCGTGTTGCTCGATGGTCTCAACGCCAATAACCTGGAATGGATACGCCATGCCTTTACGGCGGATGATTGAGTTCCTTTGCCTGTCATTGGCGCTTCTTGCCAACCCGCTTTGCGGCGAGGAGCCGCATATCCGCCTGTTGGTGCAATCTTCGCCGCTGGCGGGCAGCCAGTTTCACGCGCTGGCGCGTCTGCGCGCCGACATGCGCGTGGGCGACGCGCTGACGCTCGTCCGCGAACCGGATAACCCTTACGACGCCAAGGCCATCCGCGTGGAATGGCATGGGCACAAGCTGGGTTATGTGCCGCGCCGGGAAAATCATGCCGTGTCCGCCGCGCTGGATCAGGGCAAGACGCTTCATGCCCGGATTTCCCGCCTGAATCCGGAGGCCGCCGACCCCTGGCAGCGTCTGGAATTTGAAGTGTGGCTGGAACTGTGATGCTAGAATCCGCACTTTGTTTTTGGGATTGTCCTCGGGATGGATTTGATCGACCGCATCCGCCAGCATTTTGCGGACAGCGTCCGCGTCAAGCAGGAATCAATGGAACTGCTGGCTTCGCCGCTTGCCGATGCCTGCGCCTCTATGGCGCGCGCCCTGCTTTCTGGCGGTCGCGTCCTGGCTTGCGGCAATGGCGGTTCCGCCGCCGACGCCCAGCACTTTGCCGCCGAACTGGTCGGACGTTTCGAGACGGAACGCCGGGAACTCGCCGCCATCGCGCTTACCACCGACACATCCATTCTCACTGCCGTCGGTAACGACTACGGCTTTCAGCATGTCTTTTCCCGTCAGTTGCGCGCTCTGGGGCGCGCGGGCGATGTGCTGCTGGCGATTTCCACCTCCGGCAATTCCGGCAATGTGGTCGCTGCCGTCCATGCCGCGCGGGAACGGGAAATGCGGGTCATTGCCCTGACGGGCGCGGGCGGCGGCCGGATACGGGAACTGCTGCAAGCGGAGGATATTTTGCTTGCCGTCCCCGACAAACGCACCGCCCGCATCCAGGAAACCCACCTGCTGCTTCTCCATTGTCTATGCGACGGCATCGACAATCTTTTGTTCGGAAATTGAAAAGAGGAGCGGGGGGCGTTCTGCTTGCATCGACTTTTAATCGGGAGCTGAAAAATGAAGCGCGTTGTCCGTCCTGTTCTTGTTTGTCTTGCCTTGCTGCTCGCCTTGCCCGCCCTGCAAGGCTGTTTTGGCGTGGCGCTGGTCGGCGTGACCACCGGCGTCATGGCGGTGGTGGATCGCCGCTCCATTGGCGTCCAGACCGATGATGCCGCCATCGAACTGAAAGCGGTCGCGCGGCTTCCCAAAGCCTTGCGGGAGGTCAGCCACGTCAATTTCACCAGCTATAACCGCCGTGTGTTGATCACGGGCGAAGCGCCCAGCGAAGCGGTCAAGGAGCAGATTGCCGAAGAAGCGCGCCGCATCGAAAACGTGCAGGGCGTGTTGAATGAAGTCGTCATCGCGGGCAACAGCAGCCTGGCGTCGCGCGGCAATGACGCCTTTATTAGTTCCAAGGTCAAGGCGCGCTTCGTCGACGCCAATCAATTTACCGCCAGTCACGTGAAGGTGGTTACGGAAGCGGGCGTGGTCTTCCTGCTCGGCATCGTCAATGAGCGCGAGGCCGCCGCCGCCGTGCGAATCGCGAGCAACACCCAGGGCGTGCGGAAAGTGGTCAATGCGCTGGTAAAAGAAAGCGACGAGGAAATCCGCCGTATCGAAAACAGCCTTGCCAACTCCGCGACTTCCACCGGCGGACAATA
The DNA here is from genome assembly GCA_031288305.1 of Zoogloeaceae bacterium. Lineage (GTDB taxonomy): Bacteria > Pseudomonadota > Gammaproteobacteria > Burkholderiales > Rhodocyclaceae > Azovibrio. The sequence goes on from JAITRP010000138.1 coordinate 30,296, forward strand.
AACGGAGCCTTGCGCGCGTGTCCGGTCTGCTGTTCATCATCGCCGCGCCTTCGGGCGCGGGCAAGACCACGCTGGTGCGCCGTCTCATCGCCCGGACGCCAAACCTTGCCCTTTCCATCTCCTGCGCCACCCGCTCGCCGCGTCCGGGCGAAGTCGATGGGCGGGACTATCATTTCCTGGAGGAAGCGCGCTTTCACGCCTTGCGGGAAGCCGGGGATTTTCTCGAATGGGCGAAGGTGCACGGCAATTACTACGGCACTTCCCGCCGCCAGATAGCCGACGCGCGGGCGGCGGGACGCGACGTGCTGCTGGAAATCGACTGGCAGGGCGCGGCGCAGGTGCGCGGCGTGTTTCCCGACGCCATCGACATCTTCATCCTGCCGCCTTCGATGGAGATATTGGCAGAACGCCTGCGCGGGCGCGGCACGGATGACGAGGCGGTCATCGAGCGGCGTTTTCTGGCGGCGCGCGAGGAGATACGGCATGTGGATGACTTTGGCTATGTTATCATGAACGCCGATCTGGATACGGCATACGCCCAGCTTGCAAGCATCGTCGAGGCATCAAGGCTGACGCTTGCCTGCCAGCGCCAGCGGCATCCAGAATATTTTGAACGCTTCTTTCCCTCTCTATGAGAACAGCATCATGGCTCGCATTACCGTTGAAGATTGCCTGAAACACATTCCCAACCGCTTTGAAATGTCGCTTTCCGCGGCGCACCGCGCACGGCAGTTGCTTGCCGGCGCGACGCCGTTGGTGGAAGATGAAAAGGACAAGCCGACGGTCGTCGCCCTGCGTGAAATCGCTGCCGCCAAGGTCGGGAAGGAAGTGTTGAACCGCGGGCAAGCCTGAACGCCGATCACGATCACCTTGGCAGGAAGAACGGCATCATGCAAAACGAGGCTTCCTCCTCCGCGCCGCTGCCCGCCGCAAGCCTTGTGATCGCCAGTGCCGATGACGCGGACGCCAGCGAACCTGCCGTCTCTTTTCCCGCGCCGCCGGTTGCCGCCCTGTTTTCCGACGATCCGGCCTACCGGAATTTCGTCGCCTGTCTGGATTATCTCAAGGCCGAAGAGGTCGAGCGCATCGAGGCGGCGCTGGAATACGCCCGCCGCGCGCACCTCGATCAGACGCGGCTTTCCGGAGAACCCTACATCACGCATCCGCTTGCCGTCGCCAGCGTAGTCGCCGGCTGGCGCATGGATGCCGACGCCATCTGCGCCGCCCTGTTGCATGACGTGCTGGAAGACGCCGGCATCGCCAAGGCGGAACTGGCGAAACGCTTCAATCCGGCCATTGCCGAATTGGTTGATGGCCTTTCCAAACTCGACAAGATCGAGTTTTCTTCCTATCGTGAGGCGCAGGCGGAAAATTTTCGCAAGATGATGCTGGCAATGGCGCGCGATCTGCGCGTGGTGCTGATCAAGCTGGCGGACCGGCGCCACAATCTGCACACCATGTCCGCCATCCGCGCCGACAAGCGCCAGCGCATCGCGCGCGAAACCCTGGAAATCTACGCGCCCATCGCCAATCGCCTTGGTCTGCACAAGATGTTCCGGGATTTGCAGGATACTTCCTTCCATTTGCTGCACCCGCTGCGCGCCAGGGTGTTGGCGCGCGCCATGGCGGCCTTCCAGGGCGACAACAAGGAACTCATTGGCCGCATCCAAAACAGCATCCGGCAAAAGATCGCCGAGGCCGGCATCCATGGCGCGCGGGTATTCGGGCGCGAAAAAAGCCTGTATTCCCTGTACAGCAAGATGGCGCACAAGCATCGCCGCTTCGCCCACATCCAGGATATCTACGGCTTTCGCGTCATCCTGCCGGACATTCCCGCCTGCTATCTGGCGCTGGGCGCATTGCACACCCTGTATAAACCTGTGCCCGGCAAGGTCAAGGATTACATTGCCCTTCCCAAGGCCAATGGCTATCAATCCCTGCACACCACCCTGATCGGCCCGACCGGCGCGCCGCTGGAGGTGCAGATACGCACCGAGGAAATGCACCATGTCGCGCGCGAAGGCATCGCGGCGCACTGGCTTTACAAGGATACCGAGCGCGGCGGCGCCGACCTGCATATCCGCACCCACAAATGGCTGCATTCCCTGCTGGAAATGCAAAGCGGCGATTCTTCCGAGTTTTTTGAAAACGTCAAAATCGACCTTTTCCCGGACGAGGTTTACGTTTTTACGCCCAAGGGACACATCATCAACCTGCCGCAAGGCGCGACGCCGGTGGATCTGGCCTATGCCATTCACACGGATGTCGGCAACCGCTGCATCGCCGCGTGCATCAACCACGAATCCGCCCCTTTGCGCGCGGAACTGAAGAACGGCGATCTCGTGGAAATCATCACCGCTGTTCACGCCCATCCCAATCCCGCCTGGCTGAGTTATGTAAAGACCGGTCGCGCCAGGAGCCGCATCCGCCATTTCCTGCGCACCGTGCATAACGAGGAGTCCGCGGCGCTGGGCGAGCGCCTGCTCAATCAGGAACTCATCCATCGCGGCGTCCTGCCGGAAAAAGTTCCCGCCGCCGCCTGGGAACATGTCATCAAGGCGGGAGGCAACCACAGCGCCCGGGAAGTCTTCATCGACATCGGCCTGGGCAAGCGCCTGGCGGAGGTCGTCGCCAGCCGCCTCCTGGCCGACGATACCGTCGCCGCCGCGCCCCATGCCGGAACCCTGATCATCCGGGGCGCGGAAGGCATGGCCATCCAGCTTGCCAAATGTTGTCAGCCTATCCCTGGCGACCCCATTGTTGGCTCCATCAAAAAAGGGCAGGGATTGATCATCCATACCCACGATTGCCTCGTCATCCGCAAGTCGCGCTCGCACGAACCCAGCAAATGGATAGATGTGGAATGGGAACCCGATCCAGGCCGTCTGTTCGATGTGCGCATCGGTCTGGAAATCGAAAAAACGCGCGGCACACTCGCGCAGGTCGCCGCCGCCATTTCGCAATCCGGTTCCAACATCGAAAACGTCACCATGGAAGGCGATGCGGAAAAACGTCATTCCCATCTCAATTTCATTCTCCAGGTCGGATCGCGCGTTCATCTGGCGCAGGTCATGAAAAATCTGCGCCGCATTCCGCAGGTGGTGAGAATTCATCGCGCGACGGCGCACGGAGAATAAGAAAACACGTCAAAAAGTAAAAACCTGCTTTTTGCCGGTTCATATAGCAAAAAAGGACAGCAAAGCCAGCCTTTTTTAAAGGGAAAGGCAACGCAACCCAACCCAACCCACTACCCGCTCGCGCGGTCCTGTAGGGGCGCGCTGCGTACGCCCGTCCGCCGTCAATGCGGCGGATGGTTTGCGGGCGCAGAGAGTGCGCCCCTACGACAATCGCACAGGCCGGACTGGTTTTGCGTTGGGTTTACACGGTTTGAATCCAGGCTTTGCCTGGTTTCAAACCCCAAGATAATCCGGCAAAAAGCGGGGTCTTGTTTTTTGACGTTTTCAAGGATGTAGCGCAGCAAGAAATTAGCGGCAGACCTTCAGGGCTGCCGGTCCAACGTCATTGGGAAGGGGTTTCTCTCCCCTCCCCAATGACTACGGTCGAAACCCCGGTCTTCAGGCTGGGGTTTCGACCTTCGCACCGCCCTGAAGGGCGGGGTTTCAAACCGGAGTTAGTTTTACGATGAAAATCCTCGTTCTCGGCGCCGGGGTGATTGGCGTCACCAGCGCCTGGTATTTGCGTCAGGCTGGACATGAGGTAACGGTCATCGAGCGCCGCGCCGCCGTTGCCGAGGAAACCAGTCACGCCAACGGCGGGCAGATTTCCGTCTCCCATGCCGAACCCTGGGCCAATCCCCGCGCCTTGCCGCAGATGCTGGCCTGGCTGGGGCGGGAAGACGCTCCGTTGCTCTTTCGTTTGCGCCCGTACGATCTGCCGCTCATCAAATGGTCGCTTGCCTTTCTTGGCAATTGCCTGCCCGCCCGCGCCCACGCCAACACCCGCGCCATTGTTCATCTGGCGCTGGAAAGCCGCAAGCGGCTGCAAATCCTGCGCCAGCAGTTGAGCGCGGCGGATGGAGCGGATTTCAACTTTGCATACGATGGGCTGCAAAAAGGCATCCTGCATCTGTACACCGACCGCCAATCCTTTTCGCACGCCATCCGCGCCGCCCGCCTGATGCGGCGTTACGGCCTGGCGCGCGAACCCATAGACGCGCAAACCTGCGTTGACATCGAGCCGGCGCTCGCGCCTGTCCGCGAGCGCCTTGTAGGCGGCGATTACACGCCCGCCGACGAATCCGGCGACGCCTGCCGCTTTACGCAGGCTCTTGCCGCGCGCGCTGCCGCCGCTGGCGTCGAATTTTGCTTCAATGCCCCCATTACCCGGCTGGACTTGCGCGGGCGCCAGGTGGAAGGCGTCATCCTGCGGGATGGACGGCGCTTTCAGGCGGAAGCTTCGGTGCTGGCGCTGGGCAGTTACTCCGCGCCCTTTCTGCGGCCTTACGGCATACGTTTGCCGGTGTATCCCGCCAAGGGCTATTCCGCGACACTGAACCTCGAACCGGATGCGCCCGCGCCCAGCGTCAGCCTTACCGACGACAGCCGCAAGCTGGTGTTCTCGCGCCTGGGCAATCGCCTGCGTATCGCGGGCACGGCGGAATTCAACGGCTACAACCTTGCCCTCAATCTCTCGCGCTGCCAGGCATTGCTTACCCGCGCGCGGGAATTGTTTCCAGAACTGCGTTTTTTTGGCGACCCGCAATTCTGGTGCGGCCTGCGCCCCGCCACGCCCTCCAATGTCCCCCTGATCGGCCAGGGCAAGCTCGCCGGCCTGTGGCTCAATACCGGTCACGGCACACTGGGCTGGACGCTTGCCTGCGGCTCCGCCGCAGCGCTCGCCGCGCTGATCGCCGGACAACATCCAGGCGTGGATTTCCCGTTCCTGGAATTTAAAGGACAAAAGAAAGATACGCTTTCCTTCCGCCAACGGATGGCTCGGTCTTGACTTCAAAGCCCACCACATTGCGCGCCTTCTTGCTGAGTTTCACGCCGCCGGATAACTTATCCTCACATCATGATCAAATATCTTCTGTCCCATGTTTCTGTCTCCCGCCATTGACCCCGCCATCCGCGCCGAAATCGAAACCCGCCTGGGCTCGATCGAGGCGGAGCATGATGTGCGCATTCTCCATGCCTGTGAATCCGGCAGCCGGGGCTGGGGGTTTGCCTCTCCGGACAGCGATTACGACGTGCGTTTCCTCTATGCGCATCCGCTGCCTTGGTATCTCCGGGTTTCGCCGACGCGCGACGTGATCGAACAGCCGATTTCCGACGCGCTGGACATCAATGGCTGGGAGTTGAAGAAGGCGCTGGGACTCTTGAAAAAGGGCAACGCGACCTTGATCGAATGGCTGGATTCGCCCGTGCTCTATCGCAGTGACGCCCGTTTTCTTGCCGCCATCCAGGAATCGGCGCGGACAGTCTGGCAGCCCGAACGCGCTTTTCACCACTACCTGCACATGGCGCGGGGCAACGACCGTGGGTATCTGCATGGCCATTCGGTGCGTTACAAAAAATATCTCTACGTCTTGCGCCCGCTGCTTGCCATCCTGTGGATCGAAGCGGGACGCGGCATTCCGCCCATGCGCTTTCGCGCGCTCGTGGAAGGGTGCGTGGCCGACGCCGGACTTCTGGCCGCCATCGACGCGCTGCTGGACAGGAAATGCGCCATGCGGGAAACGGGATATGGGCCGCCCATCCCGGTGCTCAATGCCTTCATCGACGCGCAACTGGCGCGGCTTGCCGCCGTTTCCCCACCCGTCCGGAAGGATGTGGATTTTGCGCCACTGGATCGCCTGCTTGCCGAAACCGTGCTGCGTCTCGATTCTTCCCGAAAGACGGCAGACGAATGAGCGGCGCTGCCGCTAACCAGGGGACAGGTTTTGCATAAGCGGCGGCAAATCCGCCAGTCACCGACGGTACTCCGTCCTCTGTCTTCTGTTTCGCAACGGCTTGATCTATAAACTTTTTTTCTGTTACCATCCGCTCCTTTCCGGTTTTTCCGGGAGCAGGGTGCTGGCAGGTCTTGGGAACCGGGAACGGGTTTGTGAGGTTTGCGCGGCGTTCGATCAACTTAACCGCTGCGTGGCAGCAAGAAGCGACCCAATAACCCTCATGGAATCTTTTGCCCAACTTTTCGAAGAAAGCCTGGCTCGCCAGGAAATGCGTCAAGGCGAGGTCATCACTGCGGAAGTGATGCGCGTTGATCAGAATTTTGTCGTGGTCAACGCCGGCCTGAAATCCGAATCCTACATTCCCGTTGAAGAATTCTTGAACGATCAGGGCGATTTGGAAGCCCGTTCTGGCGATTTTGTCCAGGTCGCCATCGAGATGCTCGAAGACGGCTATGGCGAGACCCGCCTTTCCCGTGACCGCGCCAAGCGTATCGCCTCGTGGAACTTCCTTGAACACGCCCTGAACGACGGCTCTCTGGTTTCCGGAACCATCACCGGCAAGGTGAAGGGCGGGCTGACCGTCATGACCAGTGGCGTGCGCGCCTTCCTGCCCGGTTCGCTGGTGGATATGCGACCGATCAAGGACACCTCGCCTTATGAAGGCAAAACCCTGGAATTCAAGGTCATCAAGCTGGACAGAAAGCGCAACAACGTCGTGGTTTCCCGTCGCGCCGTGCTGGAAGCCTCCGTGGGCGAAGAGCGCGACAAGCTCCTGGAAAACCTGAAGGAAGGCGCAATCGTCAAGGGCATCGTCAAGAACATCACCGATTACGGCGCGTTCGTCGATCTGGGCGGCGTCGATGGCTTGCTGCACATCACTGACCTGGCCTGGCGGCGCGTGCGCCATCCGAGTGAAGTGCTTTCCGTGGGCGATGAACTCGAAGCCAAGGTGTTGAAGTTCGATACCGACAAGAATCGCGTCTCCCTGGGACTGAAGCAATTGGGCGAAGACCCCTGGGTAGGCATTGCCCGCCGTTATCCGGCAACCACCCGCATGTTCGGCAAGGTCACGAATCTCACCGATTACGGCGCGTTCGTGGAAATCGAGCAGGGCATAGAGGGTCTGGTGCATGTCTCTGAAATGGACTGGACGAACAAGAACGTGCATCCTTCCAAGGTGGTGCAACTGGGCGACGAAGTGGAAGTCATGATTCTGGAAATCGACGAGGAACGTCGCCGCATTTCCCTGGGCATGAAGCAGTGCCAGGCCAATCCCTGGGAAGAATTCAGCCAGAATTTCAAGAAGGGCGACAAGGTTTCCGGCGCGCTCAAGTCGATTACCGATTTCGGCATCTTCATCGGCTTGCCGGGAGGCATCGACGGTCTGGTGCATCTTTCCGACCTTTCCTGGAATGCCTCCGGCGAGGAAGCGATTCGCAACTTCAAAAAGGGCGACGAGGTGGAAGCCGTGGTGCTGGCCATCGATGTGGACAAGGAACGCATTTCGCTGGGCATCAAGCAACTGGAAGGCGATCCGTACACCAACTACATTGCCACGCACGAGAAGAATTCCGTGGTCGGCGGCACGGTGAAGTCGGTGGACGCCAAGGGCGCGGTCATCGCGCTGGACGGCGAGGTGGAAGGCTACCTGCGCGCTTCCGATTATTCGCGCGAGCGGGTGGAAGACCTTGCGCATGTGCTGAAACCCGGAGACGCGGTGGAAGCGATGATCATCAACGTGGATCGCAAGACCCGTTCGATCAACCTTTCCATCAAGGCCAAGGATCAGGCGGAACAGGCGGAAGCCATGCAGAAGATCAGCGCGGAATCGTCGGGTTCCGCCGGGACGACCAATCTGGGCGCTTTGCTGAAAGCCAAGCTGGACCAGAACCAGTAGGTTTGACGGCTTACCCATGACCAAATCCGAACTGATCGAGCGATTGGCGGGGCGTTTTCCCCAGCTGACGGCAAAGGATACGGATGATGTGGTCAAGATGATGCTTGATGTCATGTCGAAAGCGTTGATTGCCGGAACGCGCATCGAGATTCGCGGATTCGGCAGTTTTTCCCTGAATCATCGTCCGTCGCGTCTGGGGCGCAATCCCAAGTCGGGCGAACAGGTGGAGGTTCCGGAAAAATGGGTGCCGCATTTCAAGGCGGGCAAGGAATTGCGGGAGCGCGTGGATAAACGCCGCTGAACCCGCAAGGCCACAAACCCGCGCGCTTGTGGTAGATTCAAGGGCGGCAACCGGCAAGGTTTCCGCCCTTTTCTTTTCGTGTGCGTGGTGCGTTATGTCTGTTCTGACCTGGATTCTGCGGTTTCTGCTGTTTTTGTTCGTACTCCTTTTTGCCTTGAGAAACACGGCAACGGTCACGCTCAACTTCTTCTACGGGCGTTCCTGGGACGCGCCGCTGGTATTGTGGCTGCTGGCGTTCTTTGTTGCGGGCGTCCTGCTCGGCATTTTGGCGATGGCCGGTCCGCTTTTCCGGGCGCGGCGCGCTGTCGCCTGCTTGCAGCGGGAAGCGGAGCAGCAGCGTACTTCCGCCGCCGCTCCCGATAGCGTCAATCCGCAGACGGAGTTTTGATGGAACTGGAAGAATACGGGCAACTTTTGTTGTTGCCGCTTCTTTTCGCCCTGGGCTGGATCGCGGCGCGCGTGGATATTCATCATGTGGTGCGCGAATCGCGCGAGTTGCCGCGTTCCTATTTCCAGGGACTGAATTTTCTGTTGAGCGAACAACCGGACAAGGCCATCGACGCCTTTCTGGAAGTCGCGCGCAACGACGCGCAAACCGTGGAACTCAACTTTGCGCTGGGCGGGCTTTTCCGGCGGCGCGGAGAAACGGAACGCGCCATTCGCATGCACCAGAGCCTGATCGAGCGCGATGATCTGGGCGAGGAAATTCGCCTGCAAGCCTTGCTGGAGCTGGGACAGGATTATCTCAAGGCCGGGTTGCTGGATCGCGCCGAAGACATCTTCGCCAAATTGCGAACTTCAACGCTGAAAGATGAAGCGCAACGTCAATTGCTGGAAATCTACCAGATTGAAAAAGACTGGGAAAAGGCTATTGTCATTGCCCGCGAACGCGACGACCCATGCGCCGCCAAGGAAATCGCGCAGTTTTATTGCGAATTGGCGGCGGATGAACTCATGCGCTCGCGTTTTGGGCGGGCAGAGGACGCTTTGCGGGAAGCGCAAAAAGCGCATCGTCTTTGTGTGCGCGCCAGTCTGATTGGCGGCGACATCGCGCTTCGGCAAAACGCGCCGGAAAAGGCCATCGACGCCTGGCGGCGCATCGAGCAACAGGATCCGGCCTATCTGTCGCTGGCGGCGCAACGCATCCAGGACGCCTACCGGGCGCTCGGCAAGCCGGAGGAGGGGCTGGTCCTGCTGCGCGCCTATCTGGAACGCTACCCTTCGCTGGATTTGCTGGAAGGCGTCTATCAACTCGAACTCGAAAGCGCGGGCAGCGACGCGGCGTATCGGCTGGTGCGCAACGAGCTGCAACGGAACCCTTCATTGCTCGGGCTGGAAAAACTCATCAGCGCCCGCCTGCCGCTGGTGGGCAACGAAAACAGCCGCGCCGATCTGGAACTGGCGCGCGGCATCGTGCATGGCTACACGCGCCGCCTGGCGCGCTACCGCTGCACGGATTGCGGTTTTCGCGCCCGCCAGTTCTATTGGCGCTGTCCCGCCTGCGGCGGCTGGGAAACCTACCCGCCGCGCCGCTCGGAAGAATTCGATGCGTCGCTGTGAGAAAAGCGCCGGGCGCGTCCAGAGGAAAAGAAACGAGGATAACGCCATGTCCAAAGATGATTGGAAGCAGCTTTTGCTGCTGGTCGGCCTGGCCGGTATTGGCATTTCTGTCATGGTTTTTTCCGTGCGTTCGCTCCGTAAAAAATACGCTGGAGACAACTGGATTTGGGGACAGGCGCTCAAGATCTGGTTGTTGGGGACGCTGGCGGTTTTCTTCCTCTCCATCCTGCCCTTTGTTCTCGTAGAACCAGATTGGGGGAGTTATTGCCGCGTTCTTTGCGGCGCCTGTCTGGACGGTATTGTTTGCCCTGCCGTTCGCTTTTGTCATTACTGTTACGGTCATCATCCTGAAAGGATGTCCATGGCAGATAATGGGGCTATGTTCGCTCATCTTTCTTGCCTGTTTTGCCGGCGGGTTCAAGACTTTGTTGTCGTCCATGGTAAATGCGTTATGGCAGCATTAAGGAAATCCGAAGAATGTATCCAATCCTTGAAAAACTCTCCGCCACGCGCCTCCTGGTCGTTGGCGATGTGATGCTGGATCGTTACTGGTTCGGCGAAGTCAGCCGCATCTCGCCGGAAGCGCCGGTGCCGGTGGTCAAGGTGGAGCGGCAGGAAGAACGTCCGGGCGGCGCGGCCAATGTGGCGCGCAATATCGCCGCGCTGGGCGCGCGTTGCCATCTGCTTTCCGTGGTCGGCGCGGATGACGCGGGACGCTTGCTGCAACGGCTGCTGGAAGAGGGCGGCATCCAGGCGGGGCTGCATGTGGACGCGAGCATAGACACCACGGTCAAGCTCAGGGTCATTGGCCGCCAGCAGCAGCTTTTGCGCATCGATTTTGAAACCGCGCCTTCACATGAGGTGTTGCGCGCCAAGCTGGCGGATTTTCGGTCGCGCCTTGCCGATTGCGATGCCGTGGTGCTTTCCGACTACGCCAAGGGCGGTCTTGCGCACATCACCGAGATGATTCGCCTCGCCCGCGCGGCGAAAAAGCCGGTGCTGGTCGACCCCAAGGGCGACGATTTTTCCCGTTACGCCGGAGCCACCCTGATTACGCCCAATCGCGGCGAATTCCAGGCGGTGGCGGGACGCTGGCGGACGGAAGCGGAACTCGCCGAAAAAGCCGGACGACTGCGCGAGGAACTGGGGCTGGAAGCGCTATTGGTGACGCGCAGCGAAGAAGGCATGAGCCTTTTTACGCGGGGCGAAGCGTTGCACGCATCCGCCGTGGCGCGCGAGGTCTTCGATGTTTCTGGCGCGGGCGATACGGTCATTGCCGCGTTGGCGGTCTTGCGGGCTACAGGCGCGTCCTGGCCGGAGGCGCTTCGGGTCGCCAATGTGGCGGCAGGCGTCGTAGTGGGCAAACTGGGCGTGGCTACCGTGACGCGCGCGGAATTGCAGGCGGAACTGGAGGCCGCTTCTCGTGCCTAGGGCTTCGGCGGCGGCAAAGCGGCGTTGCTGGCAAAAGTTCCTCTGCGCCGAACGTCCCGGCGCGGAGGGCGCGGGCGGGAGGGCGTTTGCGCCGGAACGCACCGCCTTCCAGCAGGATTATGACCGCATCGTTTTCACTTCGGCCTTTCGCCGCCTGAAGGACAAGACCCAGGTCTTTCCCCTCTCGCGCAGCGATTATGTGCGCACCCGCCTGACGCACAGCCTGGAAGCCAGTTGCGCCGGGCGTTCGCTGGGCGCGATAGTCGGGCGGGAGGTTATTGCCCGGCATCATCTGCGCGCGGTCGACGCCGCCGATTTCGGGGCGATTGTTGCCGCCGCCTGTCTTTCCCATGATATTGGCAACCCTCCCTTCGGTCACGCCGGAGAGGACGCCATCCGCGAATGGTTCAAGTCTTCCGGCCTTCTGGAACGCTATGCCTTCACGCCCGCGCAGCGTGCCGATTTCGCGCAGTATGAAGGCAATGCCCAGGGGTTTCGCATCCTTACCCGTTTGCAGAATCCCGCCAATCCTGGCCTGCAACTTACCGCCGCCGTGCTGGCCGCCTTTACCAAATATCCGCGCGCTTCCTGGCTGGGGGGCAAGACCCTGTCCGGCGCGAGCGCCAAGAAACATGGCTTTTTCCAGCAGGACGCCGCCGCCTTCGCCCAGGTCGCCGCGACCGCGGGTTTGCCGGAACGTCTGCCGAATCTGGCCTGGCATCGGCATCCATTGGCGTATCTGGTGGAAGTGGCAGACGATACCTGTTATCTGATTGTCGACCTGGAAGACGCCGCCCGCCTGGGCTACGTGCGCGCCGAAGACGCCCAGGAACTGCTCGCGGCCCTGGCGGGCGACAGCGTCAATGAGGGCAAGCTGAGGCGTCTGTTTGACCCCAAGGAACGTATCGAATACCTGCGCGCCAAGGCCATTGGCCGTTTGCTGGAGGTCGCCGCCGCCGTGTTCCTGGATAACGAGACGGACATCCTCGGCGGCAGGTTCGCGGACGACCTGCTGTCCGTCTCGCCACTGGCCAGGCCGCTCGCGGCAGTGAAGGAGATCGCCTTCGAGCATATCTACACGGCGCGCCCGGCGCTGGAAATCGAGACGGCTGGCTTCGAGGTGCTGGGCGGACTGCTCTCCCTCTTCATTGCCGCCGTCGAGGCCGCTGTCGGCCAATATCCGCTGACCACCCGCGAACGCATGCTGTTGAAACTGCTGCCTACGCAATTCATCGGCGAACACGCCCGTCCCAGTCCCGACCCGTACATTCGCTTCCTGGGCGTCGCGGATTTCGTCGCCGGCATGACGGATTCCTACGCGGTCAATCTGTACCGCAAACTCAAGGGCATCGACTTGCCGGGGGAATGAGGCGTCAGGAAATAGGAATCAGAAAGGGAGGGGGTGCCTGTTACGCGATCACAGTTCATAAAGGCAAGTTATCCTGTTCTCTCGGTTGCCCCCAAGTAAACTGGCGCAAAGCGGGCAGCAGAGCGGGTCATAGCCGATAAAGGAGGGACGCCCGATGGGTGAAAAGGGAATGAAAAGCAAGGCATTGGCAAAAGGCCTGGACAAGCGGCGGGGTGTTGTGTTCGAGAAGAGGAGCGTCAAATCGAGACGCCGGGAGGGCGGCGCATGTGCGATGGGACGAGAAAGGAAGCGCGACGGCGTTGGAGCAGTCGGGATTCCTTGCGGAATTTCTGGAGGAGACA
>JAITRP010000059.1 GCA_031288305.1 Zoogloeaceae bacterium
GCAAACGGACATTGCCGCGCTGACGCGGCAGGCAGTCTTCGATCTGTTGATATTGGGATTCGGTGATTTCCATCATCAAGCTCCAGTAACTTCTTGGTACCGAAGCATAACATCTTTCAGAGGTAGTGTGAACACGCCCTAGCAACGGCATACCTATCGGAGATCGATGTCACCTTGATTTCCTCTACTTTGGATCGACCTTTTTGCCGCTTCCCAAGTGTGCGTCAAGCATCCTGCAACAACAGTAAAGAGACCAGCAAAAAACCAGAGAAAAAATGTGTCTGCCGCGTGATGGCGCCAGTGCTTTTCGCGGGGACTTTGTGTAGTATCGGCTTTGTTTTTTCTTTTTGAGGAATCATCATGCCCATTTTTCCGTTTATTGCGGGGCTGGCTGCGGGTGTTGTTGCCGTCCGGCTGTACAGGAATGAACAATTGCGCGCCGAGTTTCGGTTGGCTGGACAGAAATTGCGCCAGGAAGGGATAGTTGCAGAAGATCGTTTGCGGCGGGCGGCGGCTTCTGGTCTGGGCGCGCTTGCCGACTCTTCGGCGCGCTTGCGTGATCGTTTGCGTCGCGAAGAATCCGCCATCACGCTTGCGGCCAAGCCTGTTTCCGGCAAGGGCAAACCTGCCGCGCGCGTCGCGGAAAAACCCGTCAAGCCTGTCGGCGCGAAGCTCGCCGCGTCTGTCCCGGCGAAGGGCCGTAAATGAAGAAGCGCAAGAACAAGAAGAAGACCGCGCAGGCGGCGTTGTTCAGTTTGCCTGGCATGGCGAACGATTTTACGCGCGGCTTCGTCAGTTACGCCGCGGTGGCGGCGTTGGCGGGGGCGCGCGGTTTTCCGGTCATCGACGCCCGGCTGTTGCGCCAGTCCGCCCTGGCGGGCGCGGCGTTGGCGGCGGGCGTGGCGGCGGGCAATGCGGTGGAGCGGGGCGATTATCTTGCCGCCGCGCTGGTTGCCGCGGGCGGCGTCGCGGGCGTCCATGGACTCTCTCGGCTACTTGAACTCTCTTTCGGCGAAGGAACATGAACATGGCAAAAAAAGGCAAGAAGCAAGGCAAGAAGCAAAAATTCAACGTGGTCGCGACACCGCGGAATCAGGGCGTTTTTGCCGCGTTGGGCAAGGTTCTGCCGAAGAAGGGTCGTGACCAGTTCTTGCTGGGACTGGTCATTGGCGCGGCGGCGGCCTATGTCTTTGGCAACGAGGAAGTTCGCGCCAAGCTCATCAAGGCGGGCATCACGCTCTATACCGGTCTGGCAGGCGGGCTGGAAGAACTGCGCGAGCAATTCGCCGACGTCCAGGCGGAATTGGCGGCGCAGGAAGCGGGAACCGACGCGGTTGTCCCATGAGGCAGGGCGGTTTTGACGCTGCCCGGGACGGCGCGTTTCTCGCGCTTCATCCCGTGCACGTCATTGCCCAGGGCAATACCGGACGGGCGCGTTTTCGCTGCCGCCTGCGCCCGGGCGTCTCCTGCGCGGCAGCGAAAACGCAGATCGATGCGCTTCCCGCAGTGCGCCTGGCGCGCTTCAACAACAGGGCGAATTCTATCGTCATCGAGTTTGATCCCGCAAGAACCAGTGCCGACGGCCTGCGTTCGCTGTTGCTGGATCTGCCCGCGCAACCTGCCGCCGTCCCGCCGACGGCGGAAGATGGTTTTTCCAGGCGCGGCGTGGCGCTCACCTTGTTGAATCTGGTTGCTTCCGGCCAATTGCCCGCGGCGCTGCGCCTGCCGCTGGGTCTGGCGGCGGCCTTGCCCCTGGGGGAGAGGGCGTTGGCGGATTTTCGCGCCAACGGCATGACCTCGCATGTGCTGGAAGCGGCGGCTGTCGCCATTTCGCTGGCGCGGCGCGATTTTACCGCCGCCAACACCACGACTTTCATGCTGGCGCTGGGCGAATGCCTGGAAGAGAGCATCGCCCGCCGTTCCGACGCGCTGCTGAAGCATCTGTTGCGTCCCAGCAGCGATACTGTCTGGGTGCTGCGCGGCGACGAGGAAATTGCCGTTCATGCCAGTGAAGTGAAGGTGGGCGACAGTGTGGTCGTGGCGACGGGCGGCGTCATTTCCGTGGATGGCACGGTGCTTTCCGGCGAGGCCAGCGTCAATGAAGCCGCCATGACTGGCGAGAGCGCCGCCGCGCGCAAGGAGCGCGGGCATCGCGCGCTTTCCGGCACGGTGGTGGAGGAAGGGCGGCTTGTCATTTATGCTGAACAGGTGGGCGTGTCGACCACGGTTGCCCGCATTGCCGATTATGTCGAGCGTTCGCTCATTGCCAAGAGCGCCACCCAGATCAGCGCGGCGGCGCTGGCCGACAGGCTTGTGCCCACGGTGTTGAAGCTGGCGAGCGCGTCCTGGCTGGTTTCTGGCGACTGGCGGCGCGCCGCCGCCGTCTTGCAGGCGGATTATTCCTGCGCCCTGAAACTGGCGATTCCCGTGGCGTTCAAATCCGCCATGTACAGCGCGGGGCGGCAGAACATCCTGATCAAGGGCGCGGACGCGCTGGAACGGCTTGCCGAAGCCGACACCCTTATTTTCGACAAGACCGGCACATTGACTTCCGGCGATCTGGAAGTTACCGACGCCATCACCTTCGACGCCGATTTTTCGCCGGAAGAACTCATCTGGCTGGCGGCTTCGGTGGAGGAGCACTATTTTCATCCGCTGGCGCTGGCGGTTGTCGCCGCCGCGCACACCATAAACGGGCGTCATTTCGCGCACAACGAGGTGGAATTCGTCGTTGCGCACGGCGTGACCAGCGTGATTGAAGGCAAGCGCGTGGTGGTGGGTTCGCGCCATTTCATCGAGCAGCACGAACACATCGACACTTCGCCCTGGGGCGCTGAAATCAGCCGTCTGTATGGCGAAGGCAAGACGCTGCTGTACATTGGCTATGGCGGCAAGCTTTCTGGCGTATTGGCCTTGAAGGATCATGTGCGTCCGGAAAGCCAGGAGGTGGTTGCCCGTCTGCGCGTTTTGGGCGTCAAGCGGTTGTTGATGCTCACGGGCGATCACAAGAGCCGGGCGCGCGAACTGGCCGATACGCTGGGGCTGGATGGTTTTCACGCGGAATTGCTGCCGGAGGAAAAGGCGGGCATCGTGGAAAGGCTGAAGAAGACGGGCGCGAAAATAGCCTTTGTTGGCGACGGCATCAACGACGCGCCCGCGCTGGCGGCGGCGCATGTGGGCATCGCCATGCAAAGGGGCGCGGATGTTGCCCGCCTGACCGCCGACATCGTGCTGCTGGAAGACGGCATGCAAAGCGTCGTCACTGCCAAGAGCATCGCCAACGCCGTCATGCGGCGCATCGACGCCAACTACAAACTGACCCTGGGACTGAACACCGGCATCCTTTCCGCCGCCGCCCTGGGCCTTCTTTCCCCGGTCGCCGCCACCATCCTGCACAACGGCAGCACCCTCGGCATCCTCACCCTCGCATCCCTGCAAACGGCGGGACGCCATGCCGCCTTGCCGCGCAAAAATAAAAATAAGGATGCCCGCGCCCCGCGCGCATTGCCGGCCGCATGACTCAACAGCGTGGCGGAGGAAGGTGAGCGGGCGCGCTTGCCGAGGCGGGCAAGTCTGGAGCTTGCCGAAAACCCCTTTTATCGGGAATTCCTGGAGAGGATTTCGCTTTCTTCCGGGAGCGCGCAACTGCCGGACATGCGGGGTTCCGGCGTGGCGCGCGACCTGCGGGA
>JAITRP010000119.1 GCA_031288305.1 Zoogloeaceae bacterium
GCCGTCAAGGCGCCCGCCAGCCACCAGGCATTGTCAGATTTCTTTTCCTGCACGGCTCCTATTCCAATATACAATGCCAGAAGCAGGGGCACAAAAGCTACGGTAATGCTGTTCTTGAATCCGCTGTCGATAAAAGCAGGATAGTTCATGGTAAAGGCAAAAATAAAGGTGATAATCGCTGCGCCGGTATTGTTGTTGCATATTCTTGCCAATACTTTGTACCACAGGAACGCCATGACGACAGCCATGCCCAAGTCGATCAGCCGCAATGCGATCATGGGGTTGTATTGCAGGGAAAACACCCAGGAACACAACATGGGATAAAGGGAAGGCCCGCCAACATCCGGAATACCCTGCCCATGGACAAAGCTGTAGTGAATCTGTTGCGCGACATAGGTGTAATAGCCATCATCCTGTGTCGGGAAAAACCCTAGCGCCACCAAGCGCGGGAAAATCGTTCCCGCAAGGATTATGCTTGTCACTAGCGCCGCGTCGCCGACTCGTGAAGCCCTTGGCTTCTGGAATGCCCTGCCGAAAAACGTTGTCATATCCTCGAACCATATCACTCAAAAACCGGCGCGCGTGTCTGGCGTCCGCAAACAGACGCATGATAGCGGATTTTCGACAAGAAACCCACACGCAATGCGCAAGCGCGCAGCCTTGCCGGTTGCCGCATCGACACGAGACTTGCGCGGTCGATGCCGGGAACCCGCGCGCTCTGCACAGGCTTCTTCCCGTTGTCTTCCA
The DNA here is from genome assembly GCA_031288305.1 of Zoogloeaceae bacterium. Taxonomy (GTDB): domain Bacteria; phylum Pseudomonadota; class Gammaproteobacteria; order Burkholderiales; family Rhodocyclaceae; genus Azovibrio. The sequence goes on from JAITRP010000119.1 coordinate 748, forward strand.
GGCAAGAGCAGGCCGCGATGCCCCTTGCGCCGCGGGCGCGCATTGCCGCCCGCAAGGGCTATACTTATGGCTTTCGTGATTATCGGGTTTCTTCGCTCCATGGAATTCTTGGGTACGCTTGCCGACATCGTCCTGCACCTGGACAAGTATTTGTATTCGCTGACGGCGCAGTATGGGGCGTGGATCTATGCCATCTTGTTTGTCATCATCTTCGCGGAAACGGGGTTGGTGGTGACGCCGTTCCTGCCGGGCGATTCCCTGCTTTTTGTCGCCGGGGCGGTTGCCGCGCTGGGGAAGATGCAGCTTGATCTGCTGCTGGGACTGCTGTCTGCCGCCGCCGTATTGGGCAACATGACGAACTATCAGATAGGCCGTTATCTTGGGCCGGGCGTGTTCAAGCGGGAGAATGCCCGTTTTCTGAACCCGGAGGCGCTGTTGAAAACGCGGGCGTTCTATGCGCGGCATGGCGGCAAGGCGCTGATCATTTCCCGTTTCCTGCCGCTGTTTCGCACCTTTGTGCCGTTTGTCGCCGGGGTGGGCGCCATGCAGTACGGGCGTTTTTTCTTTTTCAACCTTTTCGGCGCGATCTCCTGGGTGTTCGCGCTCTGCCTGGCGGGTTACTGGTTCGGCAATCTGGCGTGGGTGCGGGAAAACCTTTCCCTGCTGATCCTGGGCATCATCCTTCTTTCCTTGTTGCCCGCGCTGTTCGCCTGGATAGTGCGTTTGCGGCAACGGAGGAGAAAGACATGCGCCTGAGCCGGCGATGCTTCCTTGCCGCCTGTATGCTTTTGCCCGCCGCCTGCGCTACCCGGCGCGGGACGGATGGACAGGAAGCAACGGTTTTCGACCCGAAGTATCTGGCCAAATCCGACATCGACCGGGTGGTCGACCTGAGCCGAGAACTCGTCATGGCGGCGCTCAAGCGCATTGCGGACAAGCTTTACCGGCGCAATCCGCGTGAGTGGAAAAAAACGCGGCATGCAGGACGCGAGGCGGCGCTGACCGCGCTCCTGCACTACCGGGAGCATGCGCCCGCGTCTCTTGCCGGACAAACGGAAGGCGAGGCGGCCTTGCAGGCGTTCGACCCCGGCTACGCGGATGATCGGGTCGCGGCGCTGATGTACGGGCTATTGACCATGACGGACGCCGCCTACGAACACAAGGATGAATTCTTCGTGCTCGATTCGCTGGACGCGCAGAAGTTCTACAACTGCGCGCGCAACATGGAGATCGCCATCTGGAAGCTCGCCGCCGCGCAGGACGCCGCGGGCAAGCCGCTCATTTATTCCAATGAAATAGATGGAGGGCGGCAGAATCTTTCTTTCGAGCGGGAATTCGGCGGCGTCATCATGCTTTTGGATTACATTGCCAACATTCTGGCGGACAGGAACGGACGCGCCATTACCCGCGTCACTCACTCGCTTGCCGCCTCGATTTTCCTGCCGGTGGGCATCCTGAAATGAAACGCGTCGTCATCCTGATTTCCGGGCGCGGCAGCAATATGGAGCGCCTCATCCGCGCCGAACGGCAGGGCGAACTCGCCCAGGCGCAAGTCGTCGCCGTCTTCGCCAACCGCCCCGACGCGCCGGGACTTGTCCACGCCGCCGCCGCCGGCATTCCCACGCTCGTCGTCGATCACCGGGACTATCCCGATCGGGAAAGTTTCGATACGGCGCTCATCGCCGCCATTGACCGGCATCAGCCGGATCTGGCGCTGCTGGCCGGGTTCATGCGGATTCTTTCGTCCGGGTTTACGCGCCATTACGCGGGCAGGTTGATGAATATCCATCCTTCCCTGTTGCCCGTCTTTCCCGGTCTGCATACCCACCAGCGCGCGCTGGAGGCCGGGGTGCGCCTGCATGGCTGCACGGTGCATTTCGTCACGCCCGGCCTTGATTGCGGTCCCATCGTCATCCAGGCCGCCGTGCCGGTGCTCGACGGCGACGATGAAGACACGCTGGCGGCGCGGGTGCTGGCGCAAGAGCACCGCATCTATCCGCTTGCCGTGCGCTGGTTCGCGGAAGACCGGCTGCGCATCGACGGTCAGCGGGTCGAGGTGCGGGGACGGCAACAGGAAGACGCACTGTACGCGCCTCGCCTTGCCTAATCCCGCCGTCCGTCCATGCCGTCCTTTTCGCGGTTTTTCCCCCGGCGCGAATTGAATATTGCGCTGGCGCTTTCCTGTCTGCTGCATCTGGCGGTTCTTTTTCCCCTGCGCTTGGACTGGCAAACACCCGCGCCACTGCCGCAACCAATGCGCCTCAACGCCGCGCTCACGCCTGCGCCGACCGCGCCGCTACCTGCGTCGCCTGCGCCGCCCGCGCCCGTCGCGCCTGTCGAAACCCCATCCGTTCCATCCGGGCAGACCGCCGCCACGTCATCGCTGATCGAAGCGCCGACCGCGCCAGAGGCAGATGCGCCATTGCCGGAGGATGCCGCAAGCAACCTTTCTCCCGTGCCGGAAGTGCAGGACGATCTGCCGCCCGGTGAGGGCAATATCGACTTTTTTCCCGCGCGCGGCGAAATACGCTACACCGTTTATCGCGGCACGCAAGGGTTTGAGGTTGGGCGCGCCGAACTGCGCTGGGAAATCGCGGAGGGGCGTTATCGTCTCGCTTCCCTGTTGCAGACGACGGGGCTTGCCGCTCTCTTTCATCCTGTAAGCATTTCTTCGGAAAGCGTGGGCAACATCAGCGCGCGCGGGCTTCAACCCGAGCACTACCAGCAGACCCGCAACAAGGACGCGCCGGAGCGCGTGGAATTCGACCACGCGGCGCGGCGTGTGCGCATCCAGATGAATCCGCCGGTTGAGATGAACGCGAACAGTCATGATTTTCTCAGCCTGCAATATCAGTTTGCCTACAACGCGCTGCCTGGCAGCATCACCGCCGGCACGCGCGGCACACTGGATTTCTGGCTGGCGACGCGCAAGAAATACGAATTCATCCGATTCGTCATCCTTGGCGAGGAAACCCTGGAATTGCCCGCCGGGAGTTTCAATACCCTGCACGTGCAGAGCGCGGACGAGACCAGCACGGATATCTGGCTGGCGCAGGATTACCTGATGCTGCCGGTGCGCCTGCATTTCACCGACAAGAACGGCGATCACTACGAACAGGCCGCCCGCGAAATCCTGATCGAGGAAGACGAGAAAGCGCAGGAACAGGAAACGGAAGACAAGGAATGATGCCGCCAGGGGGAGTGCTGCACGCAAAATAAACCCTATAAAATTCAAAATACTTGGAGACAGAGCGCATGCTTTCACCCCCTTCCTCTCTTGTGGGGTGTCAGAACCTGTTCATAGCCTCTGGTTCCTTCTGGGCACGGCTTTCGTTCAATTTCCCGCGATGGTCGTAGGCCTGCGGCAATCCAGGCAGCCTTTCCACTTGCTTTGTCGTTCCAGAAAACGGAACCGCTGCCTGGATTGCTACGTTGCTACGCGCCTCGTAATGACGAGTGAGCGCGCGGATTTCCCTCCCTCCTGAGAAGGGGAGGGTTGAGGTGTAAATTTGCATCGCTTATGATCCTTTTTTGCGCGCTTGTGATCCTGAAAATGATAACGGCCTATGATCCTTTTTGCAAATTTTTGCATCCTTATGATCCGGTTTATGGCGTTGGCCTAGCGTCTTCCGCGCATCAGGGCTTCGATTTTTAACGTTTTGGCGAGTTCGTCGGCGACGGAGGGGGTGACCTGGGCGGGGACTTTGCCGACGCCGGGGAAGTTGAAGACGGCGGGGA
>JAITRP010000133.1 GCA_031288305.1 Zoogloeaceae bacterium
CACTTCTCCCTTCCTTGTGTTCCATGCGGTGTGTTCCCGTACAACCGTTCGGGTTTCAGGTAACCCGCCGCCAGAAAATGAGGGTACCGATCCTCGCTCCCCCACGAACTTGTCTTGCAGACAGAACTTGAGGGTATCGATCTGGCTCCCTCAGATCGAATTCTCCAACATACAAGGGGGATGAAAGCGTCCCCTCCCTCATAAAGGGGAGGAAGGGGATTATCGCGTCGAATCGCGCCTTGCTTTCGACGAGGCGGGAGAGATGGAACAGAGGCCGCAAGGAACCAAAGACCATGAACCGGCTCTTACGCCAAAAAGGGGCGGGCGAAGCAGTCCTTTTTTGGCTATTTGAACCCGGTAAAAAGCGGGTTTTTACTTTTTGCCGCCCATAGAGGCGAGGGCACGGCGAAATAGCTGGATCTGGATGGAGAGATTGCGGCGAACGCGGGCGCGGCGGCGAAAGTGGAAGATGGCGAAGACGCCAATGCTGGCGAGCGCGATGGGCAAGGCGTATGTGACGCTGGCGAGCGCGGCAAGCAGCAGGAAGACGCCAGCGCCTGCCCAGAATAGACACGAGAAAATCCCGTGGCGTTCATCGTTTGCCTCCAGCGCGTCCAGCGCGTTCTCCAGGCTCAAGGCCAGGCGTTCCATGCCGCTCACCTGGCGGCGCAGTTTGAGGAAGCTTTCTTCCGTATAGGGGAGCGACGCCAGGCGTTCGGACAAGCCATACAGTTCATCCAGCATCCGCCGCCACTCCTGGCGTCCCATATCGTCGTCCGCGCCCTCCAGCGCGCCAAGGCCATCCACGAGCCGCGCAAATGCCTGTCGCCAGGCGTCGATATGCTCTTCTTGTTTTTTCTGCGCGTTCTGACGATGTTCCTGTTCCTTCTGGGCGGATTCCCGCGCCGATTCGCGCAAGCGCCAGGCCGCCAGCAGCAAGGCGTTCTGTTCTTCCGGCGCGGCGTTGGCTTCCGAGGCTCGCCATTTCTGGATCAATTCGGCAAACCAGGGCGCGGATTCGGCAAAATGCGCCGCCGCCTGCTCGACATCCGCGCGCACGGCAAGGAGGAATTGCGGATCGCACAGACTCAGCAGAACAGGAGCGTGCCAGGTGGCGCGCTTGGGAAAGCGCGGCCCGGCGTTCCAGCCAAACACGGCGGCATCGAAATTGACCGCGGAACCCTTTTCGCCGGATTGGGAAGAAAACCGGGAACGCCAGTGATGATGCCGTTCCCTTGCCGTTTCCCAGGCGCGTCGCGCAATGTCGATCTGCTGTCGCCAGCGCCGCCCCAATGCGGCAAGATCTGTGTCCGCAGCGGCAAAGAGGCTCAACGCGTCTTCCGTAAACAGGCTTTCCAGCCAAAGGCGCGCCGCTTCGGAAGATTCGCCCTCCCTGGCGAGCGCCTGGCGCGCCTTGTGGAGAATCGCCTTCTGGCTTGCGGATTCGCCCCGCCAGACGGGCGGCATGCCGGGCGCGGCGGCAAGCAGGAAACGCAGCAAGCGGCGCTCGTCGCGCTCGCCGCGCGCATCCATGATGTCGCTCAAATCGCGAATCAGATCGAAATCGCGCAATTCCTCTTTCAGCCAGTTCAGGATCAGCCCGCGCTCCAGATCGCGCACGCCTTCCTGCCAGTTGGCCGCCAGCGCCAGCGCCAGTTCCTCGCCATTTCTCGCCGTATGCTTGCCCAATATATAGGGATGCGCGACTTCCGCGACGGATTCCCTGGGCGCGGTCAGGCTCACGTCACCCGCCAGCCAGCGCGCCACCTCCGCCGCGCCAAAGCGCCGCGCCGGATCGCGCAGCAGCAGGCCGCGGCACAGCAAGGCAAAACTCTTGTCCGCGACGCCTTCGATGTCGATCGGACGCGTCGCCAGATGGTAATTGACCACCTGTTCCGACAAGCCGTCGAAAGGATGGCGGCCGGAGGCGGCTTCCAGCAGGATCATGCCCAGCGACCACCAGTCGGCCTTGGCGTCGATCACGCCGGTCAGGGCTTCCGGCGCGGCGTATTTCGCCGTGCGGGCGCTGTCGGTGAAAAGCCGGGTTCCCTCGAAAAGCGAAGCAATGCCAAAATCGGTGAGCGCCAGGGAGAGCGGCGAGCGGCAGCGCAGCAACACATTTTCCGGCTTCAGGTCACGATGCAGGATGTTGACCGCATGGACTTCCGTCAGTCCCGCCGCCAGTTCGCGCGCAAGTTCCAGGAGCCGTTCCCGGCTCATCGGGCCGTCCTGCATCAAGGCGCGCAGGTTGCCCGCGCGGCAGTATTCCATCATTTCCCAGGCGATGCCGTCCTCTTCCTCGCCATATTCCATGATGCGCACCACATGCGGCCCTGCCGCCGCCAGTTTTTGCAACAACGCCTTGTCCGGAGCAATGCCGCGCCGATAGACCTTGACGACCCGCGCCGCGCCGCCGCCAAGATCTTCCACAATCAGCAAATCCGCTTCGCTGCCGGCGGCGGGCAATTCATCGGTGACGCAAAAACGCTCAGAGAGCGCGGCGGGCAGCGCCACGCGCGAACGCGCCCGTTTCTTGGGTGAAGGAACGGAAGCAACGAGTTCCGGCAGCGCAAGCTCAAAGGACGGAACGACCGCCGTCCCACCGGGCGGCGGCACAGGAGCAATGGCAGGCGCGACGGCAGCATCGGGGGCAGCATCGGGGGCAGCGGCAGGCAGCGGCGTATTGCAATACTGGCAACGCTGGCTGCCCAGCGGATTCATTTGTCCGCATTCCGGATCGGGACAGCGCACGCCCTCCCCGGAGACGGGCAGCGCCTTTGTTTGCGCGGGCAAGACGCCGGGGGAAACTTCCGGCGTCTCGGAATCCTCCGCCGCCGCGTCTGGCGCGGGTTTGCCTGCCGCATCCGCGCGCCGCATCGCCGGAGACAGAGAAAAGTCCACGTCCGACAGCGGGCTGGAGCAACGCAGGCAGGCGGCGCGTTCGGCCGGATTTTCCGTGTCGCAAACCGGACAGATGCGGACATAGGCGTTCATGCGGCCATCCTACCTGCGCCACGACACGGCATGCAGATGCAGTCCGCGCTGGGCGCACAACGCTTCCAGCGCCGCCATGTCGCCGCGCGCGGGAATGCCGATCATCCAGACGCGTCCATCTTCCACGCTCACTTGCAGGGTCTTTGCGCGCGAGGATGAACCGATGTCCTGATCGCCATAGCGCGCCTTGCCCAACGGCGAGAGCGGCAACAGCGGCTGATTGGCCGATCCGCGCCAGCATCCGCCCTGCGGCAGCGCATCGACATAGGGTTCTGGAACCAGCGCGTCCAGTTTCTTCAGCAGCCCGCCATGGCGGGCTTCCAGGGTCTTCAGGGGGTACCCGCTGTAACAAAGCACATCCAGATTCGGATTTTCCCGTCGCCGCCAGCGGCGGATGCCGTCCAGCAGGGCATTCAACGCCCGCGGCTGATCAAAGGGTTCGCCGCCGGAAATGGTCACGCCATCCACGTCTTCTTTCTGCCGACACCATGCCAACAGATCCGCCACGCGCATCCACGCGCCCGCCGCTTCCTCCCAGGTATCCTGCGATACGCAACCCTTGCAACGGATGCCGCACCCCTGAAACCAAATGCCAATCCGCCGCCCATGACCCAGCACCGTGACCGGATAATGCGCCTTGTTCAAACGAAGAGAAACAGGATTTGCCGCCAAAATATCATCCCGACATCAACCAACAGAGAAGTCAGGGAATTCTACCCCACGACGCCAAGAAACGCTTTTCCTTGCCGCACCGGGCACGATTAAAAGTGGAGGATGTCAAAGTAATACCAACCCAATAGGCCTGCCGTCTCTGGTTTGCGGAGGTTGTGTATGGCCTGGGCGTATCCGGGGAAGCGTGGTTTGCCTCCCCC
>JAITRP010000149.1 GCA_031288305.1 Zoogloeaceae bacterium
GCAAACCCTGCAAAGTCGCCATGACCGCCTGCATGAGAAAACTCCTGACCCTCATGAACACCCTCGTGAAAAGGAAAACCGCATGGACGAATCTTTCCGCCACTTGACACGGTTGCTCCCCTGTCAAGGTGAGGCCGGGGAGGGGTTTGCGGCGGCGGAACGGGAGGCCGGATGCAGACCGGACCGCCGCACAAACCCTTTGCAGGGCGCAACCCCCCCTCAATCCCCCTTCACAAGATGAAAGAACAACGTCATTTCCCCGGGCGTTGCGCCCCTTTACCGCCGGGTCAGCACCACCCGGTTCCGTCCCTGGCGTTTCGCTTGGTAGAGCGCGGCGTCGGCGGCTTCCAGCAGGGTTTTCAGGTTTTTTCTCGTGGGTACGCCTTCCATGCAAACCGCCACGCCAACGCTGAAACTCGTCTGGAATGGACGGTTGTCGTTTCCATGGAAAACAATGCGGGAAAAATCGTTGCGGATGCGATCCAGAATCTCTTCCGCGTCATCGGCGCGCGCGCGCGCCAGACCCGCCACGAATTCCTCGCCGCCGTAGCGGCCAATGACATCGCTGCGCCGCAGGCGCTGTTTCAGGAGCCAGGCCAGGGAACGGATCACCTGATCGCCGACCGGATGCCCGTGCGTGTCATTCACCTGCTTGAAGTGATCGATGTCGAGCATGGCCACCGCCAGCCCCTCGTCGTCCTGCAACCTTTCCAGCGCTGTCGTCAGCGCCTGCTGGCTGCTGATGTGATTCAGCAGCCCGGTGAGGCTGTCATTTTGCATGGAACGGCGCAGCGCCCGGTAGCGGTCGATCTTGCTCTTGACCACCGCATTGACCAGCACCGGATTGAACGGCTTGGTCAGGAACTGATCGCCACCCAGGCGCAGGGCTTCCACTTGCAGGCCGATATTGGTCTCGCCGGAAAGATAGACGATGGGGATGCTCAGGAATTCATCGTGCTGGCGAATTACCCGCGCCACCTCCACGCCCGTGCAACTGGGCATGTACATGTCCATGAGGATCAGATCGGGCTGGAACTGGCGGACGACGGAAAGCGTTTGCAGCGGGTCGTAGAGCACCTGGGTGAGGGTGCCGCGTTCTTCCAGCGCGCGATTGATGACGTGCGCCGCCGTGCGCGAATCCTCGATGATCAGTACGCGGTAGGATTCCTGTTCCTCGGTTTCCCTGTGCGTCAGCACTTGACTCAAAATCTGTTGCAGACTGGCGCTCTGCGCCATGCAGTGATCCGCGCCCGCCTGTAGCGCCTGGTTCATGGCGATGAAATCATCCGGCATTCCCAGGCAGACGATGTACGCCATCGGAACGCGCTCGCGTAATTGCTGCAACGTCGAAAGCCAGCGCCCAGCGGGCTGTTCGTCGACATCCAGAAGATACGCGCCAAAACCGGAATGGCCGGACGCGGGCAGATTCCAGCCGCCTTCATACACCGAAATGCCGAAATAGCCGAGCTGAGTCGCCAGATCATGCTGGCGCGCGCCGTGTTCGCCCATCAGGAAAACCTGCTGGACGCCGTTCGTGACGCGCGCCGCCGGAGCGTCCTCCGGTTTTGGGCGCGCGCGGCGTTCCTGTGTGATTTCCCCTTCGCTGTCGCAGTAACGGCGCAGCAATTCGCACAGCCGCGCAACCTGCTCGCCCAGCGCCCGCATGATGTCTGCGGCGATGGGATGGTTGTTTTCGTCGCCGAACAGGAGCAGCGTCTGTTGTTCCAATTGGCGGCAGATGTGATGCAGGCCGATTTGCGACTGCTGGGTCAGGGTGTCGGTGCAGTTGTTGATCGCCAGGGAAAATTCGACGAAATGCTCGAAATTGGGATACGCCTGGTATCTGGCCCAAGCCAGTTGCAGCGCGCGTTCCTTTTGCAACAGGGAAGACGAAGTCAGCATGTTTGCCCGCCGGATCACGCGCCCTCGCCCGTCAACCGGCAGCGCGCCGAACAGGCGTGCGCGGGCAATCCTTCGCCGTCGGCAAGCGTGGCGGCGATTTTTCCCAAGGCTTGCGCGCCCGCCTGGGAAACGCGAATCAGGCTGCTGCGTTTTTGAAAATCGTAGACGCCCAGGGGAGAGGAAAAACGCGCGCTGCCGGAAGTGGGGAGCACATGGTTGGGGCCGGCGCAGTAGTCGCCCAGGCTTTCCGAAGTATAGTGGCCAATGAAGATCGCGCCAGCGTTGCGGATTTGGTCGACCCAGGCATCGGCGTCCTCCAGGGCAAGTTCCAGATGTTCGGGCGCGACGCGGTTGGCGATGTCAACAGCTTCCGTCAAGTCGCGCGTCGCGATGAACGCGCCCCGGTTTTCCAGCGCGGCGAGGATGACGGCGCGGCGCGGCATGGCGGGCAGCAATTTTTCCATGCTGGCGTGTACGGCGTCGAGACAGGCGGCGTCGGGACTGATGAGGATGCTTTGCGCAAGTTCGTCGTGTTCGGCCTGGCTGAACAGATCCATCGCAACCCAGTCGGGGTTGGCGCTGCCGTCCGCCACGACGAGAATTTCCGAAGGCCCCGCCACCATGTCGATGCCGACCATGCCGAATACCCGCCGTTTGGCGCAGGCGACATAGGCGTTGCCGGGGCCGACGATTTTGTCGACCCTGGGCACGCTTTGCGTGCCGAAAGCGAGCGCGGCGATGGCCTGCGCGCCGCCGACGGCAAACACCCGATCAACGCCCGCCAGCGCGGCGGCGGCGAACACCAGCGGATTCTTTTCACCATCCGGTGTGGGCACGGTCATGATCAGTTCGTCCACCCCCGCCACCCTGGCGGGAATGGCGTTCATCAGCACCGAAGAAGGATAGGCCGCCTTGCCGCCGGGAACATACAGCCCGACGCGCTGGATCGGCGTAACCTTCTGCCCCAGAAGCGTGCCGTCGGCTTCCGTATATTGCCATCCCGTCTGCATCTGCCGCGCGTGAAAATGGCGGATGCGTTCCGCCGCCGCTTCCAGCGCCGCGCGGCGTTCAGGGGGAAGCGCGGCCAGGGCGGCGTCGAGTTCGGCGCGCGAAATCGTCAGCGCCGCCATGTCGGGCGCGTCGCCCGCATCCAGACGGTCGAAGCGCCGGGTATATTCCAGCACCGCCGCGTCGCCGCGTTGCCGAACATCGGCGAGAATGGCGGCAACCGTGTTTTCCACATGCGCCTCCTGCGCGCCCTCGAAAGCCAGGAGCGCCTCCAGCGCCGCCGGAAAATCGGATTGCTTGCTGTCCAGTCGTTTGATGTTCGGCATTGTTACGCTCGCGCAGCGCCGGAGATGGCGTCGATAATGGGTTGCAGGGCGTCGCGTTTCAGTTTCAGCGCCGCCTGGTTGACGATGAGACGGCTGGAGATTTCCATGATCTGCTCCACCGCGAGGAGCCTGTTGGCTTTCAAGGTCGCGCCGGAAGACGCCAGGTCGACGATGGCGTCCGACAGCCCCACCAGCGGCGCCAGTTCCATCGAGCCATAGAGCTTGATGAGATCGACATGCACGCCCTTGGCGGCGAAATGCTCGCGCGCCGTCCGGATGTACTTGGTCGCCACCTTGAGACGCGCCCCTTGCCGCACGGCAAAGGCGTAATCAAAGCCTTCGGGCGCGGCCACCACCATGCGGCAGCGGGCGATGGCAAGATCAAGCGGCTGATACAGCCCCGCGCCGCCATGCTCGATCAACACATCCTTGCCCGCCACGCCCAGATCCGCCGCGCCATACTGCACATAGGTCGGCACATCGGAAGCGCGCACGATGACCAGGCGCACTCCCGGCTGATTGCTGCCGATGATAAGCTTACGGGAAACTTCCGGATTCTCGCCCGGCACAATCCCTGCCGCCGCCAGCAGAGGCAGGGTTTCCTCGAAAATGCGCCCCTTGGACAGCGCAATGGTGATTTCGGTCACAAAGACCTCCAGACAAGGGAAAGGTGGAATTCTAGATCAGAAGACGGGAAACAGAGAACGCGCGCTTTGCAGAGGGTGCGATTAAAAGTGGAGGACAGAGCGTTCGCTACGCTCGCTTTGTGGTCTGTATTCCGTAGTCTGTGATCGCGTATTGGGCAGGATACTCCATTGGCTCCCGCAAAGTACAGAGTACAGATTACAAAGGCGCGCAGCGCCGCTCTGAAACTCATCTATCCGGCCTCCCGCCGCCGTGAGGTGGCGGGGGTAAAGTGAGGTTTGCAAGTTTTCTTTACTGGAGGCCAGGATGAAATATAGTGGAA
>JAITRP010000209.1 GCA_031288305.1 Zoogloeaceae bacterium
GCTCGCGCATCTTGCAAGGCATCGACGAAATAAACGCTTGCCCTGTTCGATTCCAGTGGAAAAACTTCAACTTTCAGATGACTGAAATGTAAATTGTTTGATGGTACGAAGTACTAGGGACTTCCATGATCGGCGTTTGGCCTTTCACGCCCCAGATCTTGCCATGTGCCGCATCGGCACGAAACCCCGATTCATCCCAGAAGCAGATGTCGGCTTGCGTTTGCCTGGCTTCTTGCGCAATCGCAGGATAGGTCTCCCGTTTCCAGGTTTCGATTGCTTCCGGGTTTACGCGGATACGCCCGTTGCAAGGGGTTTTGCGCCGTCAGCCCCAAACGCGCCAGCAGGGCGCCCACCGACGCCAGGCTCAAGCCAACTCCAAATTTCCTCTGGATCAACTCACGAACAATCGCCCTCGACCACAGCACTCCGTCGAGTTGGCACTGCATCGGGTTCTTCCCGTTGATCCAGCGAAATACTTGCTGCTCCTGCCTCGACGTCAGCTTCCTCGGACGGCTCGTCCCCTTGTGCGAAGCCAGCGCGCACAGCCCCCTGCCACGACCGTTGGCCGCCTTGAGCCAACGATAGATCAACGGTCGGCAAAAACCATGGCTCGCGGTGACTTGACAGGGTTTCTCCTCTTCCCGCACTCGTTCCGCCGCCATCTTCCGGATCGCTTCCAGCGTCCGGTGATCCAGTTTCCGTCCGTCTCGTTTCATATCCTTGCCCTCCTCCCTTCTCATTATTCCAAGCATATCAAATGAAAAACTATTTGTTGTCTAAATTACTGACAATGAGTAAAGTGGAAAATGTCATATCGATAATTTGTTCCAGACGAAGCGCGACCACACTCCCTCCCTTGCTGTAGCCGAAGGCTTAAAGGACAGCCGCAGGCTGGTCTGGCGAAGCCAGATGCGACTTTGCTCTTGCAGGCTGCAAAGCTGCACAAAAAGCAGGTTTTTCACTTTTTGCCGCCTCCCAGCGGGAGCAAGAAAAGTTCGACGCGGCGGACACTCAGTTGGGATTCGTCGGGGTATTCCGCGCCGAGCGGGGCTTGCTGGATGCGGTAGGAGGGAACGCCCAGTTCGACCAGGCGGCGTTTGATGCGGACGGCGGCCTGACGCGAAAGGCTGAGGCTCATTTCGCGGCTGCCGTTGGCGGGGGCATAGCTATCCAGGCGAACGAGCAGATCGCGGCGGACCTTTATCCGCTGGACAATCGCTCGCAAGGATTGTTCTGTCTCTGGCGGCAGGGCGTTGTTGCCGGAATCCAGAGTGTAGATGGCGTCGGGGATGGCGGCTCGTGAAGCGGGAGCGGCAGCATGCGGGCGCGCGGGGTCGGGTTGTTCCACGGCGGCGGCTTCCGTCGTTTCTTCCGTCGGCATGAAAACGGCAAGCGCGGCGGCACGCTCATTGTCTGGACGCGCGGGATTGCTGTCGCAGGCGGCAAGTAAAAAGAGCAAAAAGAGACCGCCGCGACGAAGAAAGAACCGGCGCGTCATTCTTTCGCGCCCGCATGGACTTTGTGAAAAGCGGGCGTCGGCGCGACGAGTTCCGCCAAGGGAATCAGCGCGGCGTCGCGCGTTTTTCTTTCCGGCGGCGCGTCTTCTCCCGATGACGCGAGGCGGATTCGATTGCTCTTCAAAACAAGCAGCAAGCGTTTCAACAGGGTGTGCAACTGGTTCAGTTCTTCCGGCGAAAGTTTGTCCAGCGCGCCGGGTAGCGCTCCTTCCAGGGGTTGCGGCGCTTTTTCGACCCGTTCGACGCCGCTGGGCGTGGGCGTGAGATGCACCACGCGCTGATCGTGACGCGAGCGGGTTTTCTCGATCAGCTTGAGTTCCACCAGACGATCAACCAGATTGCTGGCGGTGGATTGATGCACCGCCATGGCGCGCGCCAGATCGGAAACCCGCAATCCCGGCTGACGCGCCACGACCGCCAGCGCCCAGAGTTGCGCGCCGCTAACCTGGCAAACCGCTTCCACTTGCTGAAAGTGCTGCTTGACGGCGCTGAAAACAGCGCGAAACTGCTTTAGCACCTCCATGGCGTTGGGAGCGGAAACAGCGGACACGGCCTGGATTCAGTTCAGAAGCGCCGACAACGCGCGGCGGTATTGACGCACCAGATCATCGTAGCATTCCGTTGCGCCGATGACGTTGAAAAGTTCCCGCATAAGGCGCTGTCCGGCGGCATCGTCAAAATGGCGGTCACGGCGCACCACTTCCAGCGCGGCTTCCAGCGCATCCGCGTAACGCCCTTGCCCGGCCAACGCTTTCGCCAGTTTCAGGCGGGCGGCGTGATCGTCGGGGTTGCGCGCGAGCGCTTCCATCAGGGGCGCGCTGTCCGCCGCCGTCTGCATCAAGGCCAGACGCGCCTGGAACGCCTGCGCGCGTTCGGCTTCTTGCGTGAATTCGCGGTTCAAGAGACGTCCTGCTTCTTCCGCGCGCCCCAGTTCCACCAGCGCCGCCACAGCGTCCAGCAAGGCGGCTTCATCCTGCGGATGCTCGGCAAGGAAGGGCTGCAACAGCGCATAAGCGCCCTGCCAATCGCCCGCCTCCGCCCGTTTCGCCGCTTCAGTTCGCGCGTCGATGGGCGGCGGCGGCACGAGGCGGTCGAGGAAGGCGCGCGCCTCCGCCTCGGAACGCGCGCCGGTAAAGCCGTCCCTGGGTTGTCCTTCCACCAGCATCACGACGGTCGGAATGCCGCGAACGCCAAAATAGTCGGAAAGTTCCGGGTTTTCGTCCGCATTGACCTTGGCCAGTAAAAAGCGCCCCTGATATTCTTCCGCCAATCTCTCCAGAATGGGCTTCAATACCTTGCAGGGCGCACACCATTCCGCCCAGAAATCGACCAGCACCGGCGTTTTCAGCGAAGCCCGCAATACCCGCGTCTCGAAATCCTGCATGGAGACGTCAAAATGAAAATCAGACATGGAAAAGCGCATACAAAAACAGAAGGGCGCATTCTACATCAGGGAACACGCATCCGTCGGTCTGCGTCAAAAGTCACGCCCACGTTTTCGCGCGGACTATTTGCCATCCCCTGGCGCAGCACGGAATTTTCGGATGTTGTCGCTGAGTATCCGGCGGAGTTCGCTGCCGGGTTCCACCATGGGCAGGAGTTTTTCCCAATAGGCGGCGGCTTCCTGTTTTTTCCCGGCTTCCAGCGCGGCCATGCCGGCAAGAAAGAGGGCATGGGCGTGTTGCGGGTTGAGTTTCAGCGCCTGCTCGGCCAGCGCCTGGGGTTTGCCCTGCATCCTTGTCTCCGAGGACATGGCCAGCATTTCGGCGTAGTCCGCGAGCAGATCGGCGTCGCCATCGATTTTTTCTTCGATGCGCGCGTACGCGGCGGCGGCGTCCGCGGGGCGTTCGAGTATCTTGTAGGCGCGCGCCAGCATGATCCAGCCTTTTGTGTCTTCCGGATTTTTCTCGAGGTGCGCGGTAATGCGTTCTACCGCGACGCGCAATTCTTCCGCGCTCATGCTGTCTTTCGCGGCATCGGCGCGTTGGGCGTTCTGTATTTCCGGCAGCAGGGCCAGCGGTTGCCCCAATGCGCCGTAGAGCGCGACACTGCTCACAACCAGGAGCAACGTCAAGGCGATGGCGGTTTTGGGGCTGGGCGCAAAAGGGGCGGCAACTTGGGCGGCGGGACTTGCGCTTTCTTCCAGAATGCGGCGTTTGAGTTCGGTTTGCGCCTCGATCAGGGCGGATTCCGTCAGGCGGCCTGCCGCCCGTTCGCTTGCCAGTTCCGCCAGTTGCTCGCGCAGGATGTCCAGATTGACGGCGCTTTTTTCTTGCGTCGCGCGTGATGGACGCAACAGGGACGGCAACAACAGGGCGCAGACGACGAAAATCAGGGTCAGGGCGGCGAGCGAAAAAGTGAGGATGCTCATGATGGGGATTCCGGGAAATCGGACGCGGCGCGGGACTCGCCCGCAATCAGGGCGTTGGCGCGGCGTTCGTCTTCCGCGCTCAAGGGCGCGTCCGCCGCCAGCGCGCGGTTGCGACGGACGAGATAAGCGCGCAGGCCGACGCCGCCCGCGAGCAAGAAAAGCAGCGGCCCCAGCCAAAGCAGCAAGGTGAGTCCCTTGAAGGGCGGGCGATAGAGGACAAAATCGCCGTAACGCGCCACCATGTAGTCGATAATCTCCCCATCGCTCTTGCCTTCCCGGATCATCTCGCGAATCTGCGCGCGCAGGTCCTGGGCGAGATCGGCGTTGGAGGCGGCGATGGTTTCGTTCTGGCAGACGAGACAGCGCAATTCGCTGGAAATCTCCACCAGCCGCTGTTCGGCGACCGGATCATCGGTCAGCGGACGCGCCTCTCCGGCATGGACGGGAAAGGCAAGCGCCAACAACAGCAAGACGGCCAGCGCGCGTTTCAGAAAAAGGAGTTGCATTGCGATCCAGGATAAGATAAGACATTCTCCAGCGCGCAACGATTCGCGCGCCTAAACAGGAAGCGCATTCTATACTCTTTGTCTTCCCGCCGCCGCTCTGACGGACCGAGGCTTCTGAATCCGGTTGCCGCGCTGCCAACATACAAAAAGGCATTTTCCGATGCCGGAGACGCCTGGCAAAAAATCGGCGGCAGCCTTTCAAGATTGTCGAGCGAACCACAGGCGAATGACCGAACGCGCCAAGTGGCGCATGGGGTAGAATCAGGATTTTGCAGACGGACGCGGGAACAGGGATGACGACTCTCCGGTTTTCCAAGATGCAGGGATTGGGCAATGACTTTGTCGTGATCGATGGCGTGCGCCAGCATGTCGACCTGACGCCGGAGCGTGTGCGTTTTCTGGCGGATCGACATTTTGGCGTGGGTTGCGATCAGGTGTTGCTGGTGGAAGCGGACGCGCGGGCGGAGGCGGATTTTTGCTATCGCATTTTCAATGCCGACGGCGGCGAGGTGGAGCAATGCGGCAACGGCGCGCGCTGTTTTGCCCGCTTCGTCCATGACACTGGCCTCACGGACAAGCGAAAAATCCGGGTGCGTACCCAAAAGGGCGTCATCACGCCAAGATTGGAAGCGGACGGACAGGTGACGGTCGACATGGGCGCGCCGCGCTTTGCGCCAGCGGAAATTCCTTTTCTGGCCGATGTGGAAGCCTTGACCTATCCGCTGGCGCTGGCGGGCGTCACGCTTGACGTCTGCGCGCTTTCCATGGGCAATCCGCATGTCGTGCGGGTGGTGGCGGATGTGGACGCCGCGCCCGTGGCGACGCAAGGTCCGCTGCTGGCGACGCATCCGCGTTTTCCCCAAGGGGCGAACGCGGGTTTCCTGGCGGCGCGGGATCGCGGACATGTCCGTCTGCGGGTATTTGAACGCGGCGCGGGCGAAACCCTGGCGTGCGGCACGGGCGCTTGCGCGGCTGTAGTCGCGGGCATTCGCCTGGGTTTGCTGGACGACACGGTCGAGGTTTCCGCCCGCGGCGGCAGTCTGGTCATACGTTGGGAGGGCGCGGGGCATCCGGTGTGGATGACTGGCCCGGCGGTCACTGTTTTCAGGGGAGAAATCGAGTCATGAAGATGGAAGAAGTCATCGAATATCTGGAGGCGACGCCCCAGTTCTTTGAGCAATGCGCGGATCGGCTGGCGGAAATTTTCGTGCCGCACCCGCATGGCGGACGCGCCATTTCGCTCAGCGAGCGGCAGATGCTGACGTTGCGCGACAAGAACCAAAAACTGGAACAACGCTTGCGCGAGCTGATCTCCTTCGGCGAGGAAAACGACGTGATCAGCGAAAAGATGCATCGTCTCGCCGTGGGTCTGGTGGCCGCCGAAACGTTTCCGGCGGCGCTGCATCTCGTCCACCTGCATCTGCGCGATGATTTCGCCATTCCGCGCGTAGCCCTGCGTCTATGGCGCAAGCCGGGAAATGTGGCCAATCTTCCGGAATTCGCGGCGGTCAGCGCCGATTTGCAGGATTTTGCCGAACAGCTGGAAAAACCCTACTGCGGCGCGAGCGCCAGCCTGGATGACGCGGCGGGCGTGGCGACATCCGCCTGGTTTGGCGCGTATGCCGTCCACATCCGTTCGCAGGCGCTGGTCGCCCTGCGTAACGGCGGCGGCGCCATCGGCCTGCTTGCGCTGGGAAGCGAAGACGCCGAGCGTTTCTATAGCGGCATGGGGACGCTGTACCTGGAGCGTCTGGGTGAAATCATCTCCGCCGTGCTGGGGCGCGTCACGCACAGCGCGTTGTAGAAGACCTCCTGCCGCCCCTTTTTGTCCATGCGCCCATGAACGCCAAGGACGCCAACGCAAAACAGGCGGCGGACTATCTGGCCTGGCTTTCCGGCCAGCGCCGCCAGTCGGCGCATACGCTTGCCGCATACGCGCGCGACCTGGCGCGGCTTGTCGCCCTGGCCGACGAACAGCCCTTTGCCGCGCTTGATGTCAACAGCATCCGCCGCCAGGTTGCCCTGCTGCATGGCAAGGGGCTTTCCGGGCGTTCGCTGGCGCGGCTGTTGTCGGCATGGCGCGGCTTTTTCCGGCGGCTGCAACAAACCGGCCAGATCACGCGCAATCCCTGCCTGAACCTGCGCGCGCCCAAATCGCCCCGCCGCTTGCCGGACGCGCTTTCCGTGGAAGAAAGCATCGGTCTTGTAAGCGGCGCGGGCGTCGATGACGCCCAAGCGGACGCCGCGCTTACCCTGCGTGATCTGGCGATGTTCGAGCTGTTTTATTCCTCCGGCCTGCGTCTTTCCGAACTCGACGGCTTGAATCTCGACGCGCTGGAAACCTTGCGCGCCAGCGGTGAAATCCGCGTTGCCGGCAAGCGCAACAAGACCCGCATCGTCCCGGTGGGCGGCAAGGCGCAGGAAGCGCTGGACGCCTGGGCGGCGGCGCGCGCCAGCCTGGCCGCGCCGGAAGAGGCCGCGCTCTTCGTCAGCCGCCGGGGAAGGCGCATCAGCATGCGAATGATTCAAAAACGCCTGGAGCGCCGGGCAAGGGAAGCCGGGTTTTCCGTCCCCGTGCACCCGCACATGCTGCGCCACTCCTTTGCTTCGCACCTGCTGCAATCCTCCGGCGACCTGCGCGCCGTGCAGGAAATGCTCGGCCACAGCAGCATCGCCTCCACCCAGGTCTATACGCATCTGGATTTCCAGCACTTGAGCAAGATCTACGATCAGGCGCATCCGCGGGCAAGGCGCAAAAGCGCCAAAACTTGAAACGCGCAAGCTTGCCCCTATATGAGTTTCCGTGCCAAACCCGGCCATTTTTTTGAAAGGAGAACTCGCATGAATGCCTTGACGCCTCTGCATGATCCGCTGGACGAACTCTTTCGCGGCTTCTTTGTCCGACCAATGGATTTGCATGCGGGCAACGTCCCCGCAACTCCCCCGGTAATCCGCATGGACGTGAAGGAACAGGAAGACGCCTACGTGGTGCATGCCGAATTGCCCGGCGTGAAAAAAGAGGACATCCATATCACCGTCGACGGCAACCTGGTTTCCATCAGCGCGGAAGTCCAGAACCAGAATGAAACGAAGGAGGGCGAACAGGTGCTGCGTTCCGAGCGCTACTACGGCAAGGTATCCCGTTCCTTCCAGTTGGCGCAGGACATCGACGATACCCAGTCCGCCGCCCGCTTCAACGACGGCATCCTGGAACTGACGCTGCCCAAACGCGCTTCTGTCGCCAGCAAACGCATTGCGATACAGTAAAACCAACGGCAAAAAGTGAAAACCTGCTTTTTTTTGTGCGGCAAAGCCGCATTTGGCTTCGCCAGACCAGCCTTCGGCTGTCCTGCGGCCTTCAGCCTTGTGCCGGTTCAGTCAGCAAAAAGGGCAGGCGGAGCTTGCCTTTTTTGGGGAAAAGGCAACAAAAACCCACCACTATCCGCCCCTACGGCAATCGTACAGACCGGGCGGATTTTGCGTTGGGTTTCACGGTTTGATGGCTGGGTGCGACACGTCATGATGGCGCAAGCGTTTGTTGTTCCGTCCCTCTCCTAACAAGGGGAGGACAGGAGGGGTTTTGAGCGGTGAGATTTGGCTTTTTGCATAATTTGCCGCCCCAAATCCCCCTTTGTCAGGAGGGAAGCGGGTTAGCGACCATTTTCTTCCACGTCATGTGTCATTCATGCGATTGCCCTGGATGGCGCGCAGGGCAATCGCATGAATGCCGTTGTCGTTGGCGGTAACGAAAAGTGGTTAACAATCATCCTATTTTCCTCGGTTGCCCCCGGATAAACTGGCGCAAAGCGGGCAGTAGAGCGGGTCATAGCCGATAAAGGAGGGACGCCCGATGGGTGAAAAGGGAATGAAAAGCAAGGCATTGGCAAAAAGGCCTGGACAAGCG
>JAITRP010000016.1 GCA_031288305.1 Zoogloeaceae bacterium
GAGCAACCGTGTCAAGCGGCGGAAAGATTCGTCCATGCGGTTTTCCTTTTCACGAGGGTGTTCATGAGGGTCAGGAGTTTTCTCATGCAGGCGGTCATGGCGACTTTGCAGGGTTTGCCAGCAGCGATCAGGCGCTCGAAGAATTGCCGGATCGCGGGATTCCACTGCCGGGCCGTCAGCGTGGTCATGTACAGCGCGCCGCGCGCCTCGCCACGCCCGCCCCGGATGTATCGCTGTCCGCGTCGTTTGCCGCTGTCGTCGTTGAAGGGCGCCACCCCTACCCGCGCCGCGATCTGTCCCCGGTTGAGTCGCCCCGGTTCCGGCAGGCGGGCCAGCAGGGTGAAGATCGTCACCTTCCCGACGCCGGGCACTGCCGCCAACCATTCCACTTTCTCTTTCCACGCCTCGCTTTCCCGCAAGCGTCTGTCGAGATCACGCTCGAAATGGGCAATGCGCGCATCCAGCCAGGTAATGTGCTCCCGGATGTCCCGCCGGGCCACCGGCAAGACCGTCGCCAGCCGGGCCTTCTCCCGGGCACGCATGGACACCAGCTGCATTCGCCGATCCAGCAACTCGGCCAACTCCCGCTGCGCTTCGTCCGGCAAGGGGCGGACGGGCGGTATGATCACCCCGGCAAAACGCGCCAGCGCTTGGGCGTCCAGCTTGTCCGTCCTGGCGAGAATGCCGCTCGCCTTGGCAAAGTCGCGCACCCGCCTGGGATTCAGCACCGCCACCGGCAAGCCCGCCGCAGCCAGACCCGCCGCCAGAGAGGTCTCGTATCCTCCCGTCGCTTCCAGCACGATGCGTGTCACGCCGTGTTCCTCCTTCAACCAGGCAATGATCGCGGCAATGCCGGCCTCATCGTCCGTGAATTGCCGCAACGCGCCTTCTGGCAACGTCGCAATGTCCAGTGTGGCCTTTCTCACGTCGATGCCAACGAAGATGTCCAGGTCACTTCTCCCTTCCTTGTGTTCCATGCGGTGTGTTCCCGTACAACCGTTCGGGTTTCAGGCAACCCGCCGCCAGAAAATGAGGGGCCGATCCTCGCTCTCCCGCGAACTTGTCTTGCAGACAGAGCTTGGGTGTATCGATCTGGCTCCCTCAGATCGAATTCTCCAACATACAAGGGGGCGGCAAGTTCATCGGCGCTTTGCCTTTTGAACCGCCGCGTCCCCTTTCCCGGCGCTGCGCGCCACCCTCCCCTACAAGGGAGAGAGGGGAGAAAACGCGCCCGCGCCGGACAAGGGAGGGAGGAGAGAAAGCGCGCGTCCGCGCCAGTCTACGCCGGGTTGGGGCAGTCGATGAATTCGCAGTCCAGTCCGGCATTGGCTTGCAGCCAGGCGGCGAGCGCCCGCGGGCCGAAGCGTTCGCTGGCGTGGTGGCCGCAGGCCAGGTAGGCGATGCGGCTTTCCCGCGCGATATGCGGCGTCTGTTCGGAAATTTCTCCGGAAAGATAGGCGTCGATGCCCGTCGTCTCCGCCAGCGCCAGAACATCCTCGATGTAGCCCTGCGCGCCGCCGGAGCACCAGGCGAGGCGCTGGACGCGGCGATTTTCCGCGCCGATGACGAGCGGCGGACGCCCAAGCGTCCTTGCCAGCCGCGCCGCCAGTTCCGCGAGGCGGCAGGGTTTTGGCAGCTCGCCCCAAAAGCCCGCGTCCTGCCGCCCAAAGCGCCCGCGGACGCGCCAGCCCATCGCCTTGGCCCACTGGGCGTTGTTGCCCAGTTCGGGATGCGCGTCCAGCGGCAGATGGTAGGCGAAAAGATTGAGATCATGGGCAATGAGCGCGGCGACGCGCTGGCGGCGATAACCGACGAGGCAGGGATTTTCGCCCTTCCAGAAAAAGCCGTGATGCGCGATGATGGCGTCCGCGCCCCGTTTTGCCGCGGCGTCAATCAACGCCTGGCTGGCGCTCACGCCGACAATTGCCCGCCGGATTTCCGCGCGGCCTTCCACTTGCAGGCCATTTGGGGAATAATCCGTAAACTTCGCGCTCTCCAACAGCGCGTTCAACAGGTTTTCCAATTCTCGACGCTTCATGGGTATCCCTCTATGCGTAAATTATGGCTGATTTTCGCGCAAACAACGACGGTCGCGCTGGCCCTGCTGTTCGTGATCATGACCCTGAAACCGGAATGGCTGGCGCACGCGCCGCCATCGCCCACGGTGATCGCCTTGCAGGAAAACGCGCGCGACGCCGCTTCCTCCGCCAATGGCGCCTCCGCCGCCCACGGCTTCCGGGAGGCGGCCAGGCGCGCCCTGCCTGCCGTGGTGCATATTTTTACCAGCCAGAAGGCGCGGACGCAACGGCATCCCCTGCTGGACGACCCCGTGTTCCGCCGCTTTTTCGGCGAAGACTTCGAGAGCGCGCCGCGCCAGGCGTCCGGCCTGGGTTCCGGCGTCATCGTCAGTCCGGACGGCTACATCCTCACCAATTTCCACGTCATCGACGCCGCCGACCAGATCGAGGCCGCGCTGGCCGACGGGCGCAAGCTGAAGGCGAAGGTCGTCGGCTCCGACCCGGAATCCGATCTCGCCGTCATCCAGGTGGAAGCCGATGACCTGCCCGCCATCACCTTCGGACACATGAGCGATGTCCGCGTCGGCGACATGGTGCTGGCCATCGGCAATCCGTTCGGCGTCGGACAGACGGTGACGATGGGCATCGTTTCCGCCCTGGGGCGCACGCACCTGGGCATCAACACCTTCGAGAATTTCATCCAGACCGACGCCGCCATCAATCCCGGCAATTCCGGCGGCGCGCTGGTCGACGCCCAGGGCACGCTCGTCGGCATCAACACCGCCATCTATTCGCGCACGGGCGGTTCCCTGGGCATAGGCTTCGCCATTCCGGTATCCTCCGCGCGCCTGATCATGGAACAGATCATCCAGAACGGCGAAGTCGTCCGCGGCTGGATTGGCGTGGAAGCGCAGGAAATCACCCCGGAACTGGCGGAATCCTTCGGCCTGCCGGACGCCAGCGGCGCGCTGATCGCGAACGTCGTGCGCGGCAGTCCGGCGGATCGGGCGCGCATCCAGTCCGGAGACGTGCTGCTCGCCGTCGGCGAGCGCGACATCCGCGATCCGCAGGAAATGCTCGATGTCATCGCCGCGCTGAGACCCGGCGAAGAGGCCGCCTTCCGCCTGCGCCGCGCCCGGAACATCATCGAAGTCACCGTGAAAGTCGGCCGGAGACCGGTTTTGGGCGGCAAAAAGTAAAAAACCGCTTTTTGTGCGGCTTCGCCGCATTTTGCCGCGCAAAACCAGCCTTCGGCTGTCCTTCGGCCTTCGGCCTTGTGCCGGTTTGGTCAGCAAAAAGGGACTGCTTCGCTCGCCCGTCGGTCGGTCACGCGGCGGAATGATAGTCGATATTCCAAAACCCGCGAAACGGCATAATTCTGACATTTTGCAAGTCCTTTCCCTTTTATGATACATGCCTGCAAATCGGCGCGTTCATGGCGTTTTACCTTGCCGGGGCTGGTCTGCGCGTTCTGGCTTGGAGTTTTCGCCGCTCACGCCGAAACGCCCGCAGGGCATGAAAGCGCCTTGCCGGGAAGTTACGTCAATGATGCCCTGGGCCTGTTGTTGCTGGAAAACGGGCGTTTTCACTACGCGTTTTCCCCAGAAGCGCCGGAAGGTATTTTTTTCACGCGCGGCTCAACTTCCTGGCAGGGCGCGTGGCACGCGCCGGAACCGGGCACGGTTTGCCTCACGCCGAATCCGCCCGAACCCATTTTGTTTGGCCTCTACAACCCGAAAAAACCAACGGCGCGCGCGATTGCTGTGCGTAGTCTTCCCGAAATCGGCGCAGAGGAAGGCCACAGCGTCTTTCTGGCCTGGAGCGCCGACCCACAGGCATCTCTCCCGGAGACTTTCACGCGGCGGGCACTGCCTTCCTCCTTTTCTTTGCCGGAAGAAGCGCGGCTCCTGTTCGTTGCCTGGCCCAGGGTGGCAAAAGAAAAGGAAGAAATCGGGGCCTGGCGGGTTTATCGTTACGCGCTTCCCCAGGAAGCCAATGAGTATTACCTGGTCTTGAGTAACCTCCACACGCCCGATGAGGGCAAGGGCATCGCGCCCGCTTTCCAACCGCTCTTTCAGCCGTCGGCATCGGGCGTTCCCGCTGCGCAGGAAGACATGCGCGCGCCCTTTTGCGGCAGGTTCAATAGTGAAAATCTCAAGAAAAACCCGCTTTTGCCGGAATTGCGCGCCCTGTGGGGCCGGACGTTGGAGAGAAACGCCCATCCGCGCGATTTCGAAAGCTGGAACATGGACGAGGGAAAAACCATGCGATACCCGCGCCTGCCGGGGGAAGTAGCGGGCATTTACAGGCCCAGGGAAGAAAATCTCAAATGAACACACAATGGTATTGGCCTGGAATTTTGGCTGGCGTGATCCTGATGGGCGTTTTTTCGCCTGCCTCTGGTGAAGAGGAGGCGGCGCGTCCGCACGATTCCACCTTTTGGGCCGCCGATATTGTCGAATATGTTGACCTTGAACGTCCTCCGATGTCAGGAAATTTCAACCGGGCGGAGCGGGAAATGCAGTACCTGATTGGAACCGGAGAAGATGCCCGCGTCACCCACCATTTTTGCCTGCTCGGCTATCGCCTTTCCAACGGCAAGGTTGCCGCGACGGTCTTTTGGGAAGAAAAAGGGTATTTACTGACCTGGCTGGGCAGTCAATATACCGATGCGGAAATAGACCGGGATTTTGAACGCGCCAATTCCCTGGCCCGGGAACGCGGCAGACTGGATCTGAATCATCCATTTTTCATTGGCGAGGGAGAATTTGCCCGTTTCCGGGGCATGAAGCCCGGGTTTTATTTCGGCGCGGATATGGGGATCGGCTTTCATTCGCTCGATGACGTCCAGACGGAAATCGCCGCCTGTCAGGCGCATGGCAAGCGTTATGTGATTCCTCCTTTTGCGATCCAAGGCTTATATGACCGGCCCGATGTGGTGGCGCGCGTGCCGATCCAGAAACTGGACATGCCCTATCTGGCCTTTTCGGATATGGAATTGGAACTGAAATATCTGATTACGCGCGACGGCGACTCTTCGATAAACAATCGTTTTTGCGTCGTCAGCTATCAGATGGAGACAGAATCCCACTTTGAAGCCGCCGTCTTCTGGCAGGAAAAGGAGCGCATGTTTTTCTGGGACGGCGACCGTCCCACTTATATCTGGGATGGGCAATACCATCCCGACGGTCTGGTTGAATCCCCCCGATTCGATCTGCGTTCCGGGGAATTTTCCAGGGAATATTATTTTGCCTCGGAACCGGAAGATGTAAAGAAAAAAGTCAAGGAAACCCTGGAAAACCCGCCAGATGTGGAAAAAGTCAAGGAAACCCTGGAAGATTGCCGCCAGCACGGCAGTCAAATCGACATCCCGCCTTTTGAGCCATACCCCGCCTGGCTCCTGAATCCACCGCCCTGGCATCCTCCAGGGCGGGCGGAATAAGGCGAGACCTGAAGGGTTGATCGTAAAACCAACTCCGGTTTGAAACCCCGCCCTTCAGGGCGGCGCGAAGGTTGAGACCCCGGCCTGAAGGCCGGGGTTTCGACCGTAGCCATTGGGGAGGGGAGAGAAACCCCTTCCCAATGACGTTA
>JAITRP010000132.1 GCA_031288305.1 Zoogloeaceae bacterium
AAGGGGTTTCTCTCCCCTCCCCAATGGCTACGGTCGAAACCCCGGCCTTCAGGCCGGGGTCTCACCTTCGCACCGCCCTGAAGGGCGGGGTTTCAAACCGGAGTTAGTTTTACGATGAAGCAACAGCGCATCGGAGTCGTGTTGTGTGTGCTGCTGGCGCTGAATCTGGCGAGGATGGTTGCCATCGTGGTTTCCGGGTAGTCTCCCGCTGTTCGGGAGTGGCTAAAGTTTGCGAACGAGGGCGGACGGGAACCGAAGGAATGGAGGCAAGAGCGGGAGAGGGACAAACCGACCGATCCCAGGGAACCGGAAGCGTACGACTTCGCGCACGCACTGAAGCTGCCGCTGGGCCGTGGCTTGCCTGATCCGGTGCGCTTTCGCTTCGAGGATTACCGCTGGGCGATATACCGGGTCACGGCGGCGGCGTATTTTTATCAACTGTGCGCACAGGAAGCCGGGGAATATATCTCCAGGACGGTGGACAAGGCGGAAGGAATTTACCAGATGTGCGCCATGCCCAAGCGCACGGAGAAAATTCTGCAAGATCGCTATGGGTTTGAAGACCCGGCGGATTGGTCAGCGGGAGAGGCAAATAGAAGTCCTGTTTTGTTTATTGGATGCCCTGATCGCGGCTTCCGTTATTTTGAAAGCCGACGCCGCCCCGAAGGCATTGCCCATCCATTGACCGTTAAGTATCGGCAGATCACGCCCTGGACAGGTTCGGGGAAGCGCCATACTGGCGTTATCATCATTTCGATTACACGCACGGGAAAGGCTATACCTCCGGTGAAGTCCACCGCCCGTGGAACAGCTTGAGTCCCGCTGTGCCCTATACCTAGCGCGGCATCCAGTGCAAACGCGACCGGGAGTTTGGCATTGCGGGCGGAGGATTGATTGTCCTCGACCGGATCATGGGTGAGATACTCGGCGTCCGGCGCAGTTTTGTGATCGCCCGTCACATATCCCGATCATCTGGATTGGGAGTTCGCCAATATCTGTCCGAAGAATATGATCTATCGTTCAAAAGGCAGAAGGCTCGAAGTCAATAATGCCTTGTATCCTCATGACTCCATCAGTCAGATACTGGCTCCGATTGATTTTGATCCGTCAAAAATTCGTTTCCTTCCAACTCAATAAAGGAGTCTCATCATGTCAACACCCACCGCCCGTACCATTCTCGACTTCGCGCTTCTCCAAAGCGTTGCCGAATGTTATTTGGACAAAGCTATACTCGCTAATCCAGATAGTGTCCAAGAATGTGCCGACGACCCTGAGAAACAGGGGAAATCCGCAGACGCCCCTGTTCTTGCCAGCGCGATGCATTTGACGCAAACGCAGGCTGAAATGAAGCGGGCGATGAACGTGCGCCCGCTGCCGTCCTCCAAAAACGCCGGAAAAAATATCCACCACTTTGCTTCGCATGACGGAATCCCTTTGTCTCCCGGCCTTCAGCCACAGCCCAAAGGAGCGAGGAAAAATTCCTTCTTCATCGCTTCCGTCCAAGCCCCAAAAATCCCCAAATTTCTGTCCCTTTTTTGTCATATTGATGTATCCTGTCTATCGTCATAATTAATTTTTGAGGTCGAGATGTCGATACGTATTGCCGCCGTAAGCTGCCTTCTTCTTCTGGCGGCTTGCGGCACGCCAGTGCCGCGCGATCCGGTCAAGGGGCATTTGAACGCGGAAACGGCTTCGGCAGGCGTCCCAGCAGCATCGTCCTCTACCATCCCGAAACCTGTGTGGCATACACTGGCGATTGCGCCGTCCGCATCTTCCGCTCCGGTTGAAACCTATAGCGTGGTCGTGCAGGATGTCCCCGTGCGCGACTTGCTCTTTGCTCTGGCTCGGGACGCAAAACTCAATGTCGATATTCACGCTGGACTTTCCGGCAGGGTAACGCTGAACGCCATCGAGCAGACCCTGCCGCAGTTGCTGTCGCGCATCGCGCGGCAGGTCGATATGCGCTTCGAGATGGACGGCGTCAATCTGATAGTCCTTCCCGACACGCCTTTCCTGCGTCATTACATGATCGATTACGTGAATATGAGCCGCACCGTGGCAAGCGAGGTGGCGACCAATACGCAGATCGCTTCCGGCACGGGCTACACCGCATCCGGCGGCACGGAGGCGCTGGCGGCCTCTCCGCTGGGAAACGGCAACATCTCTTCGACGCGCGTGGAAAATCTCTCGCGCAACATGTTCTGGGAGTCGCTGGAACAAAACATCCGCGACATCCTGCTCGAAACCGCCCAGGCTTTTTCCGGCGAGGAGACCATGACAGGCGCGGCAGCGGAGGAAATGACGCCGCCAAGAACGCGCGCCGAACGACAATCCGCCGCCACGCCGCGCCTGCCCGCGCCGCGCCCGAATCCCCGCGAGGCGTCGCCTGCGGTCATCCTGAACCCGGAAAGCGGCGTGCTGGCGGTGCGCGCGACAGGACGACAGCATGAGCGCGTCCAGGCGTTCATCGATCAGGTGACGAGCGCGGCGCGGCGGCAGGTGATGATCGAGGCCACCATCGTGGAAGTGGAACTGGGCGAAGACTATCAACAGGGCATCGAGTGGAACCGCGTCTGGGCAAATGGCGACAAGACTTTTTCCTTTTCGCCCGCTTCGCCCACATCCGTCCTGCCGCCCGCCATGACGCCTTTCGTCCTGCGTTACGCTCAGGACACGCCCTTGTCCGTCACCCTGAATCTGCTTCAATCCTTCGGCGCGACCCGCGTGCTTTCCAGTCCCCGCCTGGCGGTGTTGAACAACCAGACCGCCTTGTTGAAGGTGGTGGAAAACGTGGTGTATTTCAATATCCGCGCGGACGTTACGGCGGGCAACAGCAACAGCAACCCCCTGGTGGCCTATACCTCGACGCCGCAAACGGTTTCCGTCGGGCTGGTGATGAGCGTGACGCCGCAAATCAGCGAGGGCGATCAGGTGATTCTCAACGTGCGTCCCAGCATTTCCAGCATCGTCGGCATGGTGAAAGACCCGAACCCGGATATTCCCGCAAACGTCGCCAATGAAATTCCGCAGATTCGCACCCGCGAGATCGAGTCGGTGCTGCGTCTGTCCAGCGGAGAAATCGCCGTGCTGGGCGGATTGATGGAAGACCGCGCGGATTACAGGAACGGGCGCGTTCCGCTCCTGGGGCAGATTCCGCTGGTGGGCGAACTGCTCTCTTCCCGCAACGACGCGGCCAGGAAATCGGAACTGGTCATTTTCCTGCGCCCGGTGGTCATCCACGAACCAGGATTGAACGGGGATTTCGCCCGGCTGAAAGCCTGGTTGCCGGACGCCGGTTTTTTCGCCGCGCCCGCGCCAGGCCCCATGAATTGGCGCAATAAATGAAAGACGCGCGTAAGGCCGGTTTCACGATGATGACGCCCTTATCTTCCGCTGCCGCCCTGGGCGACGCTTTGCTGGCGATGGGATTGCTCTCGCCCGATCTGTTGCGCATCGCGCGCCTGGAACAGGCAAAAAGCGGTCTACCGCTGGAAAAGCAGTTGACGGCGCTGGGCTTTGTGACGGAAACGGCGCTACGCGACGCGCTGTCGGCGAATCTGGGCAAGGCCAGCGTGGACCTGGCGCATGTCATGGCGGATGCCGCCGCGCTGACCTTGCTGCCCAAGGAAGTGGCGCAGGCGGCGCATGTGCTGCCGCTTTATTACGACGCGCAGAAAAACCGCATGACACTGGCGGTGGCCGACAGCCACGACCTGCCAGGACAGGATCGGGTGCGGGAATTCCTGCGCGGGAAACTGGGCGCGACGGTAACGCTGGAAACCTTGCTGGCCGAATCCTCGGAAATCATGGCGGCCATCGACCGTTACTACGGTTATGCGCTTTCCATCGACGGCATCGTGGCGGAAATCGAAAACAACGGCGCGGGAACAACGACGCCAGCAGGCGAGCAGGAATTCAGCCAACCGACGGTGCGCCTGATCGACGCCATTCTCACCGATGCCGTCAAGGAAGGCGCATCCGACATCCACTTCGAGCCGGAAGAAAATTTTTTGCGCATCCGCTATCGCCAGGACGGCATCCTGCGACAAATCCGCGCCCTGCACAAAAGCTGCTGGAGCGCCATGTGCGTGCGTATAAAGGTAATCAGCGGCATGAATATCGCGGAAACGCGCGCGCCGCAGGATGGGCGCGTCACCTTTTCCGTTTCCGGTCGCCCCGTGGATTTTCGCGTTTCCAGCCAACCCACCTTGCACGGGGAAAACATGGTGTTGCGGGTGCTGGATCGGCAAAAAGGCATCGTGCCGCTCGCCGATCTGGGACTTTCCGACGCGGCGCAAGCCCTGCTGACCAGGCTGCTCGCCCGGCCGGAAGGCGTCATCCTGCTCACCGGACCCACCGGCTCCGGCAAGACGACCAGCCTCTACGCCATCCTGAACCGCATCAATTCCGAGCGCATCCACATCATGACCCTGGAAGACCCGGTGGAATACCCGTTGCCGATTGTGCGCCAAACCAGCATGAGCGATGCCCTGCGCATGGATTTTGCCAACGGCGTGCGCGCCATGCTGCGCCAGGACCCGGACGTGATCCTGGTGGGCGAAATCCGTGACGAGGATACGGCGATCATGGCCTTTCGCGCCGCCATGACCGGACATCAGGTATTTGCCACCCTGCACAGCAATTCCGCCGTTGGCGCGTTGCCGCGGCTGATGGATATTGGCGTGACGCCGGAAATTCTCGCGGGCAACCTGATTGGCGTCATTGCCCAGCGCCTGTTGCGCCGCCTTTGTCCCCGCTGCAAGCAGGCCGTCATCGCCACGCGCGTAGAGTGCCGTCTGCTTGGCTGGTCGGAAGATGCGGTCGCGCCGCAAATCTATCAGCCGGCAGGCTGTAACCATTGTCATTTCACGGGTTATCGGGGGCGGCTGCCGATCATGGAAATCCTGCGCGTGGATAGCGACATGGACGAACTCATCGCTCGCCGCGCCACGACCAATGAACTGTTGCGCCACGCCCGGCAACAGGGATTTTGCGCGCTGGCGGAAGAAGGCGTCGCCCAGGTGCTTGCCGGCGCGACGGCGCTGACGGAACTCGCGCGCGTCGCGGACTTGAGCGACAGAATGTAGAAAACATGCGCTATCGTTATCTGGCCATCGATGCGGGCGGCGAACGTGTTCATGGCACGCTGGATGCCGCCACGACAGAAGAACTGGAAAATCGCCTGGCGCGGATGGGATTGGATCTGGTGCGCGAACAAACGGGGCGATCCGCAGCCTTCGCCGCATGGCTTGGTGAGATGCGAACGCGCCGCCACACGGTTTCGCGCCGGGAACTGCTCGACTTCTGGTTTCAGTTGAAGGAATTGCTGCGCGTTGGCGTTCCCTTGCAGGAAGCCCTGCGCGACCTGTACGCCGCGCACGCGGAAAAGGGCGGAGAAGGCATGCGGCGCGTCATCGGCGCGCTGCAAGAAGGCATCTCCGCCGGACAGACGCTGTCGCAGGCCATGCAGGCGGAACCGCAAGGCGTGTTTCGCCCGTTGTTCATTCATTTGGCGCATGCGGGCGAAACATCGGGCGATCTGGCGCGCGTCATGGAAGATATGATTGCCGCCCTGAAATATGAGGACGACCTGCTGGGCAAGACGCAAAAACTGCTGATCTACCCAGCCTTCGTCAGCGTCGTCGTCATCGCCGCCAGCCTGTTTCTCTTTCTCTATCTCGCGCCGCAACTCAAGACCTTTCTGCGGCAAATGGGCGAGACCCTGCCTTTTTACACACGGGCGCTTTTCGCGGTCGCGGATATGCTGGGCGCTTACGGCCCGCATCTGCTGGCGGGGATGGTCTTGAGTGTGCTGGCGTTACGGACGTGGCTTGCCCATTCCGCTGCCGCCCGCCTGTATCGGGACGGACTGTTGTTGCGCCTGCCCATCATCGGCGCGATATTGCAGAAAGTCGCGCTGTCGCGTTTTGCGGGCGCGTTTGCCCTGTTGTACGCGGCAGGCATCCCTGTGCTGGCGGCGCTTGCCGCCACCCGCGAAATCGCGGGCAACCGCGCCATCCGGCGCGCGCTGGTACAAGCGGAAGAGGCCATCCGCGAGGGCAGACCCTTGAGCGCCGCCTTTGCCGACAGCGGATTCTTCCCGGTCTTTGTCGTGCGGATGCTTCATGTCGGCGAAAATACCGGCGCGCTGGATGTCGCGCTGGAAAATCTGCGCTACTTCTATCAGCGCGATGTCGACCTGGTCGTCGAGCGCGCCGAACGCCTGATCGAACCCTTGCTCACCTTGCTGTTGGGGGCGCTGCTGGGCTGGATCATGCTGGCTTTCATCGGCCCCATCTATGACGCGATCAGTCATGTTGCGTTTTGACCGCCGCCCCTGCCGCCTGTTGCTGCTGGAAAGCGACGGCGCGCGCCTCTACGCCCGATCGGCGCGCGCGCCGGAAGGCGTCCAGGAACTGGCGCGCTTTACGCCGGATACCGCGGGACGGCAGGCGCTGTCCGCGTGGCCGGAAAAGACGCAACCCATCGCGCTGCTCGTCAATCTGCCGGAAGAAGGACACTTCCGGGAAAACAT
Source organism: Zoogloeaceae bacterium (assembly GCA_031288305.1). Taxonomy (GTDB): domain Bacteria; phylum Pseudomonadota; class Gammaproteobacteria; order Burkholderiales; family Rhodocyclaceae; genus Azovibrio. Next base: position 6,536 of record JAITRP010000132.1, read on the forward strand.
TCCCCGCCTGCGCGGCAATGAAAAAAGCGCGCTGGTAAAACGCAGATTGCGCCAGCATTTCGGCGACAATCCTTTTGTCATGGCGTCTCCATTGGCTCCAATGGGCGAAGCCGCCGGACGGCGGCGGGAAGAGCGTCTGCTGCTGACCGCCCTGCCCCGCCAGATTCTGCAAGACTGGCTTGCCGCACTGCAACCGATGCCGATCGCCGGCATTCATGGCGTGCCGCAGGTCATGGCGGACTGGCTGCGCCGCGAGGCGCGTCCGCCGTCCGTCTGTCTGCTGCTCAGCCTGCATGGCCGCGCCCTGCGCCAGAGCTTGCTGCAAGATGGTTGTGTCCTGTTCTCCCGCTTGAGCGCCGCGCCGGAAGAGACGGAAAAAAGCGCCTGGATTGCCGAGGAAACGGCGCGTCTGTACGCCTATCTCGCCCACCAGCAATGCGTCGAACCTGGCGCTTCCCTGCCGGTTTACCTGCTGGCGGAAACGCCAGACGCCGCGCTGTCCGCCGCCTTCGCGCATCCCGGCATGAAGCCGCTGGCCCTGCAAACCCTGGAATGGAAAACGCCGCTCGCGCACGAAATATACGGAATCGACGCGCTGCTGCTCGTCCGCCTCGCCAAGCAGCCGCCGCGCCAGCACTATGCGCCCGCCGCCCTGCGCCAGCGGTATCTTCTGCCGCAGCGCCGCCGCCTGCTGTTGGGCGCGGGCGCATTGTTCCTGCTGGCCGGCCTTTGCCTCGGGGGAATGGATATGCTGACAGCCCGCGGCCTGCGCGCCGAAAGCAGCGCGACACGCCTGGAGACCGCGCGACTGGAGGCGCAGGCGCAGTCCTTGCTGCGGGAAAAACCGGAGCTTGCGATTTTTTCGCGCATCGAAACCGGAGAGGCGCGCCGCTTGCTTGAAGAAAACGCGCGTTATCGCGCCGAGCGTTCGCCAGAAACCATGCTGCATGCCCTGCAACAGCTTGCCGCCCTGCTGGATCGCCATCCCGGCCTGCATCTGGAAAAACTGCACTGGCAGCCGATGGAAGAAATCCTGCGCCTGCAAGGTCGCGCTTTGCCCGCTGACCAGGTCCGTTTTTTCCGCCATCTGGCGCGCGCGAACATTGTCCATGAGAACCGGCAACCTGCGGAAGATGCGCCGGAGTCAACGGATACGGACACGGCTTTTGATCTCGCGCTTCACATGAGGGCGCAACCATGAGGACATCTGCCGCCGAATCCATATTCCAGGCCGCGCTGCTGGCGTTGCTGTTGCTCGCGCTTGGCGCAGGATCCGCCTGGCTTGGAAAGCGTGAACGCCAGGCCGCGACGCTGGACGCGGAACAATCCGCCACACGCCTGCGCGCGGCGCGCGCCCGTCTGACGGCATTGCAGGACCCGGAAGCCGAACGCCTTGCCGGGCAATTGGCAGAACTTTCCGCGCAAGGTTTTTTTTCTGTCGCTATGCCAGATTACTTTTTGGACGACCGCTTGCAAGAGGCGCGTATCGCGCTGGGAATGACGGAGACGCGCGCCGTTTTTTCGCCGCCGCAACGCTGGGGCGATGACGCGGCGCGACTGTGGCAAGGCGAGCTGGAACTCGAATTAAACCTGAACCACGAACAGGAATTCGCCGACTTCTGGCGCATTCTCAAATGGCCCGGCCCCATGCGCCTCACCGACTGCACCCTGGAACGCAACCCCGCCCGCGCCGCCGCCCACGCCCCACCCCGCTCCATCCCCAACCTCAAGGCCGCCTGCCGCCTGCAATGGCTGACAGGAAGCCCAGCGACAGAAGATGACCGCCAGAATGCGCCGCTGCGCTAGCAGGGCCTATTCACACTAACATAAAGCATCGGAGATCAGGGCGAAATGGATAAAAGCGCGGAACATCAGATCGAGTTTTTCGAAGCGGGAGAAGCTTCGGCGAAAGCCTTTGAGGCGGCGGAATAGACGT